>DASVWS010000180.1:0-4099 GCA_036393095.1 Gemmatimonadaceae bacterium | reverse complement strand
CTGAACCGGCTCTTTCTCGCGTATCCCGCCGGCGTATCGCATCCCGAACAACTCCGGCGGCTGGAGATTCACGCGTCCGACCGGCGCACTGGCACTGCCCGGACGCGGAGCGTGCTCAGCTACCCCGAATACAGGGGACTGACGGCAGCAGTGGCCGGCGTTCCCGTCGCCGGGTGGGGGCGGGATCAGGAGCACCTGGGGACGGGCCCCGGCGCGCCGATGGTGAATGTCACCCTCGTGGCGGGCGACTACTTCGGGGTTCTCGGCGTGCGCGCCGCACACGGGCGCGTGTTTCGTCCCGACGAGTGGCAGGTGGGCACGCTCACGCCGGTCGCGGTGATCAGCGACGCGATGTGGCACGCACGGTTCGACGGTGACCCGGCGATCGTCGGCACGACGCTTTCACTCGGCGTGCACGAGTACACGATCGTCGGCGTCGCGCCTCAGGGATTTCGCGGCACGGACATCAACGCCGCCGATCTCTGGGTGCCGCTCAACTCCGGGGGGTCGTGGCAGGCGGGCGGATTTCGCCTCACGAGTTCGGCATACAGCGCATTTCTGCAGCCGGTGCTTCGCGTCTCCGGCGCCACGGAGGAAGCGCGCGCAATCGGCGAGGCGACCCCGGTGTTTCGCCGGAGCGACATGGTCCGCGACACGCTGGCCACCGTGACCCTGCCCGGGATGGCCGGTGTCTCACAGGAATTCATCCGCAAGCAGGGCGCCATCGTTACGCGGCTGGCGGGGGTCGCGGCAATCATCATGCTCCTGGCCTGCGCCAACGTCGCCAACCTGCTGCTCACGCGCGGCATGCAGCGGCGGCGCGAAACCGCCATCCGGCTCGCCCTCGGCGTCAGCCGACGGCGACTGGTGGGGCAGTTGCTGCTGGAGAGCGCGGTGGTTGCCGTGATCGCCGGCGCCGTCGCCCTGCTCGCCGCCGTGTGGGCCGCCGGCGCGCTGCGCCATGCGCTCCTGCCGGACAACACGTGGGGCACGCCTGCCGTCGGGGCGCGCGTGGCCGCGTTCACGGGGCTGGTCGCCGCATTCGCGGCCCTGGCCGCAGGGATGATCCCGGCCGTTCAGACGGCGAACCCCGATCTCAACGCGACGCTCAAGGCGGGCGGCCTCGCGAACTCGTCGCCGCGCTCGCGCACGCGCTCGGCGCTGATGATCGTGCAAGCCGCGCTGGCGGTGGTGCTGCTGGGAGGCGCCGGCCTGTTCGTGCGCAGCCTGCAGGCCGTGAGGAGCATCGACGTCGGCTACGACACCGACCGCATGATCGTCGGCTCGGCGGCGTACGACGTCGATGCCGGTCCGTCGGGCGCCGCGTCGCGCGGGGAGCTGCTGCAGCAGGCGGCCGATCGTCTGCGCCACGCGCCCGGCGTCGAGGCGTTGGGCCTGGCCGCGAATCCGCCGATGCAGAGCATCAGCATCGAGACCCTGCACCTGCCGGGCCGGGATTCCGTGCCGATGCTGGATGGCATTCCGCCCATGACCCTGTTCGTGAGCCCCGGCTTCTTCGATGCGTCGGGCATCGCGCTGCTCGCCGGGCGCCGGTTCACGGACGCCGACCGGAAGGGCGCCGAGCCGGTGATCATCGTGAGCGAGTCGATGGCGCGCACCTTCTGGCCGCACGCGAGCGCGGTGGGACAGTGCGCGATCGTCGGCAAGCCAGACGCGCCCTGCCGCCGCGTGATCGGCGTGGTGTCGGACGAGCACGCGGTACGCATCGTGGAACCGGCGATGTTGCACCTGTTCGTGCCGCGCGCGCAGTCGCCGAATGGCGGCGTGCCGGGCCAGATCGTGATCGGCGCGGCGCCCGGCCAGGTGGCCGCCGTTGTGCGCGAGGCGCGGCGCGAGCTCGCGGCCACATTCGGCCCCGGCGCCACCCCCAACGTGCAGGCGATGCGCGACGTGCTCGACCCTCAACTCCAGCCGTGGCGTCTGGGCGCGGCGCTGTTTTCCGGCGCCGGGCTGCTCGCGCTGCTGGTGGCGGCGATCGGCGTCTACAGCGCCATGTCGTACGGCGTGAGCCTGCGCCGCCGCGAGATCGGGATCCGCCTGGCGCTCGGCGCGCGTCGCCAGGGGATCGTGCGCCTCGTGCTCTCGCAGGGCGTGCGCGTGGTGACGGCCGGCGTGGTGCTCGGCGTGATCGCCGCGTTCGGATTCGGCCGCCTCGTGGCGTCGCTGCTCTACGGCGTGTCGCCGCACGACCCGCTCGTGCTCGCCGCGACCGCCGTGGTACTGCTCGCCGTGGCGGTGCTCGCATGCGTCGTTCCGGCCTGGCGCGCGGCGCGGGTGGATCCGATGGAGACCCTGCGGGCGGAGTGACCGGATTGGAGGCCAGCGCGCGAAAGGCCGGTGGCTCATCGCGCAATCGATCCCCGTGCTGGCCGGCGCCCCTGTCAGGACGCCAGCCGGTAGAACCCGCCGAGAATCATGCCGTACGCCACGTGCGCCACGATCGTGAACAGCGGCGTGCGGGTGCCGTAGTTCAGCGCCAGGAACCCCGGCGGTTCGAGCGCCCGCGTGGGATCGGGGCCGAAGCGCTCGTTCGCCATGCGCGGATGCACCGACGGCAAGAGCGGCATGAGCAGGACGAGGAACGCAAGGCCGTGCACCAGCCCCAGCGCGCCGCCCAGCCACCACGTGGCGCGGTGCCAGCTCTCGAAGATCAGGGCGTAGAGCAGGGCAATGAGCAGGCCGATCCCGTATTGCACGGTGATGCCGATCAGCGCCGCGCGGTCGTAGTTCGGCGTGAAGATCGTGCCGAGCATGAACGGCAGGCTCATGCGCGACCAGCCGAGGCCGCGGCTCCCTTCCATGGTCGTGGACATGACGACGGTGGCGACGAAACCCCACAGGAGAATGCTGGGCAGGTTCATAGTCGGGCCGAGGTGATGGCGGCGCGTCGTTCGTGGCCGGGCCGCGGGTGCGTGCCGCGTTCGTGGGCGAGCCGCAGCGCGGCGTCGATGAGTCCGACGTGGGTGAACGCCTGCGGAAAGTTGCCGAGCGCCGCACCGGTGGACGGATCGATCTCCTCGGCGAAGAGGCCGAGGTCGTTGGCGTAGCCGAGCACGTGCTCGAACGCGGCCGCCGCCTCGTCGTGCGCGCCTGCCTGGGCGAGATACGAGACGGCCCAGAAGGAGCAGATGCCGAAGGCGCCCTCGCGTCCGGGCAGCCCGTCGTCGTCGCCGAGGTACCGGTAGAGCAGTCCGTCGGCGCCGAGCGTCTGCCGGATGCGGCGGTACGTACTGCGCATGCGCGCCGACGCGGCGTCGGCATATCCGTAACGCGAGAGCAGCAGCAGCGCCGCGTCGACGGTGTCGGCGTCGAACGCGCTGACGTAGCTGTCCAGCGCTTCGTCGAAGCCGCGCGTCTCGATCGCGTCGCGGATCCGGGTCTGCACCTCCCGGTAACGCGCCGCGGGAACGGTGATGTGTCCCTCGTCGCTCAAGCGGCAGAGCCGGTCGAGCGCCACCCAGCACATCGCCTTGGAATAGACGTTGTGCCGGCGCCCGCCACGGGGCTCCCAGATTCCCTCGTCGGGCTCCGACCAGCGGGTGCACACCGTCGTGCCGAAGCCGGCCAGCATCCGCCGCGTGCCGCGGTCGAGGCGGCCGCCGCGCGTCGTGAAGGCATGCACGGCGTCGATGACCTCGCCGTAGATGTCGAGCTGGAGCTGGCCGTGGGCGTCGTTGCCGATGCGTACGGGGCGCGAGTTCGCGAATCCCGACAGGTGGTCGAGCGTCCGCTCCGCGAGATGCGTCTCGCCGTACACGTCGTACAGGACCTGGAGCTCGGGGAGCGTGCGGCTGGTGGTGTGCAGCAGCCACGACAGGAACGCCTCGGCCTCCGGCTGGTAGCCGAGGTCGAACAGCGCCTGCAGGGTGAGCGAGCTGTCGCGCAGCCAGCAGTAGCGATAGTCCCAGTTGCGCACGCCGCCGATGCCCTCGGGCAGCGACGTGGTGGGCGCCGCGACGACGGCGCCCGACGGCGCGAACTCCATCAGCTTGAGCGTCAGCGCGCTGCGCAGCACGGTGTCGCGGTACGGGCCGTCGTAGGTACAGCGCCCCGACCAGGCCTGCCACCAGTCGATCGA
>DASVWS010000179.1:0-14580 GCA_036393095.1 Gemmatimonadaceae bacterium | reverse complement strand
GGGCGACCGCGATCGCCGCCGCCGCGGCGCCGAACACCGCCGCGCGCCCCCACCCGGCGCCGGGCCACGCGTACGCCGCGGCGCCGGCCAGCAGGAACGGAACGAGCGCGCCGTCGATCCACGCCCCGCCCTGCAGCTCCGCCACCCCGTCGGCCGACGGCGCGGCGACGGGCGCATTCCGCGTCCGATGGGCGATGAGGAGCCAGACCGCGACGCCCGCGAGTAGCACCATCCCCGTGCGCCGCGCGTCGCCCGCGCCCGCCTGCACCGCCGCCGCGACGGCCGCCAGCGCGGCGAGCACGCCCTGCGCGCGTACGCGCCCGCGAACCAGCTCGGCCTCCGTGAGCGGGAGGATCCCCGCCACGATGATCACGAACGGCACGCCGACCGCGACCAGCGGCCCCCATCGCACCGGGTTGCCCGCGAACTGGAGGCTCAGCACGTACAGAATCGCCACTGCTGCCAGCGTCCACTGGGCATACCGCCACCGCTTGGCAGCGATGCCCGCGGCCGCGAGCACGCCCACGACGGCGCCGTAGGCGGCGAGCCCGTACACGCTCCCCGACCGCTCGATGGCGACGAAGGGCGCGACGGCCGCGCCGGCCACGCCGATGCACCAGAGCGGCTCCTCCGTTTCGAGGCGGGCGAAGGCGGCGAGCGCCACCGACGCGAGCGCGGCGAGCGCGAACGCCGCCGCGCCGGGCACGAGATGCAGCCCCGGTCCGGCCGCCCACGCGCACACCTGCACGACGACCAACGCGAGCGCGAGCAGCGCCGACCCGAATGACGGCTCGCGCCGCCGGATGCGCAGCCCCGAACCCGCCAGCGCCGCGGCGAGAATCAGTCCGAGCACGACGCGCGCCGTGGGGCCGAGCAACCCGTGCATGGCCGCCCAGCTCACGAAGGTGCCGACGGCCGCGACGGTGGTGAGCGTGGCGAGCGCCAGCACGCCGTAGCGCCCCACCAGGTCTTCCACGCGACGGGCGCGCTCCTCGCGCGAGGGGCGCGGACGGAATTGGACGGCGCCGGCGGCTTCGATCGGGGCCGGTGCATCGGCGGCGCGCCGCGGCGGCGCCGCGATCAGCGGCACCCGCGTGCGCGCCTCCGCGAGGCGCGCCACCTCGCGGCGCAGCGCGGCGACTTCGCGCTCCAGGTCGGCGACCCGGAGCCGGAGTTCGTCATCCGGCGCGGTCACACCCGCCGTCTCCGCCGCGCGCGCCCCGATGGACGGCACGGCCGTGCCGGCGCCGCGTCCTCACCGCCCGCGGCGGCCAAAGCCGCTGTCCATGAGCAGCTGCTGCAGCTTGTTCCGCTGGTCGTTCACGATCTTGAGCGCCCGCGAGGCCGCCTTGCCCTGCAGCAGGTTCAGCGCGTCCTGCGCCGCCGTGTCGTTGTTCTTCGAGATCTGGCCGATGAGCAGGTCGAGCGACACGGTGCCGGGGGGCCGCCGGTCCTCCGACGGATCGGGCGCCGCCACCGGCGGGCCGTCGCGATTGGCGGCCAGCGAATCGATCTGCTGGAGCGCCTTCGTGTTCATCGCGTCGAGGCGGGACAGGATCGCGCCGAGCTTTCCGATGAGGGAGTCGGGGATGCCGATCTCGCGCCGCCGTTCGATGAGCGGCGTGATGGGATTGAGCCGCTCCACCGAGTCGGACGTCACGATGTGCGCCTTGTCGGCGCGCGTGTTGGCGTTGTCGCGGTCGCCACGGTCCTGCGCGCTGGCGGAAACGGCCGTGGTGAGGGCCAGGAACGCGGCGATGGCCCAGAAACGGAGTCTCATGATGGCTGGTCCGGTGAGGATGTCTGCCGGGGGGGCCGCGGGAGCGGCGGAGGCCGGCCGGCCCCCGCCCCACTCCCGCCATCCTCAACTTAGAGCACCAGCCCCCGTCCCGTCAGGTTCACGCCGGAACGGACGCGGCCGGAAATCAGGCGCCGGCCGTCTCCGGTTGCTGCGACACGCCGGCTTCGCGGAAGATGGACGCCGCGCCCACGGGCTCGAACCGCGCCTGGAAGAAGCGCAGGTACTCGGGCTCGTACGTGAACCGCAGCCCGGCCACGCGGTCGCGCTTCTCGTACACCGCGATCACGCTCTCGGCAGTCACGTCCATGTGCGCCTGCGTGTACACGCGGCGCGGAATGGTGAGGCGCACCAGCTCCAGCTTCGGCACGCGGTTGGCGCCCGTCTGCGGATCGCGCCCCGAGGAGACGGTGCCCCGCTCCATCGCCCGCACGCCGGAGTCCACGTACAGCGCGGCCGCCAGCGCCTGCGCCGGGAACTCCTCGCGCGGCATCTGCGGCAGAATCGCCGCCGCGTCGAGGAACACCGCGTGCCCGCCGATGGGCCGGACCACCGGCACGCCGGCCTCCATCAGCTTGGCGCCGAGATAGAGCACCTGCCCGATGCGGCTGCGGATGTGGTCTTCCTGCACCGACTCCTCGATGCCGATGGCCATCGCTTCCATGTCGCGGCCGGCCAGCCCGCCGTACGTGTGCAGCCCCTCGAACACCACCACGAGGTTCCGCGCCCTGGCGGCGAGGGCGTCGTCGCGCAGTCCGAGCCAGCCGCCGATGTTGACGAGGCTGTCCTTCTTGCCCGACATCGTGGCGCCGTCGGAATACCGGCACAGGTCGAGCAGGATCTCGGCGACCGTGCGGTCGCGCTGCCCCGGCTCGCGCTGCTGGATGAACCAGGCGTTCTCCACGGCGCGCGTGGCGTCGAGGATCACCTTGATGCCGCGCCCATGCGCGTATTCATATACCGCCTTCATGTTGGCGAGGCTGATCGGCTGGCCGCCGGCCATGTTCACCGTGGCCGCCACCGACACGTAGGGCACGCGCTCGGCCCCCACCTCGTGCACCAGCGCCGCGAGCTTGGCGAGGTCCACGTCGCCCTTGAACGGATGCTCCGAGCGCGGGTCGTGCGCCTCGGCGATGATCACGTCGTGGAAGGTCGCGCCGGCAAGCTCCTGGTGCGCCCGCGTCGTCGTGAAGTACATGTTGCCGGCCACGTGATCGCCCGGTTTGATGAGGATGCGCGAGAGGATGTGCTCGGCGCCGCGCCCCTGGTGCGTCGGGATCAGGTGCTCGTAGCCGTAGTGGTCGCGCACCGCGCGCTCGAGATGGTAGAAGTTGCGCGACCCGGCGTAGGCTTCGTCGCCGAGCATCATCCCCGCCCACTGGCGGTCCGACATCGCGCTCGTGCCCGAATCGGTGAGCAGGTCGATGTAGACGTCTTCGGAGCGGAGGAGGAACGTGTTGTAGCCGGCATCGCGGATCGCGTGCTCGCGCTCCCGGCGGTCGGTCATCTTGATGGGCTCGACGACCTTGATCTTCCAGGGTTCGGCCCAGCTGCGGGTGGTCATGGACGGGGCTCCGGCAAGAGAGACGTGGGCCGCCGGCGCCGAGCGCGGACGGCCGCTGGGCTCAACCTGCGTGAGAGAATGCCCGACGTCAGTCAGGGAAGCGGGGCAGGCGTGTCGGGGGGCACCCGACGGCACGACGGCCCGCGTCCGGGTGGGGGCGCGGGCCGCCGTGCCGAACGGGCGGCAGCTCAGCGGCTGCGGTCGCTACCCAGCAGCCGCGCCAGCTGATCGTGCGAGTCCTTCAGCGCGTCGTTCGCCTTCTTCTTCTGATCGTCGTTCAGCAGCGCGCCGGCGTCCCGCTCCACCGAGTCGTACTGCTGGCGCACGTTCTTCGTGATCATGCGGACGAACATGTTCATCGTCCGCATCCGCGCCTGGTCGTCCGAGCTCGGGTTGGAACCGACGTTCGCCAGGGCCTGGTCCAGCGAATCGAGCGCGCGGTAGGCGGGCTTCTGCAGGTCGCCCAGCTGGCCGTTCATCGTCCTGAGCCTGGCCACCTGGCTGTCGCTGAGCGCTAGGTCGCCGTGCTTGTCGAGCAGGATCGCCAGCGGATCGAGATCGCGGAGCTTGCTGCTGGTCACGGTCGTGGCCCGCTGGCGCATCTGGTCGGTGGGGAACATGTCGTCGTGCGTGGTGGCGCCGCTGCGCGTGCGGCCGCCGCGCTGGGCCTGCGCCACGATGGGCGCGACCATCAGAATCGAGAGCATCAGGGCAATGCGTCGCATGGATTCCTCCTCTGTCGTTCCGGACGGCCGGGTGACTCGGGGGCGTGCCGTCTGCCCTTGATTACCCGCCACGCCGCCAGATCGTTGGACCGCCGGGCCCGGTGCTGGGAACCCGCGCCCGCCCTGTTACCTTGGTCAGCAGACCAGCCACGGGAGCAAACGGATGCGGCATCGGAAGCTGGGCCCCCTTGACGTCTCGGCCATCGGCCTGGGGTGCATGGGGATGAGCGACTTCTACGGCCCCCGCGACGGCGCCGAGTCGGTGGCGACGCTGGAGCGCGCGCTGGAACTCGGGATCGACTTCTTCGACACGGCCGACATGTACGGCTCGGGCACCAACGAAGAGCTGCTCGGCAGCGTCCTCGGCGCCCGCCGCACGTCGGTGGTGGTGGCCACGAAGTTCGGCATCGTGCGCGATCCGGCGAATCCGGCGTACCGCGGCTTCAATGCATCACCCGAGTACTGCCGCAAGGCGTGCGATGCGAGCCTCACGCGGCTCCGCACCGACTACATCGACCTGTACTACCTGCACCGCGTGGACGCCAACACGCCGATCGAAGACACGGTGGGCGCAATGGCGCGGCTGGTGGAGGCAGGAAAGGTGCGTTACCTGGGACTCTCCGAGGTGTCGGAGCAGACGCTGCGGCGCGCGCACGCCGTGCATCCGGTCACGGCGCTGCAGAGCGAGTACAGCCTGTGGACGCGCGACCCGGAGGACGGGATCCTCGGCGTGTGCCGCGAGCTCGGCATCGGCTTCGTGCCGTACAGCCCGCTGGGCCGCGGCTTCCTGAGCGGCGAGATCACCAACCCCGAGGATTTCGCGCCCGACGACTTCCGCCGCATCCAGCCGCGTTTCCAGGGCGAGAACTTCCGCCGCAACCTGGAGCTGGTGGAGTCCGTGAAGCGGCTGGCCGCGGAAAAGGGCGTGACGGCAGCGCAGCTCGCGCTGGCGTGGGTGCTGGCGCAGGGCGACGACATCGTTCCGATTCCCGGCACCAAGCGCGTGAAGTACCTGGAGCAGAACGTGGCCGCGGTGGAGCTGCAGCTCACCGCCGCGGAGCGGGCGTCGCTCGAATCCGCCTTTCCGCGCGACGCCGTGGCGGGCGAGCGCTACCAGACGCGGGCGATGTCGGCGCTCAACCGCTGACCGCCGGACGCTCGACGGGCGGCGCCGCTAGTCGAATTCGACGCGGGGCGCCGCCTGCTCGGCGCCCACGCGTCCGATGGCGATCGTCGCCTTCGCGTAATTCTCGGCGCGCACCGGCGCGCCGGCGAGCCGGCGCAGCAGCGTCAACTGGCCGATGTGCGTGAGCGAGTCGGCGACGGGTCCCTGAAAGAGCATCTCGGCGGGGCGGCCGAGCGGCTCGCCGCCGGCCAGGAAGGCGTCGAAGGCGGCGAGCGCCGCGAAGAAGCGCGCGACCTCGGCGTCCCACGCGAGCGGCGCCGAGTCGCGCCACCGGTGCTCGCCCCGCGCCATCCAGAGCGCCCAGTCGTACAGATCGCCCACGTGCGCGAGAATCTGCGCGGGAGTGCGCGACGTGGGGCCGACGCGAAACTCGGCGAACCCTGCCGGCGCGTTGCGTACCGCCTTGCCGCCGCGGTACGCCACCGTGGCGACGGTATGGCGCAGGAGCGCGCGGGCGTCCGGGGCACCGGGTTCACTCATGGGTGGATCGTCGTGCGGGTGGCGGTCATGCCGGGGGGATCCCGGTTCGCGTTTCGTAAATGTTATCGCCGCCGCCTCCTCCTTTCCATCGGCGTCCCGTCCGGTAATTTGAGCGGAACCTTCACCCGTACCGTCATGCTTCGAACCTCACGACTGTTCCTCCGGATGCCCGGCGCGCTCGCGTGTGCGGCGACGCTGCTCCTCGCCCTCCCCGCCGCCGCGCAGCGCGGCCGCGCGGCGCCGGCCAAGGTCGACACCGCGCCCGCCGCCGGACCCTCGCTGGCCGGACTCACCCTGCGCTCGATCGGCCCGGCGATGATCTCCGGCCGCATCACCGACATCGCGGTGAACCCGCGAAACGAGTCGCAGTGGTACGTGGGCGCCGCGTCGGGCGGGCTCTGGAAGACCGACAACGCCGGCACCACGTGGACGCCGGTGTTCGACCACGAGGCGGTGTACTCGATCGGCGCGGTGACGCTGGACCCGAACGATCCGAACGTCGTGTGGGTGGGCACCGGCGAGTACAACGCGCAGCGCTCGGTGGCCTACGGCGACGGCGTGTACAAGTCGGAGGACGGCGGGAAGACGTGGAAGAACGTGGGGCTCAAGCAGTCCGAGCACGTGGGCCGGATCATCGTCGACCCGCGCAATTCGAACGACGTGTACGTGGCGGCGCAGGGGCCGCTGTTCAGCGCCGGCGGCGACCGCGGCCTCTACAAGACCACCGACGGCGGCAAGACGTGGAAGAAGATCCTCTCCAACGGCGACTGGGCCGGCGTGGCCGACGTGGCGATGGATCCGCGCAACCCCGACGTGCTGGTCGCCGCCACCTGGCAGCGCTACCGGCGCGAATGGGGGTACCTCGCCGGCGGGCCGGAGTCGGCGCTCTGGCGCAGCACCGACGGGGGCGAGACGTGGACGAAGATCACGAACGGGCTCCCGTCCGGCGACGCCGTGGGGCGCTACGGGCTGGCGTTCGCGCGCAACGCGCCGGGCGTGGTCTACGCGATCGTCGAAGCCGAGCCGGGCGGCGGGTTCTACCGCTCCACCGACGACGGCGTGAGCTGGACGAAGATGAACGACTACCACAGCGTCGGCCTCTACTACAACCGCATCTACGCCGATCCCAACGATGCCGACCGGGTGTACGCGGGGGACTTCCTCGCCCAGGTGACCGACGACGGCGGGCACACCTTCCGCAACGTCGGCGACCGGAACAAGCACGTGGACACGCACGTGTTCTGGATCGATCCGAAGAACTCCGACCATCTGCTCGTGGGATGTGACGGCGGGCTGTACGAGAGCTGGGACCGCGGCACGACGTACCACTACTTCGGCAATCTCCCGCTGGCGCAGTTCTATCGCGTGGCCACCGACAACGCGCTGCCGTTCTACCACCTGTACGGCGGGACGCAGGACAATTCCTCGGTGGGCGGCCCGTCGCAGACGCGCGCCGACTACGGGATCGTGAACTCCGACTGGTACTTCACGCAGGGCGGCGACGGCTTCCAGTCGCGCGTCGACCCCGAGGATCCGAACACGGTGTACGCGCAGGCGCAGAACGGGTACCTGTCGCGGTTCGACATCGCGACCGGGGAGAACGTGGACATCATCCCCCAGCCCGAGCCGGGCCAGCCGGCGCTGCGCTGGTTCTGGGACGCGCCCCTGATCATCAGCCCCTTCTCCCACACGCGGCTCTATTTCGGTTCTCAGATCTTGTGGCAGAGCGACGACCGCGGCGACACGTGGCGGGCGGTGAGCCCCGACCTGTCGCGCGGGATCGACCGCAACAAGCTCCGGATGATGGGGCGCGTATGGGGCCCCGACGCGCTGGGCAAGAACACGTCGACCTCGTACTACGGGGAGATCGTCACGATCGGCGAATCGCCGCTCAAGCAGGGGCTGCTCTGGGTGGGCACCGACGACGGCCTGCTCCAGGTGACCGAGGACGACGGCGCGCACTGGCGGGCGATCGACCACGTCCCCGGGGTGCCCGACACGACGTTCGTCTCGCGCGTGACGCCGAGCGCCTTCGACACCAACACCGTGTACGTGGCGTTCGACAACCACAAGGCCGGCGACTTCAAGCCGTACCTGTTCCGGAGCGCCGACCTCGGCAGGACCTGGACCTCGATCGTGGGCGACCTGCCGGAGCGCGGCACGGCGTACACGATCATCGAGGACACCAGGGACCCGCAGCTGCTGTTCGTGGGGACCGAGTTCGGCCTCTACTACACGGCCAATGGCGGCAAGCACTGGACGCCGCTCAAGAACGGGCTGCCCACGATCGCGGTGCGCGACCTCGAGATCCAGAAGCGCGAGGACGACCTGGACGTGGCGACGTTCGGGCGCGGCTACTACATCCTGGACGACATCGCGCCGCTGCGCGAGCTGACGCCGGCGGTGCTCGCGTCCGATGCGGCACTGCTGCCGGTCAAGCGGGCCGCGCTGTTCATGCAGAACAGCCCGCTGGGCGGGACGCTGGGCAGCGACTTCTATGCGGCGCCCAACCCGCCCTTCGGCGCGACCTTCACCTACTACCTGAAGGACGCGATCAAGACGAAGCAGGAGATCCGCCAGGCGGCGGAAGCGGCGGCGGTGAAGAAGGGACAGGACGTGTTCTATCCGCCGTGGGACTCGCTCAAGGCGGAGCACGACGAGCGGCCGCCGATGCTGGTATTCACGATCACTGATGCCGAAGGGCGCGTGGTGCGGCGGCTGATGGAAACGCCCAAGGCCGGCGTGCAGCGCGTGACCTGGGACCTGCACTACCCGAGCGTGGAGCCGGTGTCCGGCTCCGGGCACGGCGGAAACGGAGGCGACGGCCCGTTCGTCGCGCCGGGCGCCTACCAGGTGGCGATGGCGAGGCTCGTGGACGGCGTCGAGACGTCCCTCGGCACGCCGCAGCGCTTCGAGGTGTACCTGCTCGACGGCTCGGCGACGCCGCGCCCGGCGGCGGTCGTGGCGTTCCAGGAGAAGACGGCGAAGCTCCAGCGCGCCGTGCTCGGCGCGAACGCGGCGGCGGGCGAAGCGGCGACGCGCCTGAAGGCACTCCGCCAGGCGCTGCTGCAGACGCCGACCCCGACCGACTCGCTGATGCGCCGCGCGCAGGCGCTGGAGGACACGCTGCGGGCGATCCAGGAGACGCTCGGCGGCGACCAGACGAAAGCGCGCTACAGCGAGCCCGTGCCGCCGTCGCTGCTCGACCGGATCGGGAACATCACCGGCGGACTGTGGTTCTCCACGCTCGAGGATGCGACCAACACGCAGAAACACCAGTACGACGTGGTCGCGTCGCAGTTCGGCGGCATCCTCAACCGGCTCCGGCAGTTCATCAACGTCGATCTGCGGCAGTTGGAGAACGCCGCCGAGGCGGCGGGGGCGCCGTGGACGCCCGGGCGGATCCCGGCCTGGGATTCAAACGGTTAGCGGCGCCGGCGAGCACATAACGCGCCCGGCTGCCTGCATCACGCAGGCAGCCGGGCGTTCGTTCGGTATTGCGGGCCGGCGGTGCCCGGTGCCAAACTCAGCGGGCACGCACCGTTATTAGGACTCTCGATTTTCACCCCTCCCATGCGCCCGTCGACCCTCCTTCTGACTCTCGTGATCGGGAGCGCGCTCCCGCTCCACGCCCAGGCCCCGGTGGTCACGCCGTCCGGCGATCCCTCGGTCCGCGACGACACCATCTACCGGCTGGCCGTCAACGCCGCCGACCATCCCGAGGAATCCTGGGCCTACCTCCTCGACGACGGCATCGTCCGGCTGGACGCCGACGGGCAGTACACGGAAACGTTCCGGCAGGTCGTGCAGATCCTGCGCGACGACGCGGTGGACGACTGGCAGGAGCACAGTTTCGGCTACGCGCCGGGACATCAGAAGCTGACGATCAACTGGATGCGCGTGCTGTCGCCCGACGGCACGGTGATCAGCGCCAAGCCGTCGCAGATGCAGGAGTCGGACGTGCCGGCGCCGATGGGCGACCCGGTGTACTCGGATGAACACCGCATCCGCACGTCGCTGAGCGGCGTGAAGAAGGGCGTGCTCGTGGACTACAGCTACACGCTCACCGAGGAGAAGCCGTTCCGTCCGGGCGACTACTTCGGCGGGTGGACCGTGACGACGGGCGCCACCACGCGCCGCTCGCGGTACGTGGTCGACGTGCCCGCGTCGATGGCGCTCACCATCGTCGAGCGCAACCTGAACTTCAAGCGCGCCGAGCGGGTGGCGGGCGGGCGCCGCGTGTACACGTGGGCGGCGCAGGACATTCCGCAGGTGAAGGGCGAGCCGTTCGCGGCCGATTCGAATTCCGTGATCATGTCCGTGGCGTGGGCACCGAAGGACAGCTGGAGCGCGGTCGGCGCCTGGTTCGCCTCGCTGGCCCGCCCGGGGTTCACCCTCTCGCCGGGCGCCGCCGCGACCGTGCACGGCATCGTCGCGTCGGCCCGCACGCTGGACGATTCCATCCGCGCCGTCCACAAGTGGGTTACGCAGGACATCCGGTACGTGTCGATCGACTTCGGCATCGGCGGGTACCGTCCCCGCTCGGCCGATTCGGTGATCGCCACCGGATTCGGCGACTGCAAGGACAAGGCGATGCTGTTCGTGGCGGCGCTGCATTCCCTGGGCGTGACCGCCTATCCCGTGCTGCTCAACTCCGCCGGCGGCGTGGTACGGACACTGCCGTCGAAGAACCAGTTCGACCATGTGATCGCGGCGGTGAAGGGACCGGCGGGCTACACGTACACCGACCTCACCGACGATCTGCGCCCGTACGGCGAGCTGCCGTCGCCCGACCAGGGCAACTTCGGCGTGATCGTGCACCCCGACGGCACCACGGAGCAGGTCACGCTGCCGCGGGACCCGCCGGACGTCAACGCCGTGGCCGATTCGCTGGTGGGCACGCTGTCGGCCGACGGCGCCTTCCACGGCGTGTTCACCGAAAACACCAGCGGCCTGCGCGCGGCGAACCTGCGGTCGACGTTCGCGAACCCGCTCGACTCCACGCAGCGGGCGAACGTCACTCGCTCCCTGGCCGCGCACCTGTTCACCGGCGCCAGCGGCGACAGCCTGAGCGCGTTCAACGGCAAGGACCTCGCAGCGGCGCCGCGCTTCCGGCTGCTCGTGTCGGACGACGACGCGGTGATGCATTCGGGCAGCACGGAGCTGTTCACGCTGCCGTATCCGCCGCCGAAAGACATGGCCAATCTCGCCAACGCGCTGGCCGCCCAGCCGCCGCGCCGGTTCACGATCGACGCGGCGTCGGTGATCGGTCCGATCTCCACGACCAAGGTGTTCCGCCTCACGCTCCCCGAAGGCTGGACGGTGCAGGTGCCGAAGGACGTGCAGGCGGTGAGTCCGTTCGGCAGCTACTCGGTGCACTACGCGCAGACCGGGCGCGAGTTCGAGGTCGTGCGGACGTTGAGCGGCACGCGCGGCACGCTCGCGCCCGATCGGATCGGCGACCTGATCACGTGGGCACGCGCCATGGCCACCGACGATGCCGCCTTCGTGATCATCCAGCACGCAGGGACGGGCACCCACCCCTGACGGGGGGTCCGGTCAGTCGGTGCGCCGGATCGCGAGGCTGACGAAGAACACCGCCGCGGCGGCGACGATGGTCACCGGCCCCGTCGCGAGGTGGAGCGCCGGGGCGGCGACGGCCCCGATAAGCGTCGTCGCCACGGCGATGGACACCGACACGAGCTGCATCCCGCGCAGGCTGCGCGCGAGCTGCTTGGCCGTCGCCGCCGGGATGATGATCAGCGATCCCATCAGCAGCACGCCCAGGTAGCGGAGTCCCAGCGCGACGGTGAGCGCGAACGCGAACAGGAAGAGCAGGTCCACGCGGGCGACGTTGATGCCGGCGGTGCGCGCGAGATCGGGAGACACCAGCGAGACCACGAGCCGGCTGCGCGCCGCGACCATGAACACGATCACCGCCGCCGCGCCGATGAGGCCGAGCGTCAGCTCGGTGGAACCCACCGCGTGCGGTCCGCCGAACAGCGCGTCGATCAGCTCCTCGCCCGACGCCATCATGCTCCCCACGGCGAGCGCCGCGGAGAACACGACGCCGATGATCGCCTCGGTGGGCACGCGCGTCTGGCGCTCCACCGCCCACACCACGAGCGTGCCGACGAACAGCGCCGCGAGCGCGCCGAGCACCGGGTTCACGCGCAGCAGCACGGCCAGCCCGATGCCGGGCAGCGCGATGTGCGATATCGCGTCGGACGCGAGCGTCATCCGGCGCATCACGGCCACCGAGCCCACCAACCCGGCGGCCACGGCCATGCCCAGGGGCAGCAGCAGCTCAGTGGCTGCCGGCATTCCCCACCTCGCGTTCGTGGTCGTGGAACTTGACCTCGGCGCCGTACATCGCCTGCAGGCGCTCGGTCGTGAGCACGTCGAGGGGCGGCCCGAAGCAGGTCATCGGGTGCGACAGGCAGAGCACCTTGTCGGCGTACCGGTACACCAGATTCAGCTCGTGCGAGATGAGGAGCAGCGTGAATCCCTGCTCGCGCTGGAGCTGGCGGAAGAGCGCGTAGATGCTCTCCTCTCCCGGCTGGTCGACGCCGGCCGTCGGTTCGTCGAACAGCAGCACCGACGGGCGCCCCATGAGCGCGAACGCCACGAGCAGCCGCTGGAACTGCCCGCCCGAGAGCGTGCCGATGGGGCGGCCCGCGACGTCGGGCGCCAGGCTCACCGCCTCGAGCACCCGGTGGATCTCCTCGACCGCCGTGTGCGAGACGCGCGCCTTGGCGCGCAGGAACTCGATCCCGGTGAGCGGCAGGTCGCGCTCGATGTCGAGCTTCTGCGGCACGTATCCGATCTTCGTGCCGGAGGCCCAGCGCACCTCTCCCTCGTACGCCACCGTGCCGATGAGCGCGCGGAAGAGCACCGTCTTGCCCGAGCCGTTCGGCCCGATGATCGCCACCGTGCTCCCGGCGTCGACGGCGAAGGTCAGGTTCCGGAGAATCCGGTCCTTGCCGAAGGTGACGGAGAGATCCTTGACCTCGAGGGCGGTGGGCATCGGGGGTGAAGCTTACCCCCGCCGTCGACCCCGCGGAAGCGCGGGCGACGATCAGCCGTGGCCGGTGGAGAACCCCGGGAACAGCGTCATGCCGCCGTCCACGAACAGCGTGGTGCCGGTGACGTAGTCGGCGTCGTCCGACGCGAGCCACGCCGCCACGCGGCCGATGTCCGCCGGCTCGCCCACGCGGTCGTACGGAATGAGCTTCAGCAGCTGCTGCTCGGCGGCCGGGGTGTCCCACGCGGCGCGATTGATCGGCGTCTTGATGGCGCCCGGCGCGATGCTGTTCACGCGGATCTTGTGGCGGGCCAGCTCCTGCGCCGTGCTCTCCATGAGCTGCATCATCCCGCCCTTGGAGGTGGCGTAGTTCACGTGCCCCGCCCACGGGATCACCTGGTGCACGGAGCTGGTGAAGATGATCTTGCCGGCGGCGCGCGAGACGCCGTCGCGGAGGCCCTGCTTCACGAACTGCCGCGCGCCCTCGCGGGCGCAGAGGAATCCGCCGGTGAGGTTCACGTCGAGCACGTGATGCCACTGGGCGAGCGTCATCTCGAGAAAGGGCGCGTCGTCCTGCAGGCCGGCGTTGCTGGCCACGATGTCCACCGTGCCGAAGGCCTGCACGGCGCGGGCGAACATCGCCTGCACCTGCGCCTCGTTCGCGACGTCGGCCTGGACGGCGATCGCCCGGCCGCCCGCGCCCGTGATGTCGGCGACGATGCGGTCGGCGGCCTCCGGATGCGTCACGTAGTTGACGACGACGGCGGCGCCGGCCGCCGCCATGGCGCGGGCAATCGCTTCGCCGATGCCGGAGTTCGCCCCCGTGACGACGGCGGTCTGACGGGCGAGCGGAGCTGATGGTGTGGGCATGCGCGTGGTTCTCCTCGTTCGCGTGATGGACGCCGGGGGGTGACGCATCCTTGAACGATCGGAGGCGTTCGCGCAAGTTGCGGGCACACCATTCCCGATTCCCGCGGCGTGCCCCCGCGTCGTCCATCCGGTCCGCGCATGACGATTCGTCCGCCACCGTCCGCGCCCGCCATCGGCGATTACGCGATCATCGGCGACTGCCGCTCGGCCGCCCTCGTGTCCCGCCACGGGTCCATCGACTGGCTCTGCTGGCCGCGCTTCGACAGCGCGTCGGTGTTCGCCGCGCTGCTCGATCGCGACCGTGGCGGCTTCTGCTCGGTCGCGCCCGCGGGCGACGCGCGCGTGTCGCGCCGCTACGTCGACGCCACCAACGTGCTCGAGACCACCTTCCGCACCCCCACCGGCGTGCTGCGTCTCACCGACCTCATGCCCGTGGCATCGGAGTCCGACAAGCGCGCCGAGCTGCTGCCGCAGCGCGAGATCCTGCGGCGCCTCGAGTGCACGGAGGGCGAGGTCACGGTAGACGTGCGCTGCGATCCGCGCCCCGGCTACGGGCGCGTCGTGCCGCGGCTGCGGTCGCGCGGCGCGCTGGGCGCCTGGTACGAGCACGACGGGCAGGCGCTCGTGCTGCGCGGCGACCTTCCCACCCGCCTCTCCGCCGATCTCTCCGGCGTGGGCGTGCGGAGCACGATGCGCGCCGGCGACCGGCACTACCTGAGCCTGGTCTTCGCGATGGGGGAGCCAGCCGTGCTCCCTCCGCTCGGCGGCCATGCGGAATTCCGTATCCAGCGCTCGATCGACTGGTGGCAGGCCTGGTCGGGGCGCTGTACCTACGACGGCCCGTACCGCGACACCGTGCTGCGCAGCGCGCTGACGCTCAAGCTGATGGAGTTCGCGCCGTCGGGCGCCGTCGTCGCGGCGCCCACCACGTCG
>DASVWS010000178.1:0-19215 GCA_036393095.1 Gemmatimonadaceae bacterium | reverse complement strand
CGGATGGGGTGGGATTCGAACCCACGGTACGCTTTTGACGTACACACACTTTCCAGGCGTGCGCCTTAAACCACTCGGCCACCCATCCAAGCGACGGCGCGCTGGCAGATGCGAAACTGCGGCAGCGCGCCGACTATGTAGAGCAGCGGACAGGGTGAGATTCGAACTCACGATACCGTTGCCGGTATGCCGGTTTTCGAGACCGGTGCCTTCAGCCACTCGGCCACCTGTCCAAGAGTCTCAAAAAATAGACCGCAAGTCACGCCGAGTCAACGCGATGCGGCTCGAGCCGCATCAGCCGCCGCCGGGCTCGTCTCGCCGGACGGCGAAGAACTCCCGCAGCAGCTCGCCACACGGCGCGGCCGCGACGCCGGCTCGCACCTCGGCGCGGTGATTCAGTTTCGGATGGCGCACCAGATCCCCCACCGACCCGACCATTCCGGCCTTCTCGTCCCAGGCGCCGAACACGAGCCGGTCGACGCGAGCCAGCACCAGCGCCCCCGCGCACATCGCGCACGGTTCGAGCGTGACGTAGAGCGTGCATCCGCTCAGCCGCCAATCGCCCAGGGCGCGGGCGGCTTCGCGGATGGCGAGCAGCTCCGCGTGCGCGGTGGGATCGTGGTCGCGCACCGTGCGGTTGGACGCGCGGGCGACGACCACGCCGTGACGCACGATCACGGCTCCCACCGGCACGTCGCCCGCCGCGGCGGCGGCGCGCGCTTCGGCCACCGCCGCTTCCATCCAATCCTCGTCGGAGACGAGGGGGCGCGCTTCGCCGAGCGCGGTCACGCCGTCGCCACCGCCGCTTCCCGCGCCGGAGCGCGCTCGAACGAAAGCGTATCGCCGGCCCCGCGCGTGACGAGCACGTGGTCGCCCTCGACGAACTTGCCCTCGAGCACCTCCAGCGCGAGCGGGTTCTGCACCAGCCGCTGGATGGCCCGCTTGAGCGGCCGCGCGCCGAACGCCGGGTCGTAGCCCTCCTCGGCGATCAGCTGCCGCGCCTCGTCGCTCACCTCGAGCGTCAACTTCCGCTCGGCGAGCAGCTGCTCGAGGCGCGCCAGCTGCAGGTCCACGATGCGCACGATCTGCTCGCGGCCCAGCGGACGGAACACCACGATGTCGTCGACGCGGTTGAGGAACTCCGGACGGAAGTGCTGCCGCAGCGCCTGCGTCACCTGCGCCTCGGTTTCCGCCCAGTCGCCGCCGGTGTGCTCCAGGATGTAGTGGCTGCCGATGTTGGACGTCATGATGATCACGGTGTTCCGGAAGTCGACCGTGCGTCCCTGCGAATCGGTGAGCCGCCCG
This sequence comes from Gemmatimonadaceae bacterium, assembly GCA_036393095.1. GTDB lineage: Bacteria > Gemmatimonadota > Gemmatimonadetes > Gemmatimonadales > Gemmatimonadaceae > JAGWRI01. The sequence continues at coordinate 17,910 of DASVWS010000178.1, read as the reverse complement.
TCGTCGAGAATCTGGAGGAGGATGTTGAACACGTCCGGGTGCGCCTTCTCGACCTCGTCGAACAGCAGCACGGAATACGGCCGGCGGCGAACCGCCTCGGTGAGCTGGCCGCCCTCTTCGTACCCCACGTAGCCCGGGGGCGCGCCGATGAGCCGTGCCACGGCGTGCTTCTCCATGTACTCGGACATGTCGATGCGCACCATCGCGTGCTCGTCGTCGAACAGGAACTCGGCGAGCGCCCGCGCCGTCTCCGTCTTCCCCACGCCCGTCGGTCCGAGGAAGATGAACGACCCGATGGGACGATTCGGGTCCTGCAACCCCGCGCGCGAGCGCCGGACCGCGTTGGCGACGGCCTCGACCGCCTCGTCCTGGCCCACGACGCGCTCGGCCAGCTCCTCGTCGAGCTTGGTGAGCCGTTCGCGTTCGCTCTCGAGCATGCGGGTGACCGGGATGCCGGTCCACCGCGCCACCACTTCGGCGATGTCGTCGGCGGTCACCTCCTCCTTCAGGAACTGTGGGCGGCCGCCGCGGCTCGCGAGCTTGGCCTCGGTGTCCTTCATCTGGCGCTCGAGCTCCGGAATGCGCCCGTAGGTCAGCTCCGCGGCCTTCGCGAGGTCGCCGGCGCGCGTGGCCTGCTCGGCCGCGACGCGCGTCTGGTCGATCTCCTGCTTGATCCGGCCCACGGACCCGAGCGTCTCTTTCTCCTGCTGCCACTGCGCCTTCATTCCCGAGCTCTTTTCCTTGAGCTCGGCGAGCTCGCGCTCGATGGCCCCGCGCCGCTCGACCGACGCGGGATCCTTCTCCTTCTTCAGCGCCGTGCGCTCGATCTCGAGCTGCATGACGCGCCGCTCGACCTCGTCGATCTCCTGCGGCATCGAGTCGATCTCGATGCGCAGCCGCGACGCGGCCTCGTCCACGAGATCGATCGCCTTGTCGGGGAGGAAGCGGTCGCCGATGTAGCGGTTGGACAGCGTGGCCGCGGCGATGATCGCGCCGTCGGTGATGCGCACGCCGTGGTGCGCCTCGTAGCGCTCCTTGAGGCCGCGCAGGATCGCGATGGTATTCTCCACGCTGGGCTCGCCGACGTACACCGGCTGGAAGCGGCGCTCGAGTGCGGCATCCTTCTCCACGTGCTGGCGGTATTCGTCGAGCGTCGTCGCGCCCACCACGCGCAGCTCGCCGCGCGCCAGCATGGGCTTGAGCATGTTGCCGGCGTCCATCGACCCCTCGGCCTTGCCGGCGCCGACGAGCGTGTGCATCTCGTCGATGAAGACGACGAACTGCCCTTCGCTCTCGGTGATCTCCTTGAGCACCGCCTTCAGCCGCTCCTCGAATTCGCCGCGGAACTTGGCGCCGGCGATCAGCGCGCCGAGGTCGAGCGCCACGAGGCGCTTGTTCTTGAGGCTCTCCGGCACGTCGCCGTTGACGATGCGCTGGGCGAGCCCCTCGACGATCGCCGTCTTGCCCACGCCGGGCTCGCCGATGAGCACGGGGTTGTTCTTGGTGCGCCGGGACAGCACCTGGATGACGCGTCGAATCTCCTCGTCGCGCCCGATCACCGGATCGAGCTTGCCGCGGCGCGCCGCGTCGGTCAGGTCGCGCGTGTAGCGCTGCAGCGCCTGATACTGGTTCTCGGGACTCTGGTCGGTGACGCGATGACTGCCGCGTACGGCCTGCAATGCCCCCAAAAGGGCGTCGCGCGTGGCGCCCGCCTGGTTCAGGATGCGGCGGCTCTCGGTGCCCTTGGCATCGGACAGCGCCACCAGCAGATGCTCGGTGGACACGTACTCGTCGCCGAGCTTCTTCGCCTCGTCCTCGGCGCGGTCGAACACGGCGCTCAACTCGCGCGAAACGCTGGGCTGGGCGTCGCTCTGCTTGGGCAGACGGCCAAGCTCCTGCGCCACCTGCTCGCGAATCGATGTGACGTTGGCGCCGAGCTTCTGGAGGACGGGCACGACGATCCCCTCGTCCTGCGCCAACAGCGCGGACAGCAGATGGAGATCGTACACGACGGGATTTCCGGCCCGGCGCGCTTCGGACACGGCGTCGTTGAGCGCGTCGGCGGATTTGACGGTCAGGCGGTCTGGATTGATCATGGCAGTCTCGGTCGGCGCACCGGCATGGCGCGCCACTGCAATCTCGCAGCAAGCGCGGTGCCTTGTGAACCCGCCATAGCGGCGGGAATCGACAGGCCCCGCCCCGCCAGACTCGCGGGGCCCTGCCTACGGGGCGGACTGGCCGGTCCAGACCCGGCAGTCGCCGCGGCGACGGGTCAGCCCGACGCGATCGCAGTACTCAAGAAGCGGAATCACGAACTTTCGCGACAGCCCCAGCAGCTCGCGGACTTCCGTGGGCGCCAGGTCGCTGCCCGCTGCAAAGCGCCCGGACAGGCGGTGCACGATCTCATCGCGGCTGCGGACGGTGTAATATCGGTTCGCCTCGACCTGCACGACGTCGCCGCGATCGGCCGCAACCCGGAGCAGGTCCGCTGCGCCGGCGCCGAATTCCTCGTCCAATTCGGAAACGCCGGGCGGCTCCCAGCCTGCCGCCGAGAGGCGCGCCAGCAGGTCGACGAGCACCCGTTCCTGGTCGGGCGTGAGCGCCCGCGACCAGCCGCGGCGGCGGACCTCCGCCCCGTTCGTTTCGATCACGCCGGCATCGACGCCGCGCGCCACCAGCGCGTCGGCGAACTCCGGCGGGAGCCGCAGCCTGGCGCGCAGCTCCTGGCGCGAGGCGCCGGCGGCGAGCGGATGCGCGGCGTGGAATTCGTCGACGAATGCGGTCATCCGCTCCCACGCCTCGTCCCACGCCGCCCGCGCAATCAGGCGGTCGCTGCCGGCCACATCGACGGCGTCGGCGCGCGCCACGGCAGCGGCGAGCTCGGCGGCGGACGCCGCGACGCGCACGAGGAGCGACTGCTTCGGCACCCCGCGCGGGCCGGCCTCGGAGAGCAGGAAGGAGAGGCGGGCCGCGGCGTCCAGACCCGCCGAGGGAAATGGCCGGCTCCGCCGGCCCGCGTGCGGGTCGGTCACGGTGCCGCCTCCGATCGTCGCGAGCGGCGACGCTATCCGGAGGACGAACCGGTCTCCCGCGCGCGCCACGACGGGCGCGTCGAGGACGATGCGCACCGGGCGCGCCTGTCCAGGCACCAATGGGCCGCCCCGCGCGACGATTCGGGCCCCGACTTCCGCGGTGCCGAGGTGCAGCCGCGCGACGGTGCGCGGGCCGAGGGCGGCCGGCGCGTCGGCGAGCAGCGCCACGTCGGCCCGCAGGACGAGCGAGGGCTCCCACGCCGCGTGCTGGACGAGCTCGTCGCCGCGGTTCACGTCGCGCACGTCCGTGCCGCCGAGCGCGATCGCGGTGCGGTGGCCCGGCAGTGCGCGTTCTGCGGCCGCGCCGTGCACCTGCATGCCGCGCACTCTGGCCCGGCGTCCGGACGGGAGGATGCGAACTTCGGCATCCGGTTGCAGCGTTCCCGACCAGGCCGTGCCCGTCACCACGGTGCCGGTGCCGCGAATGGTGAAGACGCGGTCCACCGGCAGGCGGAACGGCTCGTCGGGATCGCGCACGGCAGCGCGGCGCAGGGCGTTCGCCAACGATTCCCGCAATGCGCCGAGCGCCGCATCGTCGCCGGGCGCCACGCGGACGATGGGGGCCCCCGCGAACGACGTGCCCGACACCAGCGCACGCACATCCTCTTCGACGAGCGCGATCCAATCCGCTTCGACGAGATCGCACTTGGTGAGCGCGATGACGCCGCCGCGTACGCCGAGCAGCTCGAGAATGGCGAGATGCTCCCGGGTCTGCGGGCGCACGCCGTCGTCGGCGGCGACGACGAGCAGTCCGACGTCGATGCCGGCCGCGCCGGCGAGCATCGTCCGGACGAAGGCTTCGTGCCCTGGCACGTCCACGATGCCCACCGTCCCGAAACCGGGCAGCTCGAGCGGCGCGAACCCCAGCTCGATGGTGATGCCGCGTCGCTTCTCCTCGGGCAGCCGGTCGGTGTCCACGCCCGTGAGGGCGCGTACGAGCGTCGTCTTGCCGTGATCGATGTGACCCGCGGTGCCGACGATCATGCGAGGCTCCAGCGGCCGCGCTCCCAGAATTCGAAGGCGCGCAGGGTGCGGCCGTCCACGACGTGGTGCTGGAGGAACTCGCGCAGCAGGCGCTGGTGCGCGCGCGCGGCGGGCGCCTCGAGCGGCACATCCGTTCTGCCGGCGGTCCAGGCGCTCAGGGCCCGGCGCGCCTCGGCGGGCATGCGGCGTCCGCCGGGCGCGAGCGCCGCGCACCGCGCGCAGAGCACGCCGCCCGACGGGTGGCTGAACACCGCGTCTCCTTCCTCGGCGACCGGCGCATGGCACTCCGCGCACTCGGTGAGCGACGGCGTGAACCCGAGCGCGGCGATGACGCGCCAGGCGCCGGCGAGTGCCGCGGCGGTTGCGTGCTCCGGATCCGCGCCGGCGATTCCGTCCAGCGCCGCTTCGATGGCGTCGAACAGCGCGGGATCCGCGTGTTCGGACGAGAAGTGCAGCACCAGCTCGGCAAGCGCCGACGCCCCCGCGAATCGGCCGAGGTCCTGGGCCAGCGCCGGCCGCGACGCCGCGATGTCGAATCCCGTCATCGTGTCGAGGTCGCGCCCCGGCTTCGTGGAGAGCTGCACGGTGCCCTGCGCGAACAGGTCGAGCGCGCTGCCGAACCGCCGCTGCGACCGCCGCGCGCCCTTGGCGAGCGCCGAGCGGACGCCGCCCTCGCGCGTGGCGAGCCGAACGATGCGGGACGACTCGAGGTAGTCGAACGCGTGGAGGACGATGGCGTCGCACACCAGCAGGGGCATGCCGGAAAGATAATCCGCCATGCCCTGCGCCCGCCGCTACATGGCGGCCCGCACGCCGAGCAGGATCGTGCGTCCCGGCGCCAGGAAGTTGAACACCGACTGGTATCGCACGCCGGCGGCGTTCTGCACGCGCAGCGTGAGCTCCGTTCCGCGGTCCGCGGCGAAGGCGCGGATCGGGTACGTGCCCCCGATGTCGACGAGCAGATACGCCGGCATGGTGACCGGGAGCGCCGGGTAGGCGCGGAAGTCGCGGTCGGCGCGCCGGCCGACGTAGGTCAACCGCACGTCGAAGGTCCCGCGCGTGGGCGACGAGGCGGCGAATCCGGCGTTCCAACTCGTGGACGGACGGCGGATGAGCGGCTGGCCGAGGTGGTAGAGGCCTCCGCTCGTCGTGTCGAAGCCGGCCGTGAGCACGCGCGTATCGAGGTGCGTGAACCCGATGCTCGCGGAAAGCGAGCGCGTGGGCGTGGCCGTGCCTTCGTATTCGAGTCCGGCCGCCCGCGCGCGCGCCACGTTGCAGTAGCTGTAACCGCACGCCGTGGTGCCGCCGGTGTAGTCGATCATGTCGCGGAAGGTCTGCGAGAAGGCCGTGGCGCCCACGGTGACGCGGCCGGCGAAGAACGACTGCTCCGCGCCCGCCTCCCAGCTCAGGGCGTGCTCCGGGCGGAGGTTCGGATTTCCGGTGACGTACCCCGTGGAGAAGTTCTCGTAGAACGTGGGCGCGCGGAAGGCGGTACCCACGCTCGCCCTCAGGCGGGTGCCGGTTCGCGTCAGGTAGTTGACGCCGCCGCGCCAGGTGCCGAAGGCGCCGAACGCCTGGTTGTCGTCCACGCGCGCACCGGCCACGGCCGTCAGCCGCGGGATCCCGGTCCAGAGCAGCTGGGCGTACGCCGCCTCGTTCCGCCGCGACGCGCCGAACGTCGACGCATACGCGTATCCGCTCGCGACGCCCTGCGCCTGCGAATGCTGGTCGGCGCCCGAGAGCGAGGCGCCGACGGTGACCACCGAGCGGCCGTCGGGCGCGCGCAGGTCGACGCGCGCGTCCGCCGCGTGGCGCCGCACGTCGTCGAGCGACAGATACTGGTCGCCGCCCGTCGTGTCGGGCTGGTCGGTGGTTCCTCCCGTCGTCCCGTCGGACGAGAGGGAGACGTGCAGCGAGGCGATCCGCGACAGGACGCGCGCGTACGTCGCCCCGAGCGTGATGCGATCGCCCGAACTGTACGCGTTGCGATCCACCACGTCGCCGGCGCTGTTGGTCGGATAGTGATAGCGGGAATCGGTATAGCGCAGGGTGAGGCCGAACCGGTCGCGGGCGTCGGGCATGAAGTCGGCGCGGCCGCTGACCACGCTCTCCACGAACCGGTTGTTGAAGGCGTAGATCCCGTCGGTCTGGTGGCGCGACGCGGAGAGGGAGTATCCGGCGGCGGCGCCACCGGTGATCGGCACGCCGCCGCGCAGCGCGATCGACGCATCGCCGCTGTGATACGTGCCCCCGCGCGCCGACACGCTCATTCTTTGCGGCGTCGCCCCACCGCGGGTGACGATGGAGATCACGCCGCTCACGGCGTCGGCGCCGTACAACACGCTCGCCGGTCCGCGCAGGATCTCGATGTGGTCGACGTCGTCCGTGGTGAGGGTGGACAGGTCGATCGCGCCGCCGGGATCGTTCACCGGCACGCCGTCTACGAGCACCTTCACATACTTGCTTTCCCCGCCGCGCAGGAACAGCGAGGTGACGCCGCCGGCCGAACCGCTCCGGGTGACCATCGCGCTCGGCGTGCCCGCCAGGGCGTCGGCGACCGTGGTGATGCCGAGGGCGCGGAGCTGGGCGCCCGTGATCACGGTGATCGACGCCGGCACGTCCTCCTGTGGCACCGGCACGCGCGTCGCGGTGGTGACCACGGGCGCCACATGCGCCGTATCAGGCCCCTGCGCGGCGAGCGGCGCCGGCGCGGCCAACGCCGCGAGGAACGGTGCGAACGTCAACGCATGTCGATTCATCGGTCTCTTGCCGGGTGAGTCGGTGGTGGAGCGGTGCGGGCGCGGCCGCGCAGCGGCACGAGCGCCGGCGCCCCCACGGCCGGGTCGCGCGTCACGACGAGGGGCCATCCGTACACCCGCTCGAGTACCTCGCCGCGCATGACGTCGTCCGGCGTGCCGGATGCGGCGACGCGCCCGTCGTGCAGCAGCACCAGCTGGTCGGCGAACCGGGCCACCAGATTCAACTGGTGGCTCACCAGAAGCACGGCCATCCCGTCGCGGGCAAGGCGGCCCAGCAGTTCGAACGCTTCCATCTCGTGCGCGATGTCGAGGTACGTGGTGGGCTCGTCGAGCACCATCGCGTCGCCCCCCTGCGCGAGCGCGCGGGCGATACGCACGCGCTGCCACTCGCCGCCCGAGAGCGTGTCCATGGCGCGGTCGAGCAGCGGCGTGATCCCCGCAAGCGCGACGGCGTGCGCGATCGCCTCGCGATCGGCAGCGACCGATCCGTGCCATGCCCCGCGATGCGGAAAGCGGCCGAGCGCCAGGTAGTCGCGCACCGGAGTCGGGAACGCCATCTCCTCGCGCTGCGTCACCACGGCCACGCGCCTCGCCACCTCGCCGCGCGACAGCACGGCGAGATCGGTGCCGTCGATCGTGATGCGCCCCGACACGGGGGGCCGGCGCCCGAGCAGCGCGCGCACGAGCGTGCTCTTCCCGCTGCCGTTGGGGCCGGCGATCGCCGTCATGCGGCCGCGCGACGCGACGAAGCTCACGTCGTGCACGGCGTCGTGCGCCGCGCCCGGATAGCGGACGACCACGTGCTCGAACGCAATCACCGGAGCCTCCGCAGCTGCAGCAGGAAGAAGGGCACGCCGATCACGGCGGTCACGGCGCCGAGCGGCAGCTCGGCGGGCGGCAGCGCCGTGCGCGCGACGAGGTCGGACGCCACCACGAGCGCCGCGCCGATCAGCGCGCTCCCGAGGATCACGCCGCGATGCGCTCCCGCGCCCATCCGGCGGGCGATGTGCGGCACGACCAGGCCGACGAACCCCACGAGCCCAGCGGCGGCCACGGTGGCCGCGGCCACGAGCGATGCGACGAGGTACACGCGGCGCGACGCGCGGTCGGCCTCCAGCCCGAGCCCGGCCGCCGCGTCCTCGCCCAGCGCCAAAATGTCGATCTGGCGCGCCCAACCGACGAGCAGCGCGCCGCCCAGCAGCACGTAGCCCGCCAGCCACGCGGCCTGCCGCCACGTGGCGCCGCTCACCGAGCCCATCATCCACCACAGCGCGCCGCGCATGGTGCCGGGATCGGCGTTGGCGAGCAGCAACATGATGGCCGCGTTCGCGAACGCACCGACGATCACGCCGGCCATCAGCAGCACCCGCGCGTCGCCGCGGCCGGGCGCCGCGTGCGCCACCATGAACGCAACGGTCACCGCCACGACGGCGCCGACGAACGCCGCCACCGGCACGAACGCCGCCGCGGCGCCCAGCGCCACCGCGACCACCGCGCCCACCGCCGCGCCGCCCGACACGCCGAGCAGATAGGGCTCGGCGAGCGGGTTGCGCATCACGCCCTGCAGCGACGCGCCGCTCATCCCCAGGCCGGCGCCGAGGAGCATGGCGAGCGCCACGCGCGGCATCCGCAGCACGCGCACGATCGTCACCGACGTGGCGTCGCCGCGTCCGAGCATCGCGTTCACGACCGCGGCCGGCGAGAGCCGCACGCTGCCGAGCCCCACGGCCAGGAGCGACAGCACGGCGAGCACGAGTCCGGCAGCGATCCAGCGCCCGGCCCCGCGCCTCATGGCAACACCCCGGGATGCAACAAGCGTGCGATCGACACCGCCGCCTGTCCGAGCACGACCGAGGGACGCCCGACGACAGTGGTATCGTACGCGAACACGCGGCCCTCGCGCACCGCGCGCACCGCGCGCCACCGCGGATCGGCGAGCAGGCGCGCACGCCCTTCGGGGCTCGCGAGCACGACGTCCGGATCGCGCGCGACGACGTCTTCGAGGCTCACCGTGGGCGACGGCGCGGCGAGGTCGGCGTACACGTTGCGCCCGCCGGCGATGTCGATGATCTCGTTCAGGAAGCTGCCCCCGCCGATCGCGATCACGGGATCTTCCCACGTCGGCATGAATACCGTGGGCCGCGGCAGGCCACGCGTGGCGGCGCGCACGCGGGCGAGCGTCGCATCCACGGAGTCCACGACGGCGGCGGCGCGCGCGGAATCGCCGAGCAGTGCCCCGATGTCGCGCGTGGCGCGGCGGAAGTCGCCGATGCGGTCGATGCGCAAGGCCACGACCGCAACGCCGGCCGCGCGCAGCCGCGATGCCGCCGGCCGGTCGTCGGCGCTCGCGTAGAGGAGTACCAGATCGGGATGCGCGCCGAGCGCGGCCTCCACGTTGGGCCGGACGGCCGGGCCGAGGTCGGGCACGAAGCGCGCCGAGTCGGGCCAGCTGTCCCACTGCGACCGGCCCACCAGCCGGGGCCCGGCGCCGACGGCGAACACGATCTCGGTGGTGGTGGGGTTGAGCGAGACGATCCGCTGCGGCGGCCGCACCGGGACGCGCAGCGTGTCGCCGAAGTCGTCGACCTCCACGATGCGTCCCTGCGGGCGTGCACGCTCGTGCGCCGGCGACGTGCAGGCGAGCAGCGCGAGAGCGAGAAAGGACGACGGGCCGAAACGCAAAACGGACATCCCTGGATCGAGGCAGGATGTCCGCAGACCCGGTCGAAAGACGCCGCGCGTGACCGGAACCGCCACGGGTCCTCCCCCGAGAACCGTTGATCGTGGCGCGAATGCAGGTCGTCTCCTGGCTCCGGGCCATTCCACTCGCCTTCCCGACTCTCGTCAGTGGCGTGCCGAGTGGACGTCTTGCCCGTTACAGTGGCGGGGCCGCACCGGTCTCACACCGGTTTCCGTGTCCCGCACTCGCGTGCTTCAGTTGTGTGACGCGAATCTACGGGGTGCGCTGTTCCTCGGCAAGCGCCTCCGCGATCCGGGCCTTGAGCGCCGCGCGATCGGCTTCGTGCCGGGCCACGCGCTCGCGGCCGGGATCGGACTCGCGCGCGAACGCCGCGTCGAGCTGCGCCAACTGGAACAGCAGAGACTCCGAGCGGGTCGCCTCGATCAGCACCGGCGCGACGGGCGCGCGCGTGGGGTCGGCGGCCGCGTGCGCCGGACGACGCCGGATCGCGATCGTGAGCGCCACCGCCAGGAGGACGGCCATCGCGAACGCGATGCCCGCGAAGAGACGGGTGCGCGAACCGCCGCCCGCGCTTCCCGCATCGATGCGCAGCACCGTCCCGTCGCGCACGTCCTGCGCCAGGTACCGCTTGAAGGTCCGCCCCTGATTGGTCACCGACTGCCGCTGGGCCAGCCCCGGCATGCTCGGCGTGGCCGACGACTCTTCGAGCATCACCTCGAGCACACCGGCGCCTCCGGTGATCGGCAGCGAGAGCGGGAACGCCGATGCCGGCAGCGAGAACTCCACGGCGAGCTGCCGCACGCCGGGGCTGAACGGCGCGAATACCTGCATCTCGGTCTTCCTGAACGCGACGGCGCCGGCGGCGATGTCGCCGCCGCTCACGACCGGCGAATCGGCGGCAGCGGGCAGCTGCGTGGTCCACACCGGCGTCAGCGTGTCGCGCGCGATCAGCGTCTTCGTCCCTTCATTGCCGAGGTCGAAGACCTCCGCCACCTCGCGCATGCCGTTGGCGGCGGGAGCGCCAATGACGACGTGCCGCCCCTGCACCGTGAGCGTGATGCCGCGGCTCGTGGTGTCGAACACCATGATGTCGCCGTCGGGACTCGCGACGTCCGCTCCCTGCAGCGGCGGCGTGAAATACGCGATGCCGTCGTACATCGCCGAGGCGAAGTAGACGGCGTCGGGCGAGCCGGTCGTCTTGTAGTTGAAGTGATAGGCGCCGGTCCGGTCGGTGAAGGTGGAGTCGATGGGGCCCTCCGTGTCCTGTCCAACGCGGTGCAGCACGACGCGCTGGTGCACCAGCGGCCGTGGCACGCTGTCCGCGCCCGGGTGCTGCACGAGGCCGGAGACCGTGCGCGCCTGGCCCAGGGGCACCTCCCCCGGCGTCTGCGCGGACGCCGCGGCGGCGATGCCGAACGTTCCGAGTGCGGCGGCCCACGCGAGCGTGCGGCGTATCAGCGATCGAGGAGGCATGGGAAACCGGCGGCGCTCAGGGATTGAACTTGCCGAAGTCCTCGGGCCGGAGGCGTTCGAGGTAGGCCTTGAGCTTTTCGGCGGACAGGTCTGGCGCGTCGGGTCCGCCCGCCGCGTCGGCGGCCTCCCACTGGCCGCCGTCGTCGGAGAGCAGTGACTCCGCGGCGAAGATCGGCGCGTCGAGCCGCAGCGCGATGGCGATGCTGTCGGACGGCCGGGCATCGACGGTCACCCGCTCGCCGGCCCGCGCGAGGTGCATCTCGGCGTAATAGGTGCGCTCCTCGACGCGGGTGATCTCGATGCGCTCGAGCTGCGCGCCGAGCGCGCGGATGAGGCTGCGGCAGAGGTCGTGCGTCAACGGCCGCGAGTGCGCGATCTGATGCATCTCGATGATGATGGACTCCGCCTCGGGCTGGCCGATCCAGATCGGCAGCACGCGATCGCCGTCCTTCTCCTGCAGGATCACGACGTAGTTGCGCGTCGACGCATCGACGGCAAGCTTGGCGACCACCATTTCGACCATACGACCTCCTGCCGCATCACCGCACGGCGCGCTTGAGGGCCGCGGCGCGGTCCGTGCGCTCCCACGTGAACGTCGTCCCCGCGTCTCTCCCCCGCCCCAGCCGTTCGGGCGCGCGGCCGAAGTGGCCGTACGCCGCCGTGGGCGAGAAGATCGGCTTGCGGAGCGCGAGGGCCTGGTTGATGCCGCGCGGCGTGAGGTCGAACACCTCGCGCACCGCTTCGCGGATCCGGCCGTCCGGCACGACGCCGGTGCCGAACGAATCGACCATCACCGACACCGGCTCCGCCACACCGATGGCGTAGGCGAGCTGCACCTCGCAGCGCGTCGCCAGCCTGGCGGCGACGATGTTCTTGGCCACCCACCGCGCCGCGTACGAACCGGAGCGGTCCACCTTGGACGGATCCTTGCCGCTGAACGCGCCGCCGCCGTGGCGGCCCATGCCGCCGTACGTGTCGACGATGATCTTGCGGCCGGTGAGTCCGGCGTCGCCCTGCGGTCCGCCCACCACGAACCGGCCGGTGGGATTGATGTGATACGTGGGCCGCTTCCGCACGAGTTCCGCGGGAAGCGCCGGCTCGATGATCCCCTCGATCACTTCGCGGCGGATCCGGCGGTTGGACACGCCGGGCGCATGCTGCGTGGAGACGACCACGGTGTCGATCGCGACGGGCCGGTGGTCCTCGTACATGACCGTGACCTGCGACTTGCCGTCGGGGCGCAGCCAGGGCATCGCGCCGCTCTTGCGATGCTCGGCCAGCGCGCGCGTCAGCCGGTGCGCGAGCATGATCGGCATCGGCATCAGCTCGGCCGTATCGTCGCAGGCGAATCCGAACATCATCCCCTGGTCGCCCGCGCCGCCCGTGTCCACGCCCATGGCGATGTCCGGCGACTGGCGGTCGATGGTGCTGAGCACCGAGCAGGTGTTGGAGTCGAACCCGTATCCCGCGTCGGTGTACCCGATGTCGCGGATGGTATTGCGGACGATGTCGGGAATGTGGACGTAGGTCTTGGTCGTGATCTCGCCGGCCACGCATGCCATGCCGGTCGTCACCAGCGTTTCGCAGGCCACGCGCGCGTTGGGGTCGTCGGCCAGGATGGCGTCGAGCACGGCGTCGGAGATGGCGTCGGCGACCTTGTCGGGGTGACCTTCGGTGACGGATTCGGACGTGAACGGATGACGGTCGCGCACGGGCGGATGGGCGAAGGGTGGGTGAATCGGAACCGACACGCCTGAGCGCGCGGCGATTGAGGGAGAATAAGGGGGGCGATGATCGCGGGGCAACCCGCCGTCAGTGCAGCGCGAGGTCTCCGATCGCGTCGCGCAGGCGCCGCAGCAGCTCCGCTTCGGCGTCGGCGGCCGTCGCGGCGTGCAGCGCCGCCGTGGCCGCCACCTCGGCGTCGCGCACGCTCACGCTCCGCACGATGCGCTTGACGAGCGGAAGGGAGCGCGGGGCCACGCTGAGCTGGCGCACGCCGAGGCCGAGCAGGGCGTAGGCCATGAGCGGCTGCGACGCCATCTCGCCGCAGACGCTCACGTCGAGCTTCGCCTGTTCCCCCACGTCGACGATGCGCCGGATGAGCCGCAGCACCGCCGGATGCAGCGGCGTGAACCGGTTGGCGAGGTTCGCGTTGCCGCGATCCACGGCCAGCGTGTACTGCACGAGGTCGTTCGTGCCGATGCTGAGGAAGGCCACCTCGTTCCCGAAGGTATCGGCCGCCACGGCCGCCGCCGGCGTCTCGACCATGATGCCGAGCGGCAGGTCGCGCCGGAATTCCATCCCCCGCTCCGCGAGCTCCTCCGCGGCTTCGGCCATCAGCGCGCGCGACTGCCGGACCTCGGCCACCGAGACGACGAGCGGCAGCATGATGCGGAGGTCGCCGTGGACGCCGGCGCGCATGAGCGCGCGCAGCTGGGTGCGGAAGATCGCCGGCTGATCCAGGCACATGCGCACGGCGCGCCACCCCAGGAAGGGGTTGGGCTCGGTGGGGAATCCGCCGACGGGGAGCTTGTCGCCGCCGATGTCGAAGGTGCGGATGACGACGGGCTTGCCGGCGAACGCCTCGACCACCCGGCGGTAGCTGCGATACTGCTCGTCCTCGTCCGGCATCGTGGCGCGGCCGACGACGAGGAATTCCGTGCGCATGAGGCCGACGCCGTCGGCTCCGCTCTCGCGCGCGGCCTCGGCCTCCTCGGGCAGGTCCACGTTGGCGCGCAGCGTGACCGGGATGCCGTCGAGGCTCACGCTCTCGAGCTTGGCGAGCCGGCCGAGCTCCGCCTCGACCACTTCTTCCTGGCGGGCGCGCTCGCGGTACTCGTCGATCTCGGCGTCGGTGGGGCTGATCGCCAGCGTGCCGTTGGTGCCGTCGAGAATGGCGCGCTCGCCGCCGTTCAGCGAGTGCGCCGCGGTGCGCAGTCCGACGACGGCCGGCAGGTGCAGCGAGCGCGCGAGGATCGCCACGTGCGACGTCCGCGTGCCGGCGTCGGTCGCGATGCCGACGATGGCCTCGCGGTCGAGCTGCACCGTGAGCCCCGGGGTCAGGTCGTGCGTGACGAGAATCGCCCGCTCGCCGCGCGCCAGCTCGACCGGATCGTGGTCGGGCAGGTCGAGCAGGAGCGACAGCACGCGGATGTGCACGTCGGTCAGGTCGCTCACGCGCTCGCGGAGCATGGCCACGGAGTGCCGGGCGAAGCGCTGCCGCCATTCGAGCATCACGAGATCGAACGCCTTCTCGGCGGCCAGCTTCTGCCGGATGAACTCCTCGACGCCCGCGATGAGGTCGGTGTCCTCGAGAATCGAGTGCTGCACGTCGAAGATCGCCGCCTCCTCGCGTCCCGCCGCCGCCTCGACGCGCGCCCGGACCTGATTCAGCCGCTGCTTGGCCCGGTCCACGGCGGCGTGGAAGCGGCGCAGCTCGGCCGGCACCTGATCCTCGGGGACCAGGCGGTGCGGGACGTCCGGCACCTCCCACCGCAGCAGATGGATGGTGCCGACGGCGATGCCGGGCGACGCGGGGATTCCGGCGAGCACGCGATCCATCAGGATTCTCCAAACCCGTCGGCGATGAGTTTCGCGAGCGCGTCGAGCGCCGGCTCCGCGTCCGGTCCCTCGGCGCGCAGGCGGAGACTGGCGCCGCGCTCCGCGGCGAGCATCATGACCCCCATGATGCTCTTGCCGTTCACTTCGAGATCGTCGCGACTGAGCGTGATGTCGCTCTTGAACTGCGACGCCAGCTTCACGATCTGCGCCGCGGGCCGCGCGTGCAGCCCGACCTTGTTGACGATCGTCACCGCGCGTTCAGCCATCAGCGGATCACCGAGTAGAGGACGAATGCCGAGACCACGAGGAGCGCGAACCGCCAGCCTTCCATCCGCGCCTGCGCCTTGACGACGATCACGGCGCCGACGAGCGTGCCCAGCAGAATCTCGCCGAGGAACGTGCGCCCCTCGCCCACGACGCGCGTGAACGCCAGCGGAATGCCGATGCCGGCGGCCAGCGCCGCGGCCCGGGCCATGAACGCCGGTCCGCGCCGCAGGACCGGGTGCCCGAGCCCCGAGGCCACGCCGAGCCCCTGGTTCCACCCGGTGCGCATGCCCCACAGCAGCAGCGCCACGTGGCCGGCGTTGTACAGCACGAGGAAGCTGACCACGACAGCGGCCGGCGAGACGCCCAGCCCGAACAGCGCCAGCGCGAGGTACGACGACAGCGGCAGCCACCCCGCCCAGACCAGCCGGTCGCCGACGCTGCCGAGGGGGCCGCAGAGCGCCGTCCGGAACCGCTCAATGCGGTCCGCGGGCTCGCCGTCGAGCTCGGCGCGGGCCAGCGCGCCCACCGCGAACGCCGCGAGATACGGATGGGCGTTGAAGTAGCGGCTCTGGCGGGCGATCGCCCCCTTGAACGCGGGGGCGTGCACGCCGCCCGGCAGCCGCCGCAGCGCCGGCTCGAGGCAGAAGGCGATCCCGTTCCCCATCAGCGTTTCGTAATTCCACGCGCCCTGGATGGCGAGCAGGCGCAGGAGCACGGCGCTCCGCACGCGCAGCGCCGGCGGCGGGGGCGGGACGACGGCCGCCGGTCTCATCGCATCCCCAGCACGAGCAGCCCGATCCCCAGCCCGCCGAAGAAGAACCAGCGCGCCCCCGCCGTCGAGTGGAACAGCTTCCACGCCGACCCCAGCGCCACGCTCGCCGCCGTCGCGACCAGCTCGGCGCGCGACAACCGCTCGCCCAGCGTCCAGTGGAGGAGCACCAAGCGCTCGGCCGGCACGAGCACCAGGTACGCCGCGGCGCTCACCAGCACCGCGCGCGCGAAGTCGCTGGTCAGCCCGCTCAGCTGCACGTCGAGCACGGCGCCGCGGGAGCCGGCCTCGAGCGCCGCGCGGTGCCGCCGCGCGACCACGGCATTGCGCCGCCGCAGGGCGACCATCGACCACCCGCCGAACCACGCGAACAGCAGGGCGCCGAGCACGGCGACCATCACGGCGCCAACAACGCCGGCGCCGGTCCGTCCGTAGATCGCGCCGGCCACGACCGACGCCGATCCCCATTCCGGGTACCGCGACGCGCCGACCGGCAGCGTCTCCAGCGCGATCAGCTCCAGGATGGCGCCGAGGAGCAGCCCCTGCATCGGCGCTCCCACGAGCGCCGCGCCGAGGGTGGCCGACACGAGGGGCCGGGAAATCATGGCCTGCGGGAAGCTCACCGTGTCGAGCCCGGCGATGCCGCCCAGCAAGGCCACCGGCACTACCTCGAGGGCGTTCACGAGGCGTGCTCGCCGGTGAGCACTTCCTCGAGCGGCACCGGGCGCGCCGACGGAAGGTCCTGCGCCGTGACCGGCACGCCCCGCGCCTCGATCTCCCGGAGGGCGCGTTCCTCGTCCGGCGACAGGAAGACGTAGCGAAGGCGCTGCGTCCGGTCGGCTCGATGGTGCAGCCCGCCCACGTTCACCGCCGGGACGACGCCCATCTCGACGAGCGCGCGCATGGTCGCGACGTCGGCGGTGAGCAGGATCCCCGGGCGAGGGTCGGTGCGGTAGCGCTCCAGGGCCCCCGGGCACTCGCTGACGGAATGGAAATGCACCTCGGTGCCGGGGGGCACCGCCATCTGGTACAACTCGCGTTCCCAGTCGCTCCCCGCCACCGCATCGTCCACCAGCACGATGAACCCGACGTCGAGCGGCTGGCCCCAGCCGAGCACGACCTGCCCGTGGATGAGCCGGTCGTCGATGCGGCAGAGCACGAGGGTCACGGCGTGCCCTCCACGGCCGTGATCGCGGCGCGCCCGCGCTCGGCCGCGTGCCGCGCCGCCGTCGGCGCCGGCTTCGACTCCGCGAAGGCGAAGTCGAGCAGCGCCGGCAGGTTCACGCCGGACACCAGTACGGCGTCCGGCATCCCGCGCAGAATGCGCCGCGCCGCCATCGTGCAGCTCCCGGCCTGCAGATCGGTGAACAGCACCCGCGCGCCCGTGCGCTCCATCGTCTCGCGCAGCAGCGCCTCGATGTCGGCGGCGCTCAGCTCGGGGACGGCCACCGCGTGGAACAGCCCCCCGCGGCCGGTGATGACCTCCACCGCCGACACGAGGCCGGCGGCGAAGTCGCCGTGTCCGGCGACGATGGCCCGCGGCCCGCTATTCGTCATCCTGCTGCAGATACCGCTTCACGTCCGCGGCCTCACGCATGCGGCCGATGAGCCGGGCGTTGAAGCGCTCGGCCGGATCGAACCCGCTGTACTTGAGCAGATGGTTCATCGCGATCACCTCCGCGACGACGGTGATGTTCTTTCCCGGATTGAGGGGCACGGTGATCTTCGGCAGCTCCACGTCGAGGATCGTCGCCGTCTGGCCGTCGAGCCCCGTGCGCTCGATATAGGTATCCTGATGCCACTCCTCGAGCTGGACCACCACCTCGATCCGCTTCTGCTGCCGCACGGCGCGCACCCCGAAGATGGCCGGCACGTCCACCAGCCCGATGCCGCGGATCTCCATGCAGTGCCGCTGCATCTCGTGCCCGGTGCCGATGAGCACGTCCGTGCCGCGCCGCTTGGCGAAGACGAGGTCGTCGGCCACCAGGCGGTGGCCGCGCTCCACGAGATCGAGCACGCACTCCGACTTGCCGATCCCGCTGCGCCCCACGAACAGCAGCCCGACGCCGAACACGTCGGCGAGCGAGCCGTGCAGGCTCGTCGTCGGCGCGAACTCGTCCTCGAGCCACGGCTTGATCCGGGTGTAGAACTCGTTCGTCTTGAGCGTCGACGTGAAAATCGGCACCTGCGCGGCAGCCGCCGCGGTGACCATGTCCTCGGGCGGCCGCTGCCCCTTGGTCACGAACACGCACGGGATGGCGTGCGAGAAGAAGAGCCGGAGCACGCGCGCCCGCTCCGCCGCGT
>DASVWS010000177.1:0-2303 GCA_036393095.1 Gemmatimonadaceae bacterium | reverse complement strand
GCCAGCTCTCCAGCGCCAGCGTGGAGCCCTGCATCGCGTCGCGCCCTTGCGACTGCGCTTCGAGCGCGAGCGGCGCCACGAACGCGTGCGTCGCTCCCCCGGCCCCGTTCTCCGGCGGCACCCACCTCGGCTGCTCGTTGGTGGTCGTGCCCGCAATTGCGATGGCGTCGATGAGCTGCGTGCGCGGCGCGGCGGCCGAATCACCGCCCGTCGCGCTGCCGACGAAGCGCGCGGACAGATCGTCCAGCGTTCGCTGCAATCCGGCGTCGAGCCGCCCGGCCTCTGCCGCCGCGGCAGTGCGCCGCATCTGCCGCACGATGTCCGCGAACTCGTCCCGCGTGTATGGCCGCTGCCCGGCGAGCATCGTGTCCACCAGCCCCGCCGCGGCCAGCCGATCGACCGCCGCGTACGCGGGATCGCCCATCGGCACCGTCGCCGGCGCCTGCGCCTGCGCCACCCGAGCGCACACGCAGAGCACTACACCGATATAGAAGACGAATCGACGTATCATGATTGGGTCTAAACTAAGCGGTGTCAGACCCGATCGTATGCCCCGTCGCCGCACCATGGACGTTGGAGCGAGGCGGGGCCGCGGGATCCTGCCGACCGTGAACTGTCGACTGATGACTGCCGACTGCCAACTGCCAACTGTAGTTATCTGATATTCTTGTACATCAGGTCGATCAGCTCGTCGTACATCCCCTCCGCCTTCTCGTCGCTTTCCCGGATGGCCGTGGCCGCGCAGTGCCGCAGATGATTCCGCATCAGCTCCCGCCCCACGGCGCGCAGCGCTTCCTGCACCGATGACAGCTGCGTCAGGATGTCCGCGCAGTACCGCTCCTCTTCCACCATCCGCTGCAACCCCCGCACCTGCCCCTCGATCCGCTTGAGCCGCCGCAGGTTCTTCCCCTTGATCTCCGGATCCACCGCCACCGCGTGCCGGCCCGTGGAGTCTGCCGGGCCCGCGCCGCACGCGCACGACGCCGTGCCTGCGCCGTTCGTCGCTTCGTTCGGCGTCATTGCAGTTCGATCCTCGCGCGGCGCAGCCGCAGGCTGTTCGTCACGACGCTCACCGAGCTGAACGCCATCGCGCCGCTCGCGATCACCGGACTCAGTTGAATGCCGAACGCCGGATAGAGCGCGCCGGCCGCGATCGGAATCCCGATCACGTTGTAGATGAACGCCCAGAACAGATTCTGCTTCATCGTCCCCATCGTGCGCCGCGACAGCGCGATCGCCTCGGCCACGCTCCGCGGATCTCCCCGCATCAGCGTCACGTCGCCCGCTTCGATCGCCACGTCGGTGCCCGTGCCGATCGCGAACCCGACGTCGGCCTGGGCGAGCGCCGGCGCGTCGTTGATCCCGTCGCCCACCATCCCCACCACCCGCCCTTCCCGCTGCAGGTCGCGGATCGCCGCCACCTTCCCCTCCGGCAGCACGCCGGCGATCACTCGCGAAATCCCCGCCTGCTTCGCGATCGCCTCCGCCGTCCGCTGCGTGTCGCCGGTCAGGAGCACCGTGTCGATGCCCATCCGATCGAGCGCCCGCACCGCTTCCACGGTCGTGGCCTTGATCGGGTCCGCCACCGCGATCAGCCCGGCCAGCGCGCCGTCGGCCGCGACGTAGACCGGCGTCTTCCCCTCGCCCGTGAGCCGCTCCGCCGCGCTCGCCAGCGGCTCGACGTCGATGGCGTACTGCGCCATGAGCGCCGCGTTGCCGATGGCCAGCGCCGTGCCGTTCACCACGGCCGTGATGCCGTGTCCGGGCAGCGCCCGGAACCCCTCGGCGTCCAACAGCTCCAGCCCCCGCTCCCGCGCGCCCTGCACGATCGCGTCGGCCAGCGGATGTTCGCTCTGACGCTCCGCACTCGCCACCAGCGCCACCAGCCTGCCGTCCTCCTGTCCGACTGAAATCACGTCCGTGACCGTCGGCCTTCCTTCCGTCACCGTTCCCGTCTTGTCGAGCACGATGACGTCGATGTCGTTGGCGCGCTGCAGCACCTCTCCACCCTTGAACAGCACGCCGAGGCTCGCCCCTTTCCCGGTGGCCACCATCATCGCCGTCGGCACGGCCAGCCCCATGGCGCACGGGCAGGCGATGATGAGCACCGCGACGGCGGCCGTGACCGCATGCACCACCAGCATGCCGTTCCCGGTGCTCGCCGGCAGCCAGAGCCAGAGCGCGAACGTCAGCAGCGCGAGCCCGATCACCGTCGGCACGAAGATCGCGCTCACGCGGTCCGCCAGGTTCTGGATCGGCGCCCGCGTGCCCTGCGCGTCGCGCATGAGCTGGACGATCCGCGC
>DASVWS010000176.1:0-6393 GCA_036393095.1 Gemmatimonadaceae bacterium | reverse complement strand
CGGAACGACGAGTTGATCGCGATCCTCAAGCGCGCCGCCGAGCACCGGCAGTTGCGCATCGAGAACAAGTCGCTCAAGCAGGAGATCAAGCGGCGCGACGGCTCGCACTCCGCGCGTCCCGTGGGCACGAGCAAGGCGTGGCTTGAGGTGCTCCGCCTGGCGGAAACGGTGGCCCCCACCGAGAGCACGGTGCTCATCCAGGGCGAGTCGGGCACGGGAAAGGAAGTCGTGGCCCGGTACATCCATCAGCTCTCGGGGCGCACGGGCGGTCCCTTCCTCTCCATCAACTGCGGCGCGCTGCCCGAAGGCCTGCTCGAGAGCGAGCTGTTCGGCCACGTGAAGGGCGCCTTCACCGGCGCCGTGAAGGACAAGTCGGGCCTGTTCACCGCCGCCGGCGGGGGCACGTTCTTCCTCGACGAGATCGGGGAAACGACGCCCGCGACGCAGGTCAAGCTGCTGCGCGTGCTGCAGCACCGTGAGGTGATCCCGGTCGGCGCCACGGACGCGGAGCCGATCGACGTGCGCCTGGTCGCCGCCACCAACCGCGATCTCGAAGAGGAGATCAAGGGCGGCCGGTTCCGGAGCGATCTCTATTATCGCCTCAATGTGATCCTCTTCCACCTGCCGCCGCTGCGCCAGCGCACGGAGGACATCCCGCTCCTCGTGGACCACTTCCTGGGGCGCATCGCCGCCGAGAGCGGCGAGGTCCCGAAGCATCTGGAGGAGGAAGCACTCGATGCCGCGCAGGCCTATCCCTGGCCCGGCAACGTCCGCGAACTCGAGAATGCGCTGGAGCGCGCGGCCATCCTCACCCCCGGCGACACAATCAAGGTGAGCGCGCTGCCCGAACGGATCACCGAGCCACGGTCGGAACCCCTCGTCGCATCGCGCACGCCCGCCAATCCCACGCTCGAAGCCGTGGAACGCGCCTACATCATGTGGGTGCTGCAGAGCGAGAGCGGCAACAAGTCGCGCACGGCCGAGGTGCTGGGCATCGACCCGTCCACGCTCTACCGGAAACTCTCCCGCTACGGGGTCGAGGTTTGACGGCGCCCGAGACTCCGTCCCGCCCGGCCGCGCCGCGCGCGTCGCTGGGGCTCCCCGGATGGGTGGCCGCCGGCGTCGTGTTCGCGCTGGCGGTCCACGCCATGAATCCGTATCCGGTGGGCGTGCTCTACGACGACGCGGTGTACGTCGAACTCGGCAAGGCGATCGCCGGCGGGGCGGGGCTGCATTATCTGCACCTGCCGGGCACCCCGCCGGCGACGCACTTTCCGCCCGGCTATCCGCTGCTGTTGGCGCTGCTGTGGCGGCTCTGGCCCGCGTTCCCCGACAACGTGCTCCTGTTCAAGGCGGTGAACGCGCTGCTCGTCGCCGTCGCCGCGTTGTGGCTGGCGCGGATGGCGCGCGAGCGCTTCGGGTGCGCGCGCTGGCAGGCCGCGGTGGCCGCGGTCGTGCTTGGGGTGGGCGTTCCGACGCTCGTGCTGAGCAACGTGGTGATGTCGGAGCCGCTCTTCCTGGCGCTTGCGCTTCCGGCGCTGCTGCTTGCCGAGCGCGTGGGGGACGCAGAGGGCCCGTTGGCTCGCGCGGCCCTGGCCGGCGTGCTCGCGGGAATCGCCACGCTCGTGCGCACGCAGGGGGTGGCGCTGGTCGCCGCACTCGTCGCCGTGCTGCTCTGGCGCCGGCGGTACCGGCAGGCGGCCGGCGCCGCGGGGGCGGCGGCCGTGGTGCTCGCGCCGTGGGCCTGGTGGGTCCACACCCACTCCGGCGGTCTCCCCGCCCCCGCCCGCGGAATCTACGGACCGTACCTCACCTGGTACGTGGACGCCGTGCGCGCCGGCGGTATTCCATTTCTCGCAACGACGCTGGCCGGCACGATCCGCCAGGTCGCGGACATGCTCGAGGTGATGCTCGCCGCATTCCCGTCGCATGCCGTCGGCGTGGCCGCGCTCGTGCTTGCGGTCCCGCTCGCCGCGCTCGGCGCCTGGCGCGCCCGCGCCGCGGCGCCGGTGACGCTTGCCTTTCTCGCGTTCTTTCTCGCCATCGCCCTCGTCTGGCCCTACTCGCCCATCCGGTTCCTGTTCGCCGTCTGGCCGCTGCTCGCGGCGCTGCCGCTCCTGGGCGTGGTCGCGCTCTGGCGCCGGGAACTGCCGCCGGCGGTACCGCGGATGGCCCGGATGGCACTCCTCGTGCTGAGCGTCGTGCCGCTGGCCGGCTACACGGTTTACACGGCGCGCGGGTACCGCGGCCACTGGTGGGGGGCCATCTCGCGCCAGCGTGCCATGGAGCTCGTCACCGTGATCCGGGCTGTGCGCACCACCGTTCCCGCGAACGCCGTGGTGTGCGGCAGGGACGACGCGGCCATCTATCTGTACACCGGACGCCAGGCGGTTCCCTTCGCGGCGTTCGAAGCGACGGACTTCAGCCATCCCCCGACGAAGGCGCAGAACGCGCAGGATCTGCGCGCGATGCTCGCGTCGTACCACCCCGATCGGGTGGTGGTCACCACGCAGGGTCAGCTCGACGTGGCCGATATCCTCGCCGGGCAGCATCCGCCGCTGCTCGCGATGGCCGACAGCTTTCCCGGCGGCTTCATCTACGCTCCGACGAAACCATGACCATGCCCGACTCCACCCGCCTCACCGGCAGCGCGCCCGCCATGCGTGCAACGGCCGCGGCGCGCCTGACGCCGCGCACGCCGCTCGACCCGCACGGCTGGCGCCTCTCCGTGCTCATTCCGGTGTACAACGAGCGGAACACCATCGATGCCGTGCTCGACCTCGTGCACGCCACGCCGATGCCCAAGGAAGTCGTGTGCGTCGACGACTGCTCCACCGACGGCACGCGCGAACGCCTGCAGGAGCTTCACGCCGCCGGCCGGATCCACCGGCTCATCCTCCAGCCGAAGAACAGCGGCAAGGGGGCGGCGATCCGGGCCGCGCTCGCCGCCAGCACCGGCGACATCGTGCTCGTGCAGGACGCCGACCTCGAGTACACGCCTGGCGACTGGCCCGGGCTGCTGCTGCCGATCATCGACGGCCGCGCCGATGCGTGCTTCGGGTCGCGCTTTCTCGGCGGCCCGCATCGCGTGCTGTACTACTGGCACTCCGTGGGCAATCGGCTGCTCACGACGTTCAGCAACATGCTCACGAACCTGAATCTCACCGACATGGAAACATGTTACAAAGCCATGCGCGGTGATCTGGCACGATCGTTGCCCCTCACGGCCGACCGATTCGGCTTCGAACCCGAGGTCACGGCCCGGCTGGCGCGGGCGCGGGCCCGGATCTTCGAAGTCCCGATCAGTTACTCGGGCCGCACGTACGCCGAGGGCAAGAAGATCAACTGGAAGGACGGCGTGGCGGCATTCTGGCACATTCTCAAATTCAATCTTTTCGTATGAAACGCCGAACCTGGTGGCTGCTCGCCGGCAGCGTCGCGCTGCTGGCCTTCGCCGCGTCGGCCACCGGTCTCCCCAACCAGTACGCCTACGACGACGTCTTCGTGATCCAGCGGGATGCGCGCCTCCACACGCTCGTCCACTGGTGGCACTTCTTCGCCGATTCGTACTGGTCCAAGAACTGGGGAGGGGACGGCTACCGTCCGCTCACGCTGCTCGGCTTCGCGGTGCAGTGGGCCATCGGCCACGGGTCGCCGCTCGTCTTCCACATCGTGAACGTCGTGCTCTACATGGCGCTCTGCGTGGCCGTGTTCTGGCTGCTCACCGGCGTGCTGCCCAGCGCGCCCGCGTGGATCGCCGCCGCGCTGTTCGCCGTCCACCCCGTGCACACCGAAGCCGTGGCGAACGTGGTCGGACAGTCGGAACTCACGGTGGGACTGCTGCTCACGCTGGCGATGGCGCTCTACGTGTACGGACGGCAGCAGGGGCCGCTCTCGCTGGGGCGGAAGGTCGCCATCGCCGTGATGTACGCTGCGGCCATGCTGTTCAAGGAGCACGGCATCACGCTCGTGGCGCTCGTCGTCGCCGCCGAGCTGACCGTGGTGCGCGATGCGCGCCCGCTGCGGGCGCGCCTCGTCGAGCTGCGTCCGTTCGTCCTCGCCCTCGTCGCGATCGCCATGGCGTTCCTGTGGGCCCGCGGGGCCGTGCTCGCCGGCCGCTTCAATGGATTCCGCCCCTTCGTCCCCTTCGAGGGTCTCCATCTGTCCACGCCGGGGCGCATCCTCACGATGATCGGCGTGGCGCCGCAATGGGGACGGCTCTTCCTCTGGCCGGCGCACCTCACCACCGAGTACTCGCCGCCGTGGATCCCGATTTCCCAGGGGCCCAGCATCGGTGAGCTGCCGGGGCTGCTGCTCATGATCGGCGTCATCGGGCTCGCCTTCGCCACCTGGCGCAAGTTCCCCGTCGCCAGCTTCGGGCTCGGGTGGCTCATCATCGCCATGTCGCCGGTGAGCAACCTGGTGCTCCCGGCCGGGTTCCTCATCGCCGAGCGCACGCTGCTCTTCCCGAGCGTCGGCGTGATGATCTTCCTCGGGTCGCTGATTCCCTTCGTGTACGAGTGGCTCGCCCCCCGCCGGCTCCAGTGGGCCGGCGCCGCCGCGGTCTTCGTGCTGCTCGGCCTGGGCACGTGGCGCAGCGCCACGCGCTCGCGCCTCTGGCACGACGACGACACGCTGTTCAAACAGGAAGTCATCGACACGCCCGACAGCTACCGCACGCACTTCATGCTCGGCGCCTGGCTGATGCAGAACAAGCGGATGCGCGAAGGAGAAGCCGAGTACAACAAGGGGATGAGGCTCTTTCCGTTCGATCCCTTCATGGCGTTCAGCTTCGGCGAAGACTACCGCGGCTGGGGAATCTGCAAGCCGGCCATCAACCTCTACCGGTGGGCCATCTACGTCGATTCCACGATCGTCGTCGCCTGGCCGCAGCTCGCCGACTGCCTCCTGCTCGACAAGCAGTACGACGCGGCGAAGACGGCCGCCGTGAACGCCGTGCGCCACGGCAGTCCGGTGCGCGACATGCACAACATCCTGATGTGGGCCGACAGCGCGGAAGCCCGGCAGGCGGCGACAGTGGCCGCGGCGGCTCCGGCGCCCACCTCTGGCGAAATGCCACGATCCGTGCAAAACCCCAAACCAGGGCAGGCCGCGGCCAAGCCTGAAGAAAGCGTAAAGCGTTGATAAACAAGGAAATGATGAGGTTGCGCGGAAGTGGCATCCGCATTGCCATTAAGAAGCCATTGAGATTCCGAAGATGGGATACTGCCTTCCTTTCCTTACTGCCAGCACCACAGGAGACCCTCCACCCATGATGCAGAATCGCAAGGGCTTCACCCTGATCGAACTTCTGATCGTCGTCGTGATCATCGGCATTCTGGCCGCGATCGCGATCCCGAAGTTCGCCAACACCAAGGACAAGGCCTACATCACCGCCATGAAGTCCGATCTTCGGAACATGGTGACCGCGGAGGAGGCGTTCTTCTCCGATTCGTCGACGTACTCGACGATCATGGACTCGGTGCACGTGAACTTCAAGCAGTCGACGGGCGTGAACACCCCGTCGATCGTGACAGGCCCGGGCTACTGGTCGGCGACGGTGACGCACAGCCAGCTGGCCGGCACCACCTGCGGCATCGCGGTCAACACCGCGAACCCGATCGTGGCGACGGCGGGCGAGGGCGAGCCGGTCTGTAAGTAACCTGGTTTCACACGGAAGCAGGGGGGCCGGACGCAATCGCGTCCGGCCCCTCGTGTTTTCGGACGCCGCGCGCTGACGCGCGATTGCCGTGATCGTCCTGATAACGACACTTCCCCGAGCCGCATGCCGCCAGATCGTTCCCGTCCGAATCCCCACTCGATCCGAACCGAACTGCTGCTCAGTCTCGCCGTGCTCGCCGTGGCGGCCATGGCGTTCGCGGTCGCCATCGTCGAATTGATGGCGGGCGGCCCCGAGGCGGAGCACAACACGGTCTATCTGGTGGTGCTCGTCGCCGCCGACGTGTTCGTGTTCGTGGTCTTTGCCGCCGCGCAGATGGAGCGGGCGGTCATCCGGCCGCTCAAGGCCACGGTCGCTGCGGCCGAAGCCATCGCCGACGGCGACCTCGAGCGGCGGGTCCCCGCTGGCAGCTCGCTCGAATTCGCCAACCTGTCGGCGAGCGTAAATCGGATGACGGACAACCTGCTCGAGGAGCGTTCGTACCTGATCCGCGCCGAGAAGCTGGCGAGCGTGGGCCGGCTCGCCGCCGGCGTGGCGCACGAGATCGGAAATCCGCTGGGCGCGATCAACGGCTATGCGCACTTGCTGCGCCGCGGTGCCCACGACGACGCGACCCGTACGGCGCTCGACGGGCTCCAGCGCGAGGCCGATCGCATCGACCGCATCGTGCGCGGCCTGCTGGACTACGGCCGCGAGCACCAGCGCGCGGCGTC
>DASVWS010000175.1:0-2642 GCA_036393095.1 Gemmatimonadaceae bacterium | reverse complement strand
CCGAAGGTGGGCTTCATGCCCACGACGCCGGTGAACTGCGCGGGGATGCGATTGGAGCCGCCGTCGTCGGTGCCCAGCGCGGCGAAGGCCATGCCGCACGACACGGCAACGGCCGAGCCCGCGCTCGAGCCGCCCGGCGTGCGCGTGCCGGTGGGGTCGTGCGGATTGAGCACCTGTCCCGTATGGCTGCTGGTGCCGTTGCCGCGAAAGGCGAAGTCGTCGGCGGCGGTCTTGCCGAGGAGAATGCCGCCGGCCGCGCGGATGCGGGCGACCTCTATCGAATCGCGCCGCACAGGATCGGGGAAGAGCCGCGCCCACACGGCGCTGGAGCCGGTGGTGGGCAGGCCGTTCACGTCGTAAATGGCCTTGGCGAACACGGGAATGCCATCGAGCGCGCCGCGGCTCCGGCCGGCCTTGCGGCGCGCGTCGGCCTGGCGCGCGTCGGCGAGGACCGTTGCGGACAGCGCGTCGATCGCGCGCCAGCGCGCGCCGCTTGTGCGGCAGCGCTCGAGCGCCTGCGTGGCAAGCTCCACGGCCGACCACGCGCCGCGGCGCAGGCCCTCCTGACAGTCGGCGATCGTTCCGTCGAGCGGACTTGACGGCGCGGCGGACCATGGCGACCGGGGGAGCGCGGAGAGCGCCGTGAGCGCGGCGAGCTGCGCGAGGACTTCGCGACGGGTGGGAGACATGAAATTCAGGAGTGCGCGAGCCGTGCGGCGGAATTCCGTTTCACCCGAACAACCCGCGCAGCCAGCCGGAGCGCGGGCCCTCGCCGAGCACTTCCCCGGCGGCCGCGAGCCATTCGGTGCGCATCTGGGCGGCATCGCGCCAGCGCTTTTCCGGTTCGGCGGCGAGGCCGCGCGCGAGCCACTTGGCGATGGGTTCCGGCACGCCGCTCAGGTCCGGATCGCCCGCGATCTGGCGGGCGAGCAGCACGCGCGGCTCGCCGTCGCCAAAGGGCTGGCGCCCGGTGAGCGCGAAGAGGGCAATGCCGGCCATGGAGAAGAGGTCCACGGCGGGCCCCTGTGCCTCGTTGAGCAGTTGCTCCGGCGCGGCGAAGGCGGGCGTGCCGGATGATCCGGTGCGATCGAGCCCTTCGCGGCTGGCGAGTCCGAAGTCGCCAATGCGCCAGCGGCGCCAGCGGTCAATGAGAATGTTCTCCGGCTTGAGGTCGCGGTGCAGGATGCCGGCGGAGTGGGCGGCGGCGAGTCCGTCGAGCAGCGCAGCGATGGCGGGGGCGACTTCGCCCAGGGGGCGCGGCCCGGAGCGGCGCACGAGATCGGCGAGCGAGCCGTACTCCATGAGCTCCATGGTGAACCACGCCGATCCGCCGCGCGAATCCCAGTCGTAGATGGGGACGATGCTGGGGTGCGAGAGCTGCGCGGCGAGGCGCGCTTCGCGACGGAAGTGCATCACGGCCTGCGGGTCGTTGGCGATGCGTGCGTGGAGGATCTTGAGCGCCACCTCGCGTTCGAGGGCGAGATCGCGCACGCGCCACACGTCGCCGTAGGAGCCGCTTCCCAGCTTGGCGAGCATCTCGTAGTCATCGCCCAGCGCCTGGCGCAGCCGGTTGTCGGCGTCGGCGGGGAGCGGGCGCACGGCTTCGAAGGCGCCGCTGGTGAACACGGCGGACCGCGCGCCCGCGGCGCGTTCCAGGTCGCGCATCATGGCGGTGACGGAGGGGTAGCGGCGCTCGGGCAGTTCCGAGAGGGCGCGGTCGAGCACACGGGCGACGGCGTCGGGCGCTTCGGGGCGCACGAGCTTCACGGGCGGGATGTCGCGCTGGGGCGGCGCTTCACCGGTGAGCGAGGTGACGACGACGGCGGCGAGCTGCCACTGATCGCTGAATTGTGTGGGTTCCCATGCATCGCCCCACTCGGGGGCGGCGAGCATCCAGCGCGCGTCGGGGTGGAGCGTGGCGGGGATCTGTTCGCGCGGCATGGCCCACTGCCAGCCCAGGAGCCACACTTCGCCCAGGGGGGAGAACCAGAGGCTGTCGGGGGAGAGGGCGCCGTGCACGCGGTTGCGGTCGTGCAGGTACGACAAGGCGGATCCCATCTCGCGGAGCAGGCGCACGGCGGTGCGCAGGTCATCGGAGCCTTCGCGGGAGACGCGCATGCGGAGCGACTCGCCGTCGATCCAGTGGCGCAGGTAGCCGGGCCCGCGACGTGACTGGGCGAAGGTATTCCACACGTGATAGGTGGTGGGGATCACGCGATGGTGCAGGTGGCCCAGGTTGCGGGCTTCGTCCAGGAGCCAGGCGTGGTGCGCGGGATCTGGCGCGGTAATGAGCGACAGGGAGCGGTCGAGCGAGTCGATGAGCTCCATGGAGTGGCGGGTGGCGCCGATCCAGACGCTCTGGGGCCCCCAGCGCCAGCCGGGCGGGAGCTGCCAGTCGGCGAGGTGCGGCGGGAGCCCGTAGGTGACGCGGTAGGCGCCGCTCCGGGTCTCATCGCGCTGCTCCGATTCGAGCGATGGGGAGGTCGTCATGACGCGACAGCGGGAGACGGGCGGCGCGCGCGCGGGGCGAGGCGGCCCCGGTTGCGTGCGGGCGCCCGGTCGGGGAAGTTTGAGCCTCGCCCGGGCGTGCGGACCCGAGCAAGCTACACCCGGACCGCCAACGGGCCAAGCGTTCAACCTTC
>DASVWS010000174.1:0-20472 GCA_036393095.1 Gemmatimonadaceae bacterium | reverse complement strand
CGGGCGGAGATCGCCGTCCATGTTCCCGTATTCGATGACCTGTCCGATCGGGTCGCGGCCGGGCCAGCGCGTCTCCGCCAGCGACTGGCTGATCACCGCGACGCTGGGGGCGTCGTATGTGTCGCGTTCGTCGAAGGCGCGGCCGCGCAGCACGGGAATGTGCATCGTGGAGAAATAGCCCGGACCCGCCACTCGGTACTCCGCCTGCCCGGTGCGGGAGGGGTCGGTGAACAGCTTCTCGAGCTGCGAGAATTCGAGGTGCTCGTTCGGGCGGTCGAGGATCAGGAAGGTGCCGTCGGCCCCGGCCTCCGGCGCCAGGGGCATCGTGCCCACGGCGCCCGCCCCGGTCACGCCGGGAATCGCGCGGAGCCGGGCCATCAGCGTTTCGTACAGTTGCGCGCGATGCACCAGCGACGCCGAATCGCCGGCCGGCACCGCCAGGTCGAGCACGACGGCGTGCGACGTCACGAACCCCGGCTGCACCGACAGCACGCGGCGGAAGCTGCGCGCCAGCAGGCCGGCGCTCACCAGCATCGCGAGGGTCATCGCGATCTGCGCGGCGACCAGGGTTCGGCGGACCCGATAGCTGGACCCGCCGCCGGAGAGCGTGCGCTGCGCCTCCGAGAGGGCGGCACGCACGTCGCGGTGCCCGCCCCGCCACGCCGCGACGAGCGCCATCGCCGCCCCCGCCGCGACCGACACGCCGAATGCGAACAGCAGCACCCGCCCGTCCACGGACACGTCGCCGGCGCGCGGAATCTGCCCCTGCTGCAGCCCGAGGATCGCCGTGACGCCCAGCCTGGCGAGCCCCACGCCGACCGCCCCGCCGGCCAGCGCCAGCACCAGCGATTCGGCGAGGAACTGCTGCACCAGGCGGCCGCGGCCTGCGCCGAGCGCCGTGCGCACTGCGAGCTCGCCCTGACGCGACGCCATGCGGGCCACGAGCAGATTCACGGCGTTGGTGCAGGCGATGAGCAGCAGCACCAGCGACGCCCCGAGCAGGATGAGCAGCGTGGAGCGCGTGCCCCCCACGAGCTGTTCGCGCAGCGGGACCAGCCGGCCGTCCACCGCCGTGATCTGATCCCCGTACCGCCGCTTGAGCGAGCGCATGATGCCGCTCACCTCGCGTTGCGCCAGATCGATCGGGACGCCGGACGCGAGCCGTCCCACCACGTTCCAGTTGTGCGCCGTGCGGCTCGTGTTCGGCGCATCGAGCCCGCTCGGCAGCCAGATCTCGCTGCCCACGGGCAGATCGACGGTGGCCGGCATGACGCCGACCACCGTGTAGCTGCGGTCGTCGATGCGCAGCTGGGCGCCGAGCACGGCGGCGCCGCCCCCGTACGCGCGCTGCGAGAACCCGTAGCTCACGATGGCCGCCGGAGCCGCTCCCCGCTGCTGCTCCTCCGGCCGGAACAGGCGGCCGGCGACCGGTTGCGCGCCGAGCACGTGGAAGAAGTTCCGGGAGACGACGGCGATCTGGGCGCGCACCGGGTCGCGCGGGCCCGACACCGAGACAACGCCGTAGTCGGCCATCTTCGCCAGCAGGCTGAAGGAGCGCGCCCTCGCCTGGAGATCGTCGAAGTTCGGCTCCGCCGCCGCCATGTCGTGGCCCGACGGGTTCACTTCCCAGAACTGGACGATGCGGTCCGCGTTGGGGTAGGGCAGCGGTCGCAGCAGCACGCCATTCACGACGCTGAAGATGGCCGTGGTGGCGGCGATCCCGAGGCCGAAGACCGCCACGGTGACCGCGGCGAACGCCGGGGCTTTGCGGAACTGGCGAAGGGCGAACCGAAGGTCCTAGGCGAACGAGGCGAGGCGGTTGGCGCTGGACATGGCGGCGGGGGTTGCGGGGAGGGCCAATCGAGCCGGATGCGACACGTACGGGTCATGGTGCCCGGAGGATTCGACCGCGAGCCGTCAGTTTTTGGTTGCGCCGTCGGCGCTTTGCCGCCATCCTGTGGTGTCTCCCGCCGCCATCCGATGCCGGATCCCAGCTCCACCTCCCTTCGCGACGAACTCCAGGCCGCCCTCGGCGCCACTTTCGCCATCGAGCGCGAGCTGCCCAGAGGCGGCATGTCGCGCGTGTTCGCGGCGCGCGAGACGGCGCTCGGGCGCACCGTCGTGATCAAGGTGCTCTCCCCGGAGCTCGTGGCCGGGATGTCCGCGGAACGGTTCCGGCGCGAGATCGCCCTCGCGGCGCGCTTGCAGCACCCGAACATCGTGCCGCTCCTCACCTCGGGGCAGGCGGCCAGCTCGGTGTACTACACCATGCCGCTGGTGGACGGCGATTCGCTGCGCGAGCGGATGAGCCGCGAGCGGCCGATGAGCGTCGAGAACGTGGCCCGCATTCTCGAAGAGGTGGCCAGCGCCCTCGACTACGCGCATGAGCTCGGGATCGTCCATCGCGACATCAAGCCCGAGAACGTGATGTTCTTCCACGACAAGGCCGTGGTGCTCGACTTCGGAATCGGCAAGGCCATCTCGGTGGCGAGCGTGGATGGCGACGATCCGGCGGCGGCGCGCATCACGCGGAGCGGCACCACCCTCGGCACGCCGACTTACATTCCGCCGGAGCAAGCGGCGGGCGATCCGAACCTCGATCACCGGGCCGACATCTATTCGCTGGGCGTCGTCGCGTACGAGATGCTGACTGGGCACCCGCCCTTTGCGGGGCGGAACGCGGCGGCCGTGATGGCGGCGCATGCGCATCAACCACCGGAGCCGATCTCGGCGCGGCGGCCGGGCGTGCCGGCGCCCCTGGCCCGCATCGTCATGCAGTGTCTGGAAAAGAGCCCCGACCGGCGCCCCCAGCGGGCGGCCGAAATCGTGCAGACGCTGCGGGGCGGGCCCGCCGCTGCGGCGGCGGGCGACCGCGGCGGGATCTCCGCGATTCCCGCCTGGGTGCCCTGGGCGATTGCCGCCGTGGCGACCGTCGTCGCGGTGTTCATGGCGGTTCGCCGGTGACCTTGTGCCGCCGGCGGCGAACCATGCAAGTTCGCGAATGAGAATTCCGGGATGACGTCCAATGGCAAAGCCGGCCGGGTCGCGAATCGTCGGGTACGTGGGGAGCCAGCGGGAGCGCGCCCGGATTACGGGCGCACTCCGCGGCTGGGCGCTGGTGCTGTGGGTGGGCGCCCTCGGCGACCTGCCGGACGCCGTGCGGAACGCGGATGCGCCCCCGCTGGCGGCGATCGTCGCGCCCCGCGATCCGGTCGGGACCGACGGCGCGAACGTCGTCCGGCGGCTGGCGGCGCTGGCCCCCGACCTGCCGGTGATCGCCCACTGCCATACGGGCGTGCAGCAGGCGGCGGACATCCGGAAGATGGCATCCGCGGGCGCGCACGAATTCGTCTTCGTGGGGGCGGACGATTCCGGTCTTGCGATGCGATCGGTCGTCGAGTCCGCGCAGCGCGTCTGCGCGGGCCGTCGTGTGGCCGAGGTGGTGCACCCGCTGCTTCCGGGACGGCTGGGCGAGATCGCGGGCGTGTGTCTGGCCGACCCGCTGCGCGGCCGGACCGTGGGCGGGCTGGCGTCGCTGCTCGGCGTCAATCGCAGGACGCTGCTCAACCAGTGCGCGCGCGCCGGCGGACCGCCGCCGGCGGAATTGATCGGCTGGTGCCGATTGATGATGGCCGCCCACCTGCTGGCCACTGCGGGGCAGACCGTGGAGCGGGTGGCGCTGGAGCTGGAGTATCCGTCGGCGACGGCGCTCCGCAACGCGATGAAGCGCTACACCGGACTGCGGGCGGGCCAAGTGGCGAGGGACGGCGGGCTCGCGGCGGTAGCGGCCGCCTTCGGGCGCAGGGTCGGCGCCGGCGCCTGACGGCCTTCGGAACCTCCGGCCGGCGGATCGGGGCGGAGGAGTCGAACATTGCCCATCATGTAACCCCGGGCTCCCGCCGGTGGCCTAGATTAGAATCGCCATCCGCAGTTCCACCCACGCGGTCCCTCGCGGTTCGCGGGACCGGCTCCGCCCCCGGCCGATGAGTCGCAAGCCAAATCCTCCCGCAGGCGCCTTCCCGGCGCCGACCGTACTGGTGCTGGGACGCGTGCGTCCACGGGTCGCGGCGCTGACCCGGGCGCTGGAGCGGTACGGCATCACGGCGCGGACGATCGGTTGGCGCGCCTCGTCGTCGGGGCTCTGGCGGATGTCGGCGCAGCCGCCGAACGCCGTGCTGCTCGACGCGCCGCCGCCGGTGACCGCCGAGTACATCGAGGTGCTGCACCGGCTGCGGGACCGCTGGGAGCATGCCCCGCAGATCGTGATCGCCCCCGGGGCCAGCCCGTCCGTGCTCACGAGCCTGCTGGCGGTGGGGGTGGACGACTTCGTGGCCACCGACGAGTCGACCGCCGAGGTGATCATCCGGCTGCGCCGCCAGCTGCGGCGCGTGTTGCCGCTGGCGACGCCGATGACGATGGGCCCGGACGGGATGCAGCTCGACGCGGCGCGGCGCACGGTGAGCGCCAACGGGCGGAGCGTCACGCTGACGACGACGGAGTTCAACGTGTTCCGCTGTCTCACCGACAGCGGCGGCACCACGTTGACGCGCGAGCAGATTCTCCGCTGCGTGTGGGGAGACACCGCGGACGGCCCGGCCACGCCCGGCATCGTGGGCGTGTACGTGCTCTACCTGCGGCGCAAGCTCGTGAAGGTCGGGCTCGCGCACGCCCTGCGGACGGTGAAGGGCGAGGGGTACCGCTTTCAGGCGCCCGGGGAGTACTGGGCGCCTGCTCGCAGCCTAACGCCGGCCGGCGGCTCCTCGGGGACCCGCGCCGGTGCCGGTGATCTTCACCCGTCCGCCGTGGCGCGCGACAGTGCCGCGGCGAATGATGATCTCGACGTCGCGGCCCAGCCGAAGAAGAATCCGGATCAGCCGGTTCGCCGAAAAGCCCTGTAGGTGCCCCGACATCACGAGTGACATCTGGGACTGAGCTTCACGGGCGACGGCGGCAGCCGCCGTCTGCGTGAGGCCCTTCTCGGCGATCACCTTCTTGATCTCGTCCGCCAGGCGCGCCTTGGAGATGACTTCGTTCTCCGCGTGCGCGCGGGCTTTGGTGGACGTACTCCGTTTGCGTGGTGGCACGGGTCGTGGGCGATGACTGAAGGGTGAGAATACGGGAACTGTGCTGGCCGGGCCCGCCCGGTCCGTCTTCCAGGACGGGCGCCGAACGGCGGACCACGATCATCGTGCCACGAAGTTAGAATTTTTTAATCGCGAGGGCAACAGTGCTACGGATTTTTTTTTCGGGCCCTCATTCCTGGCGGAGCGCCAGGACCGGGTCGAGCCCCGCCGCCCGGCGTGCCGGGACCCAGATCGCCCCACAGGCTACCACCATCAGGACGACCGGGACGGCCACGAACGTGACCGGGTCGAATCCACGGCCCCCATACAGCTGTCCCTGGATCAGCCGGGCCGCGCCCACGGCCCCCACCAACCCGACGGCCGTACCCACCACCACCAGCGTAAGTCCCTGACGCATAAGAAGTCCAATAACTGCGCCCCCGCCCGCGCCGATCGCCATCCGGATTCCGATCTCGCGCGTCCGCTGCGATACGGAATACGCCATGACCCCATAGATCCCCAGCGACGCCAGCAGCAGCCCCAGCAGCCCGAAGACGCCGAGCGCCCAGCCCGTCACGCGCGCCGGCAGCAACGCGATTCCGAGGTGGCTGTCCATCGTCCGCACGTCGCTGAGCGGCATGTTGGGGTCGAGCGCCGTCACGGCGCTGCGCAGCGCCGGCACCAGGGCCTGCGGGTCGCCCCGCGTGCGCACGGCGATCTGCATCCCGAACGACCAGTCCTGCGCTTCGGGCGTGTACAGGTACGCCGTCGGTTCCTCGCCCAGGCTGAAATACTTGCCCGTCGGCACGACGCCGACCACGGTCCAGTCGCGCCCGTGGATGTGGACTGTCTTGCCCAGCGCGTCCTGCCCCGGCCAGAAGCGGTGCACGAACTGCTCGTTGACGATGATCACCGGCGCGGCGCCGCTGTCGTCCTGCGCGCGGAAGGCGCGGCCTTCCCGCAGCGGGATGCCCATGGCCGTGAAGTAGCCCGGCGTTACCGACGAGTTCTGGATGGACATGTTCTCGTTCTTGCCGGGCGTGTAGCCGGGAATCTGCACGCCGCTGTCGTTCTCGTTCAGCGAGAGGGGCAGATTGGTCGTGTAGCCCACCGCCACCACGTCCGGATTGGCGGTGAGACGCTCGGTGAGCTGCCGGTAGAAGGCGTCGGTGCGGGCGCGCGTGTACCCCTGCAGCCCCGGGTCGAGCTGGGCGATGAGCAGGTTGTCGGCGTCGAAGCCCTTGTCGATGCGCGTAGCCTGGGAGAGGTTGCGCAGGAAGAGCCCCGCCGAGACCAGGAGGACGATGGACAGCGCCACCTGCGCCACGACGAGGGTGCGCGTGAGGCGCGACCGCGATTCGCCCGCCGCTTCCTCCCCCTTGAGCGCCGGCACGAGCGACGGCCGCGTGGCCTGCAGCGCCGGCGCCAGCCCGAACAGGAATCCGGTCACGAGCGTGACGCCGAGGCTGAACAGCAGCACGCTCGGGCTCACCGTGAGGCCGGGATGGAACGTGATGTCCATGGGCAGGGAGATGCGGTTGGCGATGCCGATGGTCCACCACGCCACCGCCAACCCGGCCA
Organism: Gemmatimonadaceae bacterium; assembly: GCA_036393095.1. Lineage (GTDB taxonomy): Bacteria > Gemmatimonadota > Gemmatimonadetes > Gemmatimonadales > Gemmatimonadaceae > JAGWRI01. The sequence continues at coordinate 13,828 of DASVWS010000174.1, read as the reverse complement.
CGCCCGACACGAGCGCGAACAGGAAGCTCTCCACGAGCAGCTGCCGGATGAGCGCGCGCCGCGCCGCGCCGAGGCTCAGGCGAATGGCCATCTCGCGGGCCCGATCGCGCGAGCGGGCGAGGAACAGGTTGGCCACGTTCACGCAGGCGATGAGCAGCAGGATCGCCACGACCCCCATCACCACCGACGACAGCCCGACCTCGGCGTTCTTCAACATCGGATGGATGCCGGCGTCGGCCTGGCGCACCAGGAAGATGCCGTTGTCCTTGTACTGGTCGGGGAACTCCTGCCGCAGGGCGAGGACGAGCGCGGACATGCGGTCCTTCGCCTGGGCCATGGTGATGCCCGGCTTCAGGCGCGCGACGACATTGAAGGAGTTCGAACCGCGCGCCTTGAGCAGATCGCCTTCACCCGGCCGCAGCTCGTTGACCTGCATGAGCGGGACGAACACTTCCGGCGTGACGATCGGCATCGGCCCGGCGAAGTCCTGCGGCGTGATGCCGACGATCGTGTAGTCGCGCCCATCGAGGATCAGCGACTTCCCGACCACCGACGGGTCGCCGCCGAAGAGCTGCTTCCATCCGTGATAGCTGAGCACCACCACCGGGTGCGCGCCGGGTCCCGTAGCTTCGGCCGGCACGAAAGTGCGGCCGTACAGCGGCGTCACGCCGAGCACGTTGAAGAAGTTGGCGGACACCGACATGCCGAACGCGGTCTGCGGACGCCCGGCCCAGGTGAGGCTCACCTGATCGAAACCCCAGGCCGCAACCCCCGAGTACACGTCCGACGACCGGTCGCGCAGGTCCTGATAGTGCGGGATCGAGTTCGAGCCGTAGTTGATCCCGCCCGGCCAGCTCCGGTAGAGCTGCACGAGCTGGTTCGGGGCCCGCACCCCCGGCAGCGGCTTGAGCAGTAGCGTGTCGATTGCCGAAAAGACGGCCGTGTTGAGGCCGATGCCGATGGCGAGCGTGACGACGACGACGGCCGTGAAGAGCGGGCTCTTGGTGAGAATGCGGCGCGCGTAGCGCAGGTCCTGGGCGAGGTTTGGCATGGAAAGCCGTACGCAGGGCCGGTACGGCGGTTTCGGAACCGGTGCGGACGGAGGTACCGCCCGGCCGGCCTGCGCGCACCGGCGGAGCGACGCCGCTGGGCAACCCGGGACGGCGAGTCCCCATTCTCAAGTCACAAAGATCGCCGCGTCTTGCTTGCGGCGAAAATCCGAACTCGGCATATGATCCCGCCGGAACCCCAGTTCGGCTCCCGCCCATCCTGTGGAGGATACATGAACGCGAAGCGCGCTATGGCAGCTGGAGCGATCGCGACCGCCTCGATGACTGCGCTCCTGTTGGTGGAACCATCGATTGGGCTGCCGCAGATCGCCATCGGGCAGATCGTGAGCAGTACGATCTCCGCCGTGTCGTCGCGGACGGCCGTCGGACCGGCGGGCGGATGGGTGATCGATCTGATCGTGGGCATCGTGCTGGCGATGATCTACGGCGGCTACTTCGAGCGGCGGCTGCCGGGGAGCGCATTCACCCGCGGGCTGCTGTTCGGCTGCATCGTCTTCGTGCTGGCGCAGGTGGTGTTCGCCCCGCTCACGGGAAGCGGCTTCTTCTCGCGCGGCGACGTGCAGCTGCTGATCGGCGGCCTGCTCGGCCACCTGGTCTATGGCGGCGTGGTCGGGTATGTCTACGGCTCGGCGCCGGTGGAGGCCGCGGACTGAACATCCCGCGGGCGACACTGGAATTGACCGTGCACTGATGACTGTCGACTGACGACTCTGGACTCCCGTTCAGAGTCGTCAGCGCTCAGTACGCAGTGGTCAGTGGCGGCGCGATCGCTCGGTGCTAACTTCTTGAGCGTCCGCTCCCGGCGCTCATGATCGCTCTCCTCCAGTTCGGCCTCATCACGCTCACATCGGTCCTCTTCATCGTGGATCCGATCGCGGCCGTGCCGTCGTACCTGGTGGTCACGCAGAACGAGTCGCCGGCGGAGCGGAAGCGCACGGCGCTGCGGGCGTGCGTGGCCATGGCGCTGTTGCTCGTGGTGTTCGCGGCTGCCGGCCGGTTCATCTTCCAGGCGTTCGGCATCACGCTGCCCGCGTTCCGCATCGCGGGCGGGCTGATCCTGTGGCTGGTGGCGCTCGACATGGTGCGGGCGAAGCGCAGCACGCAGGAGAGCAAGGAGGAACTCGCCGAAGGGCAGGCCAAGGAAGACGTGGCCGTGACTCCGCTCGCGATCCCCATCCTGGCCGGCCCCGGCGCGATCTCGACGGTCATGGTGCTTGCCGGCGAGATCGGGTCCATTACGCACGGGGTGGTGGTCTACGGCTCGATCCTGGTGACGGCGTTCGTTTCGTACGTCACGCTCCGGTTGGGTGAGCGCCTGGTCGAGCTCATGGGGCAGACGGGGATTCGCGTGATGACCCGCATCATGGGACTCCTGCTCGCCGCGGTGGCGACGCAGTTCATCCTGACGGGAATTCGGGATGCGTTCATCAAGTAAATGGACGACGGTTGGCAGTAGACAGTTGGCAGTACGCAGTAGGCAGTACGCAGTACGCAGTGTACAGTCGACGGATGACTGACCACTGATTGCTCTCGACTGCTGTCCGCCTCAGCCCACTCTGATCATGTCTTCTCTCGCCATTCAGGACTTCTACCCCGACGACTTCGCCCACTGCTACGGGTGCGGCCGGCTGAACGCGCACGGCCTGCAGATCAAGTCCCGCTGGGACGGCGACGGCCCCGACATGGTCGCGGTCTACACGCCGCGCCCCGAGCAGATCGGCGTGCCGGGGTTCACGTACGGGGGATTGATCGCGTCGCTCATCGACTGCCACGCGATGGGCACTGCGGCCGCGGCGGTGGAGCGTGAGGCGGGCCGCGCCATCGGCGACGGGCCGGCGCCGCGGTTCGTGACCGGCGCACTCAAGGTCGATTTCCTCAAGCCGACGCCGGCCGATGCCGCGTTGGAAGTCCGCGCCCGCGCCCGCGAGATCGGCGCGCGCAAGGTCATCGTGGACGCGACCGTCGCCGTGCGCGGCGTGGTGACGGCGAAGGGGGAGGTCGTGGCGGTGCGGATTCCGGAGACGATGGCCGGCAGGAGTTGAGCGGCGGACGGCTGGACCGCTGCGGCGACTCTTGCCTCGTTCGTTCGCGAATGCCAGCATTCGCACCGTTCGACTTTCGACTGTCCGACTGCCTTCCTGTCCGACTGTCTGACTGAGAGTCTCCCATGTCCGACATTCCGCGCCGAGAGTTCCTGCGCTCCGCCCTGGCCGGCGGGGCCGCCCTCGCCCTGCCGCGCTTCACGCCGATGTCGGGGCTGTTCGCAGCGCGCGCGCGAGGACGGTCGCTGCTCGCCGACTCGCACATCGAGGTGCGGGTGGACGAGCCCATCGGCACCATCGCACCCGAGATCTACGGACACTTCACCGAACACCTCGGCGGGGTGATCTACGACGGCGTGTGGGTGGGTGAGCATTCGAAGATCCCCAACATCGGCGGTGTCCGGAAAGCGCTCGTGGACGCGATGCGGCTCATCCACCCGAGCGTCGTCCGCTGGCCGGGCGGATGCTTTGCCGACTCGTACGACTGGCGCGACGGCGTGGGACCGCGCGATCAGCGTCCCATGCGCACGAACTTCTGGGCCGACGATCCCGGGTTCGAGGGCGTGAAAGCGGGGCCCGCACTCGACGATCCCAACGCGTTCGGCACGTCGGAGTTCATGCGCTTCTGCCGGCTGGTGGGGGCGCAGCCGTATCTGGCGGCCAACGTGCGCTCGCTTCCGCCCCGCGCGTTCGACGAATGGATCGAGTACTGCAACGCGCCGGCGGGAGCAACGACGTATTCCTCCATGCGCGCCGCAGCGGGCGACCGCGACCCGTACGGCGTGCGCTACTGGGGCGTCGGGAACGAGGCCTGGGGATGCGGCGGGAACTTCACGCCGGAGGAGTACGCCGAAGAGTTCCGACGGTTCACGGCCGGGGGCGTGCCGCGGTACGGCGTGGACCTGCGCTTCGTCGCGTCGGGGCCGAGCGGCACGGACCGCGAGTGGACCTGGAACCTGTTCGAGGCGCTGCGCGCACGGCACGCGGTTGATAGTGTGTGGGGGCTGTCGGTGCACCACTACTGCAGCGCGCCCGACGCCGGGGCCGACGCCGTCCACTTCGACGACCGCGGCTGGTACGACCTGCTGGCGAGCGCCAACTACATGGAAACCGTGATCGACACCACGTGGGACATCCTGGCGGACACCGACCGCCAGCACCACGTGAAGCTGGTCGTGGACGAATGGGGCGCCTGGCACGCGAGCGCGCCGGTGGCCGATCCGAGCCACCTGTTCGAGTCGCAGTCCACGATCCGCGACGCGCTCGTGGCCGGGCTCACGCTCGACACTTTCCAGCGCCACGCCGACAAGGTCGCGATGGCGAACGTGGCGCAGCTCATCAACTGCATCCAGTCGGTGTTTCTCGCCCACGAGGACCAGTTCACGGTGACACCCGTGTATCACGTATTCGCGATGTATGCGGCGCACCAGGGCGCGCAGTCCGTCCGCGCCGAATTCTCGGCGCCCCCGGTGGCGTGGACGGAGAAGGACGGGAAGCGGTCGACGCTGTGGGGGCTCAACGGATCGGCGTCGGTGCGGGGGAAGGTCGTGACGCTGACGGTGACGAACAGCTCGATGACCGAGGCGCGCGAGACCGAGGTCGCGGTGCGCGGCGGGGCAGCGGTGCGCTCGGTGCGCGCGACGACGCTCGCCGCGGCGAGCGTGCACGACGTGAACACCTTCGCCCACCCCGACACGGTGCGGCCGTCGGCGCCGCGGGACGTCGCGGTGGGCGCGTCGCCGCTGGTGTACGCCTTCCCGCCGGCGTCGGTCACGAAGCTCGAGATCGCGCTGGTCTAGCGGGACGCGCGCACCCGGTGGCATGATAGGGGCTGGCCGCCGTATACAATATCCGCCTGCCCGCCCGGACCCGTCCCATGCGCATCCCGCCCGTCCCGCGCTCCCTCCTCCTCGTCCTGCCGGTCGCCGCCGGCGTTGCGCTCGCCGTCCCCGCGGCGCGCGCCCAGGGCACGGCCGTCGACTACGCACGCGCCGCCGCCCTCGACAAGCACTACGAAGGACTCGCCGTCGACCTCATGGACCCGCCGCAGTGGATCCCGGGCACGCACCGCCTCTTCTATAGGAAGAGCGTGAAGGGCGGCTACGAATTCGAGCTGGTGGACGCCGACGCGAAGACCAAACGCCCCGCCTTCGACCACGCCCGCCTCGCGGCCACCCTCTCCGTGGCTCTCGATACGAGCGTCACCGCCCTCACCCTCCCCTTCGCGCGCTTCGTGTTCGTCGACGGCTTGCAGGGGATCGAGTTCTTCCGCGCCGGCCACACCTGGCGCTGCAGTCTGCAGGACTATGCGTGCCGCGACACCGGACCGGCGCGTTTCGGCCGCGGCGGCCGCGGGCGCGGCCCGGGGCCGTACGTGTCTCCCTGGGTGAGCGACGACGCCGGCCTGGTCGCCGCCGACTCCACCCCCAACGAGGGGCCGTGGCCCACCGCGTGGGACGCCGAGGAGCGCGCCGCCGCGCAGCAGGCGCCGAGCATCCGCGAATCGTCAACGGCCAAGCGGTCGCCCGACGGAAAGTCGGAAGCGTACATCTGGAACTACAATGTCTACGTCCGCCCCGTGGGGGCGGCGTCGGGCACCGAGCTGAGCTACGACGGATCGGAGGGGAACTACTACTCCTTCGCGTCCATCGAATGGTCGCCCGACTCGCGGAAACTCGTCGCGTATCGCGTCGTGCCCGGCTACATGCGCTACGTGCACTACGTCGTGTCCACGCCGCCCGACCGCCTGCAGCCGCGCGACTCCGTGCGCTTCTACCGCAAGCCCGGCGACGTGCTCGACACCCGGCGCCCGGTGCTGTTCGACCTCGACGCGCACCGGCAGGTCCAGGTGGACGATGCGCTCTTCCCCAACGCCTACGACCTCACCGGCGCCGTGTGGTGGAAGGACAGCCGGGCATTCACGTTCGAGTATAACCAGCGCGGACACCAGGTCTACCGGGTGATCGAGGTGGACGGCACGACGGGCACGGCCCGCGCCCTCGTCGACGAACGCTCCGGCACCTTCGTCGACTACCGCCGCATGAGCGGGAACATCACCGACTCGGGGCGGCAGTTCCGCTACGACCTCGACGACGGGCGCGAGATGATCTGGGCCTCGGAGCGCGACGGGTGGGACCACCTCTACCTCTACGACGACGCCACGGGGCGGGTGATCCGGCAGATCACGCGGGGACCCTGGCTCGTGCGCAGCGTGGAGTACGTCGACACCACGGCCAGGCAGATCTACTTCAGCGCCGGTGGGATGACCCCGGGCGAGGATCCGTACTTCCTGCACTACTATCGCATCGGCTTCGACGGCACGGACCTCGTGAAGTACACGCCCGCGCCGGCCAACCACGTCGTTTCGTGGTCCGATGACCATGAGTACTACGCTGACGTCTACTCGCGCGTGGACCTCCCGCCGGTGGGCGAGGTGCGGCGCACGAGCGACCAGTCGCTCGTCATGCCGCTCGAGAAGGGCGACATCTCGGCGCTCGTGAACGCCGGGTGGAAGCCCCCCGAGGTGTTCGTGTCGAAGGCGCGCGACGACTCCACGAACATCTACGGACTCATCTTCCGGCCCACGAACTTCGATCCGCGCCGGAAGTACCCCGTGATCGAGAACATCTACGCCGGTCCGCAGGGGTCGTTCGTGCCGAAGAGCTTCCAGGTGCTGAACGGCATGCGCAACCTCGCCGAGCTGGGATTCATCGTCGTGCAGATCGACGGCATGGGCACCGCCAACCGGTCGAAGGCGTTCCACGACGTGGCGTGGCACGACCTCGCCGACGCCGGCTTTCCCGACCGCATCCGCTGGCACCAGGCGGTGGCGAAGAAGTATCCGTGGTACGACCTCTCGCGCGTGGGTATCTACGGCACGTCGGCGGGCGGGCAGAACGCCATGGCCGCGCTGCTCTTCCACGGTGATTTCTACAGGGTGGCGTACTCGGCGTCGGGCTGCCACGACAACCGGATGGACAAGATCTGGTGGAACGAGCTCTGGATGGGGTGGCCCCTGGGGCCGCAGTACATCGCCAGCTCCAACATGGAGAACGCCTGGCGGCTCCGCGGCAAGCTGATGCTGGTGTTCGGCGAGCTGGACACCAACGTCGACCCCTCGTCCACCGTCCAGGTCGTGAACGCGCTGATCAAGGCGAACAAGACCTTCGACCTGCTCGAGATTCCGAACTCCGACCACACGTCGGGCGGCGCCTATGGCGCCATGAAACGTGACGATTTCTTTGTGCACAACCTGTTGGGGGTTGAACCTCCCGATCGCAACGCGGAAGTTTTGACGGCCAATCCCATTCAGCACTGACCCGAGGCCCACTCATGATCGCTCTCCGTCCTCGCGCGCTTCTCGCCGGCCTGCTGGCCCTGCCACTCGTCGCCGCTCCGTCGCTCGCGCAGCGGCGCGGGCGCGGCGGCCCCCCGCCCGCGCCGCAACCGCTGCACTTCCAGTTCGTCGGCCCGTCGAGCGGCGGCCGCATCGCCTCCATCGCCGGTGTGCCCGGCGACACGGCCGTCTGGTATCTCGGCTCGGCGTCGGGCGGCGTGTGGAAGTCCATCGACGGCGGCCACAGCTTCGGCCCCGTCTTCGACAACGAGCCGGTGCAGGCCATCGGCGCCCTGGCCGTCGCCCCCTCGGACCACGACCTCGTCTGGGCCGGCACGGGCGAGGCGTGGGCGATTCGCGACGCCGACGTCATGGGCGACGGGATCTACAAGTCCACCGACGGCGGCATGCACTGGACGCACATGGGGCTCGACCAGACGGGCCGCATCGGGCGCATCATCGTCAACCCGACCAACCCCGACATCGTGTACGCGTGCGCGCTGGGGCGCACCACGGGACCGCAGCAGGAGCGCGGTGTGTACCGCACGATGGACGGCGGGAAGACGTGGAACCGCGTCCTGTTCGTGAACGAGAATACCGGCTGTTCCGGACTCACGATCGACCTGCACAATCCGGCCGTGCTGTTCGCCGGCATGTGGCAGGTGGAGATGCACACGTACGCCGAGCTGAGCGGCGGCCCGAGCAGCGGCCTCTACGTGTCGCGCGACAGCGGCGCCACCTGGACGCACGTCGAGGACGCCGGACTTCCGCACTCGCCGCTCGGCAAGATCGACGTGGCGGTCGCGCCGTCGGCGTCGAACCGCGTGTACGCGCTCATCCAGACGCCCAACCAGGGCTCCGTGTGGCGCTCTGACGACGGCGGGCACACGTGGCACGTGGTGAGCTGGGATCGTCTCCTCATCGGACGCGCCGGCTACTACATCCATCTCGTGGTGAACAGCGGCAACGCCGACGAAGTGCTGGTGGCGAACAGCGGATTCTACAAGTCCGACGACGGCGGCAGGACCTGGCAGAGCGAACCGTGGGGCGGCGACAATCACGACATCTGGATGGATCCGATCGATCCCGACCACTTCGGGCTGACGTACGACGGCGGGGCCAGCGTGACGGCCGACCATGGGCGGACGCTCACCCGCATCGGGATTCCGAACGCGCAGATGTATCACGTTGCCGTGGACAACCAGGTGCCGTACTGGGTGTACGGCAACCGGCAGGATGACGGCACGATGCGCGGGCCGAGCGACGCGGTGGAAGCGCCGACGAGCGCCACGCGCATCATCGCGTTCGACAGTGCCGGGCGGGTCGAGGAGCCGGGTGGCCGTGGCGGCCGCGGCGGGCGCGGCGGATTCGGAGGCTTCGGCGGACGGGGCGGCTTCGGCTTCGGCGGGCCGCGCACCGCCACGTGGGACCACAACCTGGGCGGGTGCGAGTCCGGGTTCACGATTCCCGATCCCACCGATCCCGACATCGTGTGGGCCACGTGCTACGCGAGCGAAGTCTCGCGCTACGACGCGAAGACCGGCCTGGCGCGCGCCGTGAGCCCGCAGATCCACACGCTGGATTTCGCGCCCAACGAGGCGAAGTACCGTTGCCACTGGACGCCGCCGCTGGCCATCGACCCGTTCGATCACAACACGGTGTACTTCGGTTGCCAGGTGATCTTCAAGACGGTCAACGGCGGCCAGAGCTGGAGCGTGATCAGCTCCGATCTCTCGACGCGTGACAGCAGCCGCATCATGTCGTCGGGCGGGCTGGTAGGCGACAACCTGGGACAGTTCGCCGGGGAAGTGGTGTTCGCGATCGCGCCGTCGCCGATCCAGCGCGGGCTCATCTGGGCCGGCACCAACGACGGCAAGGTCTGGTACACTCGCGACGGCGGCGTCCACTGGAACGACGTGACGCGGAACCTCGGCGTGAAACCCTGGGGCACCGTGCGCGAGATCTGGCCGTCGGCGTTCGACGCCGGCACGGCGTACATGGTGATGGACTATCACCTGATGGACGACCGGCATCCGTACATCTTCAAGACCACCGACTACGGCAAGTCGTGGCAGAAGATCAGCGACGCGCTGCCGCAGGACCACCCGCTCGACTACGTGATGTCGGTGGCGGAGAATCCCAACCGCAAAGGGATGCTGTTTGCAGGCACGGGGCATGCGTTCTACTACTCGATGGACGACGGCGCGCACTGGACGCACTTCCAGACCGGGCTGCCGGCGGCGCCGGTGAGCTGGATCCAGGTGCCGAAGGACTGGCACGACGTCGTCGTGTCGACGTACGGGCGCGGCGTGTACATCATGCACGACATCACGACCCTCGAGCAGCGCGATCAGGTGTCGGCGAACGCCGAGGCGTACTTCTATGTGCCGCGCCCCGGCTTCCGGATGGCGCGGAGCGGCGACGCGCAGTTCCGGTTCATGAGCCGCGAGGCGCCGAAGGATTCGGTGGAGCTGCAGGTCGCCGATGCGCGCGGCGCCGTGGTGCGCACGATGCGGCAGGCCGGCCGCCGCGGCGAGAACCTGATGACCTGGGATCTGCAGTACGACGGCCCCGATCAGCCCGAGTTGCGCACCGTGGCGCCCGACAATCCGCACATCTGGGACGAGGCGCGGTTCAAGGGCAAGGAGACCCGGCCGGTGATGCACTGGGGCATCGAGGGCACGCAGCGCCAGGGACCGCTCGCCGTGCCCGGAAAGTACACGGCGCGGCTCACCGTGGATGGCCACACGTATACGCGGCCGTTCGAGGTGCTCGTCGATCCCAAGCTCACGACGGCGATGCCCGACCTGGAGGCGTCGCTCCAGATGCAGATCCATATCCGCGACGACATCAACTCGACGGTGAAGATGATCAACCGGCTCGAGGTGATGCGCCACGCGCTCGAAGTGGAGACGGCGAAGGCCGCCGGTAACGACGCGCGGCTCAAGGAGCTCGCGGCGATGAACGACAAGCTCATGAAGGTCGAGCTGATGCTGATCTCGCGCGAGAACCTCAACAGCGACGACAAGTATTTCGTCAACGCCGACAAGGTCTATCTCAACCTGATCTGGCTGTACGCCGAGACGGGGCTGGGCGGCGGCGACGTGGCGGGCGGCGCGAACTACAAGCCGACCGATACGACGCACCAGGTGCTGCAGATGATCGAGACCGATCTGAACGCCGGGAAGGCCGCGTACGATGCCTTGATGAAGAATGAGTTGGGAGCGTACAACAAGCTGACGGGGGCGAAGATCATTCCTTAGGTGCAGTCGGCAGTGCGCAGTTGGCAGTACGCAGTCACTGCCGACTGTTGACTGCCAACTGTTGACGGTTGACTACGAGCTTCGAGTAATCAGTGTTCAGTTGTCAGTGATCAGAAAACGAACCGGGACTCATCGTGGCAGGGCGGAGGACCGCCCCCAACCACGATGAGTCCCGGCGTCGTTCCTGTCGACTGAGAACGGTTGACTCTCGACTCAGAACTCGCAGTTCTCTGTCCGACAGTCCGACTGTCCTATCGCCCCCTCCGCCCCCGTCCCTCCCCGTTCTCCGGCGGCCCCATGTGATATTCCTTCGGCGGCGTCGCACCCATCAGATACCGCACGAAGTAGTCCCACCGGCGGCGCTGCATGTAATACGACGCCTGCGCGTAGCCGTGATGGACGTTCGGAATCAGCAGCAGGTCGAAGTCCTTGTTGTACTTGATCAGCGAATCGACCACGAGCAGCGTGTTGTACGGCGGCACGTTGTCGTCGATCGTCCCGTGCGCGAGCAGCAGGTGGCCCTTGAGGTTCTTGGCCACGCTCTCGTTCGACTCCTGGTCGTAGCTCATCATGCCGTTGGGGAGCCGCACGTTGAGCCCCTGCCACTTCTCGCCCCAGTCGTCCTCGTACTCGGCCTGGTCGTGATTGCCCGACTCGGAGATGCCGACCTTGAAGAAGTCCGGGTAGCGGAACATCGCGTCGGCCGTGGCGAATCCGCCGCCCGAGTGGCCGTAGATCCCCGCCCGGTCGATGTCGATGTACGGGTAGCGCTGGGCGAGCTGCTTCATCCCCGTGATCTGATCGGGGAGCCCGTTGTCGGTGCCCATGTGGCCGTAGTACGCGGCCTGGAACGAGTGCGAGCGTCCCGGCGACCCCATGGCATCGAGTTCGACGACCACGAAGCCGAGTTCGGCGAGCGCCTGCGCGTCGCCGCGGCCCGCCGAGAAGCCCCATCCACCGACGCTGCCCGACTGCGGGCCGGGGTAGATGTGGTTGACGATCGGGTACTTCTCGTTCGGGTTGAGTTGCGTCGGCGTGTACATCAGCCCGTAGAGATCCGTCTTGCCGTCGCGGGCCTTCACCACGACCGTCGTCGGCGGCTTCCAGCCGGTGGCGAGCAGCTTCGAGATGTCCTGCTTGTCGAGCTGCGCGATCACCTTGCCGCGGTCGTCGCGGAGCACCGTGACCGCGGCCGTCTGCGGCGTGGAGTATGTATCGACGAAGTACTTGCCGTCGGGCGCGAGCTGCACGCTGTGGTTCGCGCTGTCCGGCGTGAGCGACCGGAAATCCGAGCCGTCGAACTGCACGCTGTACAAGTGCGCGAAGTACGGGTTGCCCTTCTCGCGGCCGCCCGCCGTGAAGTAGACGCGCCGCTGGGCGGGATCGACGCGGAGCACCTGCCACACCTTCCAGTCGCCCGTCGTGATCGCGTTCTTGAGCTTGCCGGTGGCGAGATCGTACAGGTAGAGCTGCCCCCAGTCGGTGCGCTCCGAATACCAGATGAATTCGTTCGACGCCGGCAGGTAGTGCCAGTTCACCATGTCGTAGCCCGACTCGAAGTAGTCGGGCATGCGCTCGTGGTAGACCTCGCGCACGTCGCCGGTGGCCGCGTCGGCCACGCGCAGATTCTCGTCGCGGTGGTCGCGCGAGGTGGACAGGAACATCAGCGTCTTGCCGTCGGGGCTCCACTCGGCATCGCTCAGCGTGTTGCCGCTGCAGGCGATGTCGTCGCAGATCGAGGTGCGATGCTGGTCGGGCGGCATCTTCAGCCGCACCACGTTCCCATCGTCCACGTTCACGATCACGCGCTGGATCATCGTGATGATGGAGTCGCCGGGGAGCGGATACTTCCAGGCCTGCAGCGTCGGATGGCCGACGTTCGTGACGACGAGATACATGTCGCCGGTCTTGCGCTGGTCCTGCTGGTACGTGGCGAATTCCTTCGAGTCGGGCGACCAGAGGCCGATGGCCTGGTCGGTGTGCTTCCACCCCGCGTTGTCGGTGGCGTAGCCGAAGTTCTCGACGCCGTCGCGCGTGAGCTGGTGTTCGGCGCCGGTGTGCATGTCGCGCACCCAGAGGTTCCAGTCGCGGATGAAGGCGCCCTTCGATCCGTCGGGCGAGACGTTCACCGGCTCGCCGTGGCTGGCCGATTCCCCGAAGCCGCGTCCGAAGCCGCGTCCGAACCCGCGTGGCATTCCGGTGCCCTTCGCCGCGCCTTGGTCGGTGCACTTGTTGCCGCCGACGTCGCAGGAGTAGTGGCGGCGGCCGGCGTCGAACGACACCGTGCGCAGGTCCTGGGAAAGCTCGATGGAATAGAAGGGCAGGGCGTCGGCGGTGTAGTGCTGCCCCGACGCGGCCGAGAGCGCCTCGGCCACCTTCGCGTGATTGAACGCCGGCGCCTTGGTGCCGCGGGCCGGATCCACGAGCAGGAACTCGGCGCCGCGGGGGGTGTCTTCGCGGTACCAGAAGCGGTCGCCGGCCATCCAATCCGGGCTCACGAACCCGCCGGTGACGAGAGGCTGCGTGTAGTACCCCATGAACTTCTCGGCGCGCGAGTAGTCCGCGGCCGTGATGGTCTTCGGCTGTTGGGCCGCCAGGAGGGCCGGCGTGAACGCGGCCAGCGCCGCGAGGAGGGCAACTCGGTGTCGCATGGTGATCCTCGATGAACGTCGACGGAGTGCGCTTCGATTTGAGGGGAGCACGGGCCTGAACATGCCCGCGGCACCGGGGTTGGGCAACCGGCGGCGGGGGGCTTGCGCCGGCAACAAGAACTTTGCATGGTAAAGGTAACCGCGCTGTCCGACTGTCCAACTGTCCGCCTGTCCAACTCCCTCATGTCCCGCACCTGGTTCAAACCGTGGGGCTGGATCTACCGCCCCGCCTCCTGGCAGGCGTTCCTCCTCGTCCTGATCACCGCGGCGTTCTGCGTCCAGGTCTTCCTCGCCGTGGACCGCAGGTCCCACTCGGCGTCCGATACGCTCTACGGGAGTTTCCCGTTCGTCGTCCCGGCGCTGATGCTCCTCAACTGGGTGGCGTCCAAGACGAGCGGACGCGGCGACCGGATCGCTTGAATTCGCCCTGACCGCCGGGCACATTCCGCCGAATGACCCGACGGGT
>DASVWS010000173.1:0-28678 GCA_036393095.1 Gemmatimonadaceae bacterium | reverse complement strand
GGAGCAAGGCCATGATGCCTCCACCAGAGCGACGAGCCGATGACTGCCGTGCGGGCGCGGCTCCGGGCCGATGCGTCCGCCGTCCAAACGCGCGAAACCGCGGGTTCGACACGGGGCGCCGCCCGATGGTTGCTGCGAGCCGTCACGCCGGCCCGCTGCCTGCCTGCACGCAGCACCGCAGCATCGAAGCCGCAGCCAATATGGCGCGTGGCGCGAGCGCCGGCATCGAGTTTAATGATCTTGTAACGAAGACTTCCTGAACCGCTAATGTTCGCTTCCGGAGCGCGCGCGGCCAGTCCTGCGTTGCGAACGCCCCGGTCCTCCGGGGCGGCCCCCGCACGCCAGGTCCCGGCCCGGTGCGGCTTTGTCGGTTCCCAACTTGAACTTTGCCGCTGCCGGTGGGAGCTTTCGCGGCAGTTCTCCCTTCCATACGGTGACATTCCAGATGCAAGCACTCGGGTTGCCCCGCCGCCTGACGGGCGCGTGGGCCGTTCTTCTCCTCGCCGTCGCGCCGGCGGCGTGCAACCGCGGCGCCGACCAGGGTGCCGCCAAGCCCACCAAGACCATCGGCGTCTCGCTGCTCACGCGCGAGGACGAGTTCTACCGACAGCTCGAAGCGGGACTCCGCAACGCGGCCGACGCCCACGGGTACGCGCTGGTGCTCAATTCCGGCGACCGCGACCTGGCCAAGCAGCAGTCGCAGATCGACGACTTCATCGTCCGGCACGTGGACGCCATCGTCGTCTGCCCCGTGGATTCCAAGGGCATCGGCCCCGCCATCCAACGGGCGAATGCGGCGAAGATTCCCGTGTTCACGGCTGATATCGGCGCCGACGGTGGCGAGGTCGTCTCCCACGTCGCCTCCGACAACGTGGCGGGGGGGAAGCTCGCCGCGACCTACATCGCCAAGGCACTCGGCGGCCGGGGCAACGTGGGCCTGATCGGCGAGCCCGACGTCCAGTCGACCATCGACCGCGAAGCCGGATTCAAGCAGGCGCTCGCCGCGTATCCGAACCTCCACCTCGTGGCCAACCTCAGCGGCTCGGGCACCCGCGACCACGCGCTCAAAGCGGCCGACGACATGCTGCAGGCCCACCCCAACCTCAATGCCATTTTCGCGATCAACGACGAATCGGCGTTGGGCGCGTTGTCCAGCGCGCAGTCCCACCACGCCGCCCACCTCGTGATCGTGGGCTACGACGCCGGCGCCGAGGCGCAGCGCGCCATTGCCGGCGGCACGCAGCTCAAGGCGGACGTCGCCCAGCAGCCGATGAAGATCGGCGAGGAGACGATCAACGCCATCGCCGACTATCTCGCGGGCAAGACGCCGCCGGCGCGGATCGCGGTGCCGGTGCGTATCGTCGACGCCGATTCGGTGAAGGCGATGGCGGCGGCAGCGCCCGCGAAACCGTAGCCGCGTGCAGCTCGCCGCCGAGGCGTTGGTCAAGCGATATCCGGGGGTGCTCGCGCTCGACGGCGTGGGCATCGTCGTGCGCGGCGGCGAGGTCCACGCCGTCGCCGGCGAGAACGGCGCCGGCAAGTCCACGCTCATGAAGATCCTGTCCGGCGCCGCGCGTCCCGACGCCGGCACGCTCACGATCGACGGGTCGATCGTGCGCTTCGAGACGCCCCACGACGCGCAGGCCGCGGGCATCCGGATGATCCACCAGGAGCTGAGCCTCGTGCCGGAGCTGTCGGTGGCCGAGAACATCTTCCTGGGCGCGGAGCCGCGCCGCCGCGGGGTCGTGGACCGCGAGCAGCAGACGCGCGACGCGCGGGCGGTGCTCGACCGGCTCGGCCAGACCAGCCTCGATCCCGGAGCGCGCGTGGCGACCCTGTCGCTCGCGGCCCGCCAGATGACCGAGATCGCGAAGGCCGTCGCCGCCCGGGCGCAGGTGCTGATCATGGATGAGCCCACGGCCATCCTGGCGCAGGCGGAAACCGACGCGCTGTTCCGTGTCATCGCCCAGCTGCGCGACGAGGGCGTGGCCGTGGTCTACATCTCGCATCGCCTGGACGAGATCTTCCGCGTGGCGAGCTGGATCACGGTGCTGCGCGACGGGCGCCTGGTGACCACGGCGGCGCTCGGCGGCCTTTCGCGCAGCGAGATCGTGCGCTTCATGGTGGGGCGCGAGCTCGCCACCGGCTATCCCCGGCGGACCGGCGAGCCGGGCGCCGAGTTGCTGCGTCTGGATGGCGTGAGCACGGGGCCGGTGCGCGACGCGTCGCTCGTGCTGCGTCGGAAAGAGATCGTGGCGCTGGTGGGGCTCATCGGATCCGGACGCACCGAGCTTGCGCTGGCCATGTTCGGCGCCGCGCCCATACGCGCCGGCGCGATGCGGCTGGATGGCGCGTCGTTCCAGCCGCGCTCGCCGCGCGACGCGATCGATGCCGGTGTGGCGCTGCTGCCGGAAGACCGCAAGCGCCAGGGACTCGTATTGATGGGCGCGATTCGCGAGAACGTGTCGCTTCCGTCGCTGCCGGAGCTGGCGCGGGCGGGGCTCGTGGATCGGGTGCGCGAGCGCGCCGGCGTCACCAGGTGGGTGGAGGCACTCGCCGTCCGCACGCCATCACTCGACCGTCCGGCCCGGCAGCTGTCGGGGGGCAACCAGCAGAAGGTGGTGCTGGCCCGCTGGATGCTGCGCCACTCCCGCGTGCTGTTGTTCGACGAGCCCACGCGCGGCATCGACGTGGGCGCCAAGGCGGAGATCTACGCCCTCATGCGCCGGCTCGCCGACGACGGCGCCGCGATTCTCATGATCTCGTCCGACCTGCCGGAAGCGCTGGGCATGGCCGACCGGCTGATCGCAATGCGCAACGGGCGCGTCGTCGGTGAACTGTCGCGCGACGAGGCGACGCAGGATCGCGTCGCCGCGCTCATCCTCGGGGAGAGCGCCGCCGCATGAATGGGTCGTCCGTGCGCTGGCACCGCATCGCCGACTACATGCTCGTCGTGGCCACGGTGGCGGAGGCGGTCGTGTTCTCCGCCATCGCGCCGGGATTCTTCTCGCTCGCCAACGCCGTCAACGTGCTGCTGAGCGTGGCCGTCACGGGCATCCTCGCCGTCGGGATGACGGCCGTGATTCTCACCGCGGGGATTGACCTGTCGGTCGGGTCCGTGGTCGCGCTCACCGGGGTCGCGGGGGCGATGGCCGCCGCCCACGGCTTCATGCCCGCCACGATGGCGCTCATCGCCGCCGTGCTGGTGGGCACCGCCACCGGCGTCGTGAACGGCACACTCACGGCCTACCTCGAAGTGCCGGCGTTCATTTCCACGCTCGCCATGCTCACCATCGCGCGCGGGTTGGCGTTCATCGTGTCGGGTGGGCGGAGCATCGGCGATCTGCCGTCGTCGTTCGGCGCCCTCGGCCGCGCGGTGCTGCTCGGCATTCCCGCGCCCGTGCTCGTGATGGCGGCGGTGATGCTCGTGGGGTCGTTCGTGCTGCGGCGCACCGTGTTCGGGCGGCACATCTATGCGATCGGCGGCAACACGGAAGCGGCGTGGCTCGCCGGGGTGAACACGAAGCGCGTGATCTGGTGGGTGTACGTGCTCAACGGCGCGCTGGCCGGCATCGGCGGATTGACGCTCGCGTCGCGCCTCGGCGCCGGCGTCCCGAACGCCGGGCAGCAGTACGAGCTCGATGTGATTGCGGCGGTCGTGGTCGGCGGCACGTCGCTGTTCGGCGGGCGCGGCACCATCGCCGGCACCCTGTGGGGCACCGTGTTCATCGGCGTGCTGACGAACGGGCTCAACCTCGCGAACGTCGATCCTTACGTGCAGAAGATCGCGCTGGGCGTGGTGATCGTGCTCGCGGTGATCGGCGACGAGATCAGCCGGCGGAAACGGGCGGCAGGGTAGGCCGGCGCCAGCTGCGGAGCATCTCAGCGCGCGGGGTGCGCGCTCGTCTGGTAGTTGAGGGCGTAGTTCATCAGGCCGCTGGTGGGAACGCCCGGCGATTGCGCAATCACCCGCCACTTGCCGTCGCGCAGATACAGATCGAGCTCGTAGGGGGACGGCCCGCTCGGCGCCAGGAATCCGATGGCGAAGCGTTCACGGTACAGCGCATGGGCCAGCGTGTCGCCTTCCGGGACCACTCCGAGCACATCGTAGACGCGGGTTCCGACCGACGGCGCATAGCCGGCTTGAAGCGTGCGTGCGGCGAGGCCGCGGGGCGTGAGGCCTGCCAGGACGCCGATGCGTACCGGGCCGGCCGGCGTCGGGACGATGGTCGTATCTTCGGTCCGCAGCAGCATTGCCGTGTCGCGCGGCGACGCCCACGAGAAGCCGCGCGACTGTCCCGGCGGCCGGTTATCGCGCGTCGGCGCACCGGACTCGGCCCAGCCGAGCAATCCTTCGATCGTGGTGGCGCGCAGCCTGTCGACGGAGGCGGAGTCGAGCATGGCTGCCGCCTCGTCCCACCGGGCATTGTTGATCAGGTCGAAGTACTGCCGCGCGGCCGATGCCGGGTCGGGCGCGTCCGCCGGCGTTCCCGGTGAGCCGGCGGTCATGTGACAGGCGCGCATGGCCTCGCGGGCATGCACGATCGGATGATCCAGCAGCGGAGAGTCCTCCACCGCGCGCGTCGACACGGTCATCGACTGCTGGGGACCGTTCCCCTCGCGCCGGAGCACGAGTCCCGGATCGACGACGTAGTCGAGCGAGACGACGGTCTGGCGGAGCGCCCGCATCTGCGCGCGCCGCGCGCTGTCCTGCGCGGCGCGGCTCGTATCCTCGGGCGCGTAGTGGAACCGGAGCACGCCATGCGTCTCCGACGAGCGCACGAGGCGCCCCGCCGAGTCGAGGGTGATCGAGAGCGCAACCTGCGCATCGGCGGACGTTGGGTAGTACACCGTCTGGATCCGGGCTCCGGTGGGGGTGATCCGGGCCGGACCGCATTCGGCGCGGTCGAAGTGCCAGGGCGCGACGGCGAGGTCGGCAAGCGTCGTCTCCCCCGTCCCGATGAGCGGTGTGAAGACGTCCCGCGTCATTGGCGCTCCGTACACCGTGGCGGGAGCCGCGTGGGACGACGCGCACGCGGCGATTGCGGCGGCAGGCAGCACGAGGACCGACCGGGAGAGGCGCGGACGGGGGCGGGGCATGCGACACTCCAATTCCATTCACGAACGCGCATCGGACGCCGGTGGCCGCACCGTCGCGGCCGCCGCCCTCAACATGTGGCGCGCGCCGCCCGCGCGCCAGACCGGAACTCGTATTACGCGGCCGTGCCCCGATTCGGCCGCAGGACGCGCCGCAGCACCCAGAGGATCAGGGCGATCGGCAGCACGATGAACACCAGGAACTTGAAGGCGAAGATCGTGAACAGGCCCACCGCGATGAGGATCACCACGGGGATGCCGAGGATCGCCATCGTCAGGAAAGGGCGAAGCGCGAACAGGCGGAGAAGGGCTGAAAACATGGGACGGAGCTCCGAACGGGAGGTGTGCTCACCCTACGTGTGCAGCGGGGGGGCGGGTTTCGCCACCGGCGGGCGGTCGTCCCGCGACGCCCGCGGTGTCAGGGACTCTCGAGCTGCACCCGTCCCTCGACCACGGCGGTCCACCCGGTGGGCAGGTGCACCAGCTTGTAGATGCGCTCGAACCGCAGCTCGCTCACGCCCACGCTGGTCGGCGTCGAGTAGCGCTGCACGTACAGGTTGACGCTCACCGTGTCGGCCGGCATCCGAAAGACTTCCGAGAATCGGACGACGTAGCCGGCCAGCGGCGCGTTGCAGTGGGCCAGCTTGCTCGCCTCGGTCGCGGGCTCGCAGAGGCCCTGGACGATGTGGCTCTTGAGCAGACTGTTCTGCAGGCCGCTCGTCATGCGCTCGGAGCCGGCGTCGTAGCCGCCCGTTCGCGGGAGCAGCCGCGGGTCGAGCAGGAGGTAGAGCGACGGGTCGCCCACCTGGAACGCGCCGCCGACGGCTTCCTGGTAGATCGCGACGCGATCGCGCAGCGGCAGATCGGCGACGGTCAGCCCATGTCCGCGGACGTACGACTCGGCGGGATTCGGGGCGCAGCCCGCCGCCGCGACGCCGAGCAGGGCCGTTGCGAGTGCCGCGCGGGCCGAGATCATGAACTGCGGAATCGACCGCGGGTCGACGACGGGTGAAGCATGCGGGTGTTCGGGTCGGCAGGACGGGAACGGATGCGCGGGTGCGCCGGCCGGTGGTCTCGAAATCTAACCGGACACCGGCCGGCCGCTCACCCGTGCCCGGTCATTCCACCGTCTGCGTATTCATCATGCCGTGCATGAAGTGCGGCTTCCCGTCCTTGGCGTCGGGCACGAAGCAGATCGAGACGTAGGTTCCGGCCGTCAGATCGGCGGAGAAGGACGTCGTGCGCCCTGGGCTCTCGAACGCGACGCCGCCGATCGGGGCCGCCGGCGGCGGACCGTCCGGCTTCTGAAGCCACGCCAGAAAGTCCTGGACCGTCTTTCCGGGCGCGAGCTTCACGAGCTCGACCTCGTGTGGTTGCGGCCCGTGGTTGGTCACGGAGAACACATGGTGTCCAGCGGTCAGAGGCTTGGAGAACTGGAATCCGTAATCCACCAGCGTCAGGTCGATGTCCGCGGCGGGCGCCGGCGCGTTGGACGCGGTTCCATACACGGTGAAGGGATGGACCATCCCCTTGGCGAAGTGCGGCACGCCCCCCGGGACGTCCACGAAGCAGATCATGACGTAGCTGCCGGGCGCCAGCGACAACGTCGCGTTGGCGCTCTGTCCGGGAGCGGGGGCGTTGGGGCCGCCGATCGGCATGGCCCACCCCGGGAGCGGCCCCGGGTTCTTCAGCGCCGCCTCGAGGTCCGCGGCCGTCTTGCCGCTGTCGAGCTTCACGATCGTCGCGTGGTGCAGGTCCGGTCCGTCGTTCACCAGCGTGAACGCGACGTACCCGGCCGGAACGGAATCCGGCGCCTGGTAGGCGAAGTCCTTCGCGTGGATGGTGACGGCGGTGGGCGCTGCTGGTTGTGCGGTCGCTGCCGGCTTTTCCTGGCTGGCGCAGGCGGCCAATGCGGCGAGCACGCCGACGGCAGCGACATACGTGATGCGGGCACGCATGGGTCTGACCTCGATTGTGGGGGTGGCAAAAGGGGATCCGCGAGCGGAACACGTTGTGCCTTTCCGGCGTCGGCGTCAATGCCAGTGCCGGCGGCGACGCATGTTCCGGCATCGCACGCTAAGAGATGGTGAGGGCGTGATCCTGCTCTCGACTGGTGCGCCGGGACGTGGTAGGTTGCCGCGTCTCCCACCCGACGGATCCCAACCTCATGTCGTCCCGATTCTCCCGCGTCGCGGCCGCGCTCGCGGCCGGCGCGGCGCTTGGCGCGTTGGCCGTTCCATTGGCGGCGCAGAGCGAGCCCATCGATACCGCGATGATCGCCAGGATTCGCGATGTCGGCCTCAGGCACTCGCAGGTGATGGATCACATGATCTGGCTGGCCGACGTCTACGGTCCGCGGCTCGAAGGCAGCCCGGCCACGGAGCGGGCCGGCCAGTGGGCGATGAAGACGCTCGAGTCGTGGGGGCTCACGAACGTGCACGAGGAGCGGTTCCCCTTCGGCAAGGGCTGGGAGCTCAAGCACTTCTACGCCGAGATGGTGGCCCCGCAGGAGCAGCCGATCATCGCCATGCCCAAGGCGTGGACGCCGGGCACGCACGGGCCGGTGGAAGCCGACGTCGTGCGACCCGATATCGAGAGCCCGGCCGACTTCGCGAAGTACCACGGAAAGCTGCGCGGCAAGATCGTGCTCACCCAGCCGGCGCGGATGGTGCGCATGCTCAGCGGGAAGATCATCCTCACGTACACGCCGGAGATCGTCGACGAGATGATGACGCCGCTGCCGCCGGGCTGGAAGCCCCCGGCGCGGCGCTTCACCGCCGCGCAGGCGTTCCAGCGCCTCCTGCTGAAGTTCTACGAGGACGAGGGCGTGGTGGCGCTGCTCGATCGCGGCATGGACGCCGACACGGTCACCGGCGGCAGCGATCTGAGCTGGTTCGCCCAGCACACCGACGGCGGCACCTTCATGGTGATGGCCGGCGGCCCGCACGATTCCACGGCGGGCCGCGGGCTGCCCGAGATCACCCTCGCGGTGGAGCACTACAACCGCATGGTGCGCATCCTCTCCAAGGGAGTGCCGGTGCGGATGCGCCTCGACGTCGAGACGAAGTTCTACGACGAGACCACGCCGCGCGGGTTCAACATCATCGGCGACATTCCCGGCACCGATCCTGCGCTCAAGGACCAGATCGTGATGATCGGCGCCCACTTCGACTCGTGGCACGGGGGGACCGGCGCCACCGACAACGGGGCCGGCGACGCGGCGATGATGGAGGCGATGCGCATCCTCGAGCAGGTGGGGGCGAGGCCGCGGCGCACCATCCGCATCGCGCTGTGGGGCGGGGAGGAGGAGGGACTGCTCGGCTCCCGGGCGTATGCGCGCGCGCACATCGGCGATCCGGCGACGGGAACGCTCGAGCCCGGATATCGCACCTTCGACGCGTACTACAACCTCGACAACGGGAGCGGAAAGATCCGCGGCGTCTGGATGGAGGACGATCCGGGCGTGGCCCCGATCTTCAAGGCGTTCCTCGCGCCGTTTCGCGACCTCGGCGTCGATCTGTTCAGCCCGCGGCCCGTGCGCTCCACCGACCACCAGACGTTTTCGGAAGGCTTCGGGCTTCCCGCATTCCAGTTCGTGCAGGAGCGGCTGGAGTACGCGTCGCGCACGCACCACACGAACATGGACGTCGTCGATCGCGTGCAGCCGGACCAGCTGAAGCAGGCGGCGACCGTAGTGGCGGCGATGGCGTACCTCACGGCGCAACGCGACTCGATGCTCCCGCGGCGGCCATTGCCCGCGGCCGTGGGAACACGCGGCAGCGGCGCGGGGTCCAAGTGACGATTCGCGGCTGGGGAATGCGGGGCAATCACGCTGTCGCGAGCGCGGGAGACGGGATGACGGTGCGGCGAGGGCGGGGCTTTGCGAGTGTCGGGTCGATCGTGGCAGTGCTGGCTGCTCTCTCGGCGGCATTCCCGCTCACGCTGCGGGCGCAGTCCGGCGTGCCCATGGCGCCCGATTCGTCCGCGCGCAATGATTCCGGCACCACGGGCGGGACAGCGACGGCGCATCCGCTCTTCTCCCGCCGCGACGCGTGGGTGGCGCTCGGCTTCACGGCCGCGACCGCGGCGGCGCTTCCGCTCGACCAGATGGTGGCGCACAACCTCCAGCTCCCGCAGAACCAGAGGGAACCGGGACTGGTGCGTGCGTCGACCGTGTTCCGCGACCTCGCCGATCCGGGCACGGTCTATATCGGAAGCGGCATGTACCTCGCCGGCCGGCTGTTCGGAAATCAGACGCTGACCGACATGGGGTTGCACGCGAGCGAAGCGTTGGTGGTCGCGTCGGCGGCGGGCTTCGTCTTGAAAGGCGCCATCGGACGGCCGTTGCCCCGGCAGGCCAACGCCGACGCCGACAGCTACCGGTTCGGCCGGGGAATTCGCGTGGACGGGAACTGGCAGGCCTTCCCATCGGGGCACACGCTCGCCGCGTTCTCCATCGCGTCCGCGGTGACCGCCGAAGCGTTCGACCGCTGGCCCGCACACGCGCGCTGGGTCGGCGTGCTCACCTACAGCGCCGCGGCGGCTTCCGGCGTTTCGCGCCTGTACAACAACGCGCACTGGGTGAGCGACATCATCTTCGGCGCCGGCATCGGCATCTTCTCCGGGATCAAGACGGTGCAGTACGAGCATGCGCACCCGGGAGACTGGCTGAACCGCGTCCTGGCGCACGCATCGGTGGCACCCAATCCCAAACGCGGCGCGACCGTCGGGTTCAGCTTCGAGCAGTTCTGACGAGCGAGTGAGCGGGGTCACTGTCGGGGATCACTGCGAAATCCCCCAGCGCCCGATAGACTGACGGTCCGACATTCACCCTAGCTCCGGACCGGTGCCGATGAAGACACCCCGCTTGTTCTCCGCTGCCCTCGCCGCGGCGCTCACGCTCGCCGCCATCAGTTGTAGCGACTCGTCGCCGATCGCTCCTGTCGCCCCTCCCGCCACCGCGCAACCGTCGGCGTCCCTGGTTGGATCGTTGCTCCAGTCCACGGGACTCCTCGCCTGCACGCCGCAGCCGTACGATTCCGTCACCAAGGTCATCGGACCTGAGGGCGGCGTCATCACGGTGGGCGCCAACCGCTTCGTGGTCACGCCGGGCGCACTCGCCGCGCCGGTGTCGATCACTGCCGTTGCGCCGTCACAAGACATCAATGAAGTGAAGTTCCAGCCGCAGGGGCTCCGATTCTCGGGTCCGGCGTACCTCACGATGAGCTACGCGAACTGCGGCCTCGTGGGCTGGCTGTTGCCGCACCACATCGCGTACACGGCAGACGACCGCACCATCCTCGAGCTGCTGCCCGCGCTGCTCAACCTGCTGCACCAGACGGCGACGGCGAAGCTCGGGCACTTTTCGGGATACGCGTTGGCCTACTGAGCCGCCGGCCTCCGACGGACGTACTGAGATGACCGAAGAGATTCGGCCGCTCGCGGAGCTGGATCCGCTGGGCGAGGCGCGATCGCACGAGCGCCAGGGGGCGATCGAGGCGGCCATGCGCGCGTATGAACAGGCTGCCGCGGCGGCGGAGGCGTCGGGCGACGGGCCGACGCTCTGCGAAGCGCTACGGCGGCTGGCGGCGCACCGTTCGCGCCGGGGCGACGGAGACGCGGCAATGGCGCTCGTCCGCCGGAGCCACGCGATCGCCCACGACCTGCGGGACGACGCACTGTCTGCGGAAGCGCTGAATACCATGGGCTGCATCCAGATGGCGCTCGGCGATCTGGACGCGGCCCGGCAGTCGTTCCTCGATGCCCTGCGCCTCGGCGGACCGGTGCGCGCCGTGCGCGCCCGGGTGGAACAGAATCTCGGCATCCTCGCCAACATCCAGGGGGCGCTGGACGAGGCGCTCGCCTGGTACGGCCGGTCGCTGGAGGAATATCGGGCCGCCAACCTCGAGCACGGCTGCGCCATCGCCTACAACAACCTCGGCATGGCGAGCACCGATCGCGGACTCTTCGACGAGGCTGACCGCTACTTCAGGGAGAGTCAGACGATCGCCGAGCGTGTGGGCGACCTTCACCTGCTCGGGCTGGCCCACGCGAATCACGCGGAGGTATTCGCCGCGCGCCAACGGTACGACGAGGCGCTGCGAAGCGCGGACGAGGCGCTGCGCCTGTTCGAGCGCCTGGGTGCGCGCGCGCCGAAGTCGGAAGCATATCGCGTGATCGGCGTCGTGTACCGGGACACGGGGCGCCCGGTGCTCGCCGAGTCGCGGCTGCGGTCGGCGATCGAGACGGCGGTGGACACCGGCTCGGTGCTCGCGGAGGCCGAGGCGTCGCGCGAGCTGGCCATGCTGTACCAGACCGTCGGCCGCAACCAGGAAGCGCTGTCGTTGCTGAATGCGGCGCACCGGCTGTTCCAGCGGCTGGACGCCCGCGTGGACCTCGTGCACGTGGGCGGCAAGGTCGAAGCGTTGCAGGCCACCTACCTGGCCGTCGTGCGCGAGTGGGGCAGCTCGATCGAATCGAGCGACAGCTATACCTTCGGCCACTGCGAGCGTGTGGCCGCGAACGCCGCGGCGGTGGCGGCGCGCCTGGGGCTGGACGAAGCGGAGGCGCTGACGATCCGCCTCGGCGCCTACCTGCACGATGTCGGCAAGGTTCGCGTGCCACACGAGATCCTCAACAAGCCGGGCAAGCTGACGGACCAGGAAGCGGCGATCATCCGCATGCACCCCGTGTGGGGGATCGAGCTGCTCGCCGGCGTGGAATTCCCGTGGGCCATCAAGCCGGTCATCCGCTGGCATCACGAGAAGTACGATGGCACCGGCTATCCCGATCGTCTGCGCGGTGACGAGATCCCGCTATCGGCGCAGATCGTCGGTGTGGCCGACGTGTACGACGCGCTGACGACGACGCGCTCGTATCGAAGGGCGATGAGCCGGGCGGACGCGCTTTCGGAGATATCGCGCTGCCGTCACTGGTGGTCGCCGGCGGTCTACGCCGCCGCGATGGACGCGTTCGCGGCGGCGCGCGACGCGGATCCTCGCCGGCATCCGGCCGCGCCCGCCGCTCGCGTGGCCTGACGCGGGATCGTCAGCCGGCGACGCGGCGCCGTTCGTCGTGTCCGTCGTACGGCGGCTTCGGCGCCCACAGCCGCCGCAGGTGTCCGGTGGCCGCCTCCAGCGCTTCGCGATTCTCGAGAATGATGGCGCCCTTGGGCGTCGAGATGATGCCGTTCGACGAGAACTCGCTGAGCACGCGCGACACCGTTTCGCGGCTCGAGCCGACCATCTGCGCCATCACCTGGTGCGTGGGCGGCTTGGGGATCTGCGTTCCGCCGTGCGGCGCGGCGAGCTGCAGCAACAGGTGCGACACGCGCCCCGGCACGTCGAGCAGGATCAGCCCGCCGATCTTGTGGTCGGCTTCCTTGAGGCGCCGGCTGAGCGAGCGCAGCAGACCGATGGCGACGCCCGGCATCTCCATCACCTGCCGGTACAGGTCGTCGCGGCGGAGCAGGAGGAGCTGCGACGGCTCGGTGGCGATCACGGTCGTGGTGCCGGGATCGTCGTCGAACAGCGCCATCTCGCCGAAAAACTCCCCGGCGCCGAGCATCGACAGGATCACCTCGCGCCCATCCTCGGCGATCAGCATCGACTTCACCTTGCCCGAGGCGACGATGTAGAGCGTGTCTCCGGGGCCGGTTCCGGAAACGATGACGCTGTTCTTGGCGTAGTCGCGCACGCGCGCGAGCTGTCCGACCTGCTCCAGCTCCGATTCGCGGAGCTGGGCGAACAGGGAAATTCCCCGAAGGAGTGTCGTGGCCGTCATCGGTGAGACGGTAGAGGGTGGGAGCGGAAGCCGCGACGCGCGCGCCGCCGCACGGCGTACGATGGACGCGAACGGCCCAATGCGCAAGGCGTCTCGCGCCACGAGATGCACCGCGCGCTCGATCGGGCGCGCCGGACACCGCCCGGCTAGATTTTCGGAACGATGCGCCGCGCTCTTCCGCTCGATACGCCTTGATCACCGGACACCTGGGGCTCGCGCTGGGTGCGCGGGCCGTCGATCCCGAAGCACCCGTCAGCTGGCTGGTCGTCGCCGCGCTGGCCCCCGACATCGCCGATCTGGGGCTGGCGGCGTTCGGCGTCTGCAATCCCGATGGCGGCTATACGCATTCGCTGGCGGCCATTGCCTCGACGGCGCTGGTGTTGGGCGCGGCGGCGTTCTGGCGGTCCGGCCGCCGCCGGACGGCGCTCGTGATCGCGGCGCTCGTCGTCTCGCACCTGCTGGCCGATTACCTCACCGGCACCAAGGCGCTGTGGGTGGGCGGACCGGTGGTGGGGTTCAACCTCTATCGGTGGCCGGTGGTCGACCTGCTGCTGGAAGTGGCCGTCGTGAGCGTGGGGTGGTGGGCCGGACGCCGGTGGGGCCGGCTGCCGCAGTGGGCCGGGGCGCGGCTCGTGCTCGCGACGCTGCTCTTCTTCCAGTTCGTCATCGACGCCGCGTCGAGGCCCAGCGAGTCCGACCGGTCGAACGCCTGCGCCAAGGCGGACGTCATCAAGGGGCTGGACCGGGTGTTCTGACGCGGCCGCCGCGCGGTGACAGCGGGCGCGCCGGCGACTAAGATGGGGGAGCCTCTTTCCACCGTGGAGTATCTCTCCGATATGCGTCGCTCTCTGATCGCCCTGGCGCTGGCGCTCGCGCCGCTCGCCGCCGCCAATGCGCAGCGTCCCGCCCAGGTGTTCACGCACGCCGACACGCTGCGCGGCACGAACGGCCCGGGCCGCTCCTGGTGGGACGTGGCGTTCTACGACCTGCACGTGCGCGTGCAGCCCGCCGACAGCAGCATCAACGGCTACAACGCCATCACCTACCGCGTGCTCCGGCCCGCGCAGGAGATGCAGATCGACCTGCAGCCGCCGATGGAGGCCGACAGCATCGTGCAGGGCCACCACCGTCTGGCGTACCGGCGCGACGGGAACGCCTTCTTCGTCAGGGTCGACGAACCGCAGCGCGTCGGCGAGCGGCAGACGGTGACGTTCTACTATCACGGCAAGCCGCGCGCGGCCCGGCGTCCGCCGTGGGACGGCGGCTACATCTGGCAGCACGACAGCCTGGGGCACGAGTGGGTGGCCACTGCCAACGAAGGGCTGGGCGCGAGCGTCTGGTGGCCGCTCAAGGACATCCTCTCCGACGAGCCCGACAGCCAGCGCATCGCGATCACGGTGCCCGATCCGATGATCGACGTGTCCAACGGGCGGCTCCGGGCGGTGACGCCCAACGGCGATGGCACCACGACCTACGAATGGTTCGTCACCGAACCGATCAACACCTACGACGTCGAGGTGAACGCCGGCGATTACACGCACTTCGCCACGATCTTCCATGGCGAGGACGGCACGCTCACCATGGACTTCTGGCCGCTGGCGTTTCATCTGGACGCCGCCAAACGCCAGTGGGCGCAGGCGATCCCGATGATGCAGTGCTTCGAGCACTGGTTCGGACCGTATCCCTGGTACGCCGACGGCTACAAGCTCATCGAAGCCCCGCACCTGGGCATGGAGCATCAGAGCGGCGTGGCCTACGGCAACCATTTCGAGAACGGCTATCTGGGGCGCGACCTCTCGCACACCGGGCTCGGACTGGCGTGGGACTTCATCATCGTGCACGAGAGCGCGCACGAATGGTGGGGGAACAGCGTGAGCGGCGCCGACCACGCCGACATGTGGATCCACGAGAGCTTCGCCAACTACGCCGAGAGCCTGTACGAGGAGTGCCAGTCGGGGAAGGAGGCGGGCGAGCGCTACGTGATCGGCACCCGCGCGAACATCCAGAACGACCGCCCGATCATCCCGCCGTACGGCGTGAACGCCGAGGGGTCGGGCGACATGTACTACAAGGGCGGCAACATGCTCAACACGATCCGCCAGATCGTGAACGACGACGCCCGGTGGCGCGACATCCTGCGCGGGCTGCAGCAGACCTTCCGCCATCAGACCGTGAGCTCGGCGCAGGTGGAGCAGTACATCAGCGCGCACGCGGGCGTCGACCTGAGCACGGTGTTCCAGGAGTACCTCACGACCACGATGGTGCCCGAGCTCGAGTACCGGCTGCAGAGCGGCGTGCTCTCGTACCGGTGGGCGCACGTGGTGCCCGGGTTCGACATGCCCGTGCGCGTGACGGTCGCGCCCGGGCAGTACGCCTTCATCCATCCCACGGAGCGGTGGCAGACGCTCAAGAGTGCGCTTACTGCCGCGTCGGAATTCCACGTGGACGAGAACTTCTACGTGACGGCTCGCGACGTCACGGCGGCGCCCACGTCATCCCCTCGTCGTCCTTCGGAGTAATTCGAAATGCCCTCCCGTTCGAACCCCGCCCGCTTCGTGCTCGGCGCCGCCCTCCTCGTTGGCGCCGCCTCGTGCAAGATCGCCGAGCTGCCCCCGGCCGCCGACACGACCGCGCTCAAGCCGCTCAAGGTGGTGGACGTCGCCTACATGGACACGACGGTGAAGGCGTGCACCGACTTCTTCGAGTTCGCCAACGGCACGTGGCTCCGGACCGACACGATTCCGCCGGCGTACTCCTCGTCGGGCGTGTTCAAGGACATGGCCGACCGCAACGAGCTGGTAGTCCGGTCGGTGCTCGAGGATGCCATGGCCAAGGCGCCGTCGCTGCCCGACACGAGCACTGAACACAAGCTCGGCACATTCTACGGGAGCTGCATGGATTCTTCGGCCGTGGAGTCTGCGGGACTCGCGCCCCTCGCTCCCGTGCTCGCGTCCATCGATTCCATCACGCAACGCCCGGCGCTCCTGCCGGCGGTGGCGCGGCTGCAGGTGGACGGCGCCAACGTGCTCTTCCGCTACTACCCCGGCGTCGACGCGCACGACGCCGCGCACTACATCGCCGATCTCGACCGCGGCGGGCTCGGACTTCCCGACCGGGACTACTATCTGAATCCGGCCGCGTCCATGGACTCCACTCGCAAGGCGTACGTGGCGCACGTGGCGCGGACGTTCGTGCTGGCCGGCGAGGACAGCGCGGCGGCCGCCGCCGACGCGGGCCGGGTAATGTCGCTGGAGACCGAACTGGCCAAGGCGCAGCTCACCCGCGTGGCGCGCCGCGATCCGAAGGCCAGCGACCACCAGATGCCGGTGAGCGGCCTGGAACGGATCGCGCCGAACGTCCAGTGGGCGTCGTACTTCCACGACGTCGGCATCACGGCGCCGCTCGCGAAGGTGAACGTGGACGAGCCGGCCTTCATGCGGAAGGTGAGCGAGCTCGTGGCCGCGCGGCCGCTCGAGGACTGGCGCGCCTACCTGCGGTATCACGTGCTGTCGAACGCGGCGCCCTGGCTGAGCACGCCGTTCGTCAACGAGGACTTCGCGTTCAACCAGCGCTTCTCCGGCGCCAAGCAACTGCTGCCGCGCTGGAAGCGCTGCCTGCGCGCCACCGACGGTGAGATCGGCGAAGCGCTCGGACAGGCGTACGTCGCCCGGACCTTCCCCCCCGAAGCCAAGGCCAAGGCCAAGTCGGTGATCGACGACATCCGCGCGGCGTTCAGGGAGCGGCTGCTGAAGCTGACCTGGATGTCGAACGCGACGCGTGCCCAGGCGCTCGACAAGCTGGCCCGGATGGGGGAGAAGGTGGGCTACCCCGACACCTGGCGCGACTATTCCAAGCTGCAGGTGACCAACGGGCCGTTCGTGCTCAACGTCGCGGCCGCCGACCGGTTTGAGTGGAACCGTGTCGTCAATCGTCCCGGCCAGCCGGTGGACAAGAGCGAGTGGGACATGACCGTGCCGACGGTCAACGCGTACTACGATCCGACCAAGAACGAGATGGTGTTCCCGGCCGGCGCACTGGTGCCGCAGACCTTCGATCCCAAGGCGGACGACGGCGCCAACTACGGATCGCTGGGCGGGAGCTGGGCGGGGCACGAGCTCACCCACGGCTTCGACGACGAGGGGCGCCACTACGACGCCCAGGGGAACCTGCGCGACTGGTGGACCGCCGCCGACTCGAAGGCGTTCAACAAGGAAGCGGAGCTCGACGCCCGGCAGTACGATGGCTACGTCGAGGTGGACACCTTTCACGTGAACGGGCACCTGACCCTCGGCGAGAACATCGCCGACTATGGAGGCGCGCTCACGGGCTACGATGCGCTGGAGCGCGCGCTCGAGCGCGACGGGCGTCCGGGGCTGATCGACGGCTTCACGCCCGAGCAGCGTTTCTTCATCGCGTTCGCGCAGAGCTTCCGTTCGCACTCGCGCCCGGAGCAGCTCAAGCTTCGTGTGAAGGTCGATCCGCACTCGCCGGAGCGGTGGCGCGTGAACGGGCCGCTGTCCAACATGGAGGCGTTCGCCAAGGCGTTCGGGTGCAAGCCCGGGGATCCGATGGTGCGCCCGCGGGCCCTCGTGCCGCAGATCTGGTAGGCGACGGAGTGGTGACCGCCTGACGGCCGGATGACTGCACCTCCCATGCGCGTCTTCCAGTTCGATCTCCGCAAGTATGGGCCGCGCCTGTCGGTGGACGTGCTTCGGTTCGAGGCGTCGTGGGCGCTGGAGCGGGAGACGGCGTACCGACTGCTGTATACGGAAGTGCTTCTCATGCGTGCAGGGCGCGCCGTGGTGGAGATCGACGACGCGTCGTTCGCCGTGCAGGCCGGGAGCGTGTGCCTGTCACCGCCCGGCGCCGTACGTCGCGTGCGGGCGGCCCGCGGCCTTCGGGGGCTGGTGCTGCTCCTCGGCGACGAGCTCCCGGGCGAACTGCTCGCCGATCCCGTCGCCGTGCAGCGGCTGCCCGCGTTTGCCGACGGCCGGCCGCGCGCGGCTCTCGTGGACCGGGTGACGATGCGGCGTCTCGCGTCGATGCTGTTGGCGCTCGAGGGCGAGCTCCTCAGCGGGCGCCCCGACACGCCGGCGCTGGCGCACGCGATGGCATGGCCGCTCGTGCTCGAGGTGAACCGCGTCCTGCGCGACGCGGGGACGCCCGCGGCGTGGAACGCGGGCGCGGCCGACCTCGTGCGACGCTTCCAGGCACTCGTCGTCGAGCAGTTCGCCGCGTCGCACCGCGTCGATCGCTATTGCCGGCAGCTCAACGTGTCGCGCAAGCACCTCAGCGCAGTGTGCGCACGGGAGCTGCGCCTCTCGCCGCGGCAGGTGATCCTGCGGCACGTGATGCTCGAAGCGAAGCGGCTGCTCGCATACACGACCATGACGAACGAGCAGGTCGCGCAGGCGGTCGGGTTCGCAGACGGCGCACACTTCGCCCGCGTGTTCAGGCGCCACGACGGGGCGACGCCCGGCGAGTTCCGGGCCCATAGGTAACAATCGTACCGGAAGTTCCGTCCTTCCGCCCGTGTCGAGCGGGTGTGGGGGCGTCATCGTTCCGCCAACGACGACGCGGAGGAACCGATGATGCGAACGACGGTGTTGCTGCTCGCGCTGTTCACGTGTGCAGTCCGGCTGGGCGCGCAGCAGGATGCGTACGACTACCGGTGGACCCGGGCATCCGGCGACGGTGAGTTCACCGCGCACGGACGCGAGACGGCACTCGCCATCCGCCGCGGCATGCTCGTGGCGCCGGACCTGACGTTCCTGAACGGCACCATCGAGTTCGATGTGCGTGCCGATCCCGGCACGTTCGCCGGCGTGGCGTTCCGCATGCAGAGCAACGCCGATTATGACATCGTGTATCTGGTCACCGACTCGACCGGCCGCTGGTTCGAGGCCCAATACCAGGGTGTCTACGAGGGCGAAGCGAGCTGGCAGCTCTATCCGGGCCCAGGGTACCTCGGCACGATTCCCCGCGCGGCATCGCGCGGCCAGTGGATGCACGTCAGGCTCGTCGTGAACGGAACGCGCGCGCGCATGTGGGTGGGCAATGCCGCCACTCCGGTGCTCGACGTCCCACGGCTCGAACGTGACCCGCTCCCCGGCTACGTCGGCCTCTGGTCGCAGGGCCCGGGCGTGAAACCCGAGGCGGTCATTGCGGGGCTGCACATCGATACGACGCAGACGCCCGCGCTGGACGGCGGAGTGAGCGTGGTGTCCGACCCGGCTGCCGTGCGCGGCTGGGAGGTCTCGCCGCGACTCCCGGCGCCGGATTCGGCCATGGGGCTTCAGGTACTGCCGGCGAGCGTGATGGGCGACGCCTCGCGGTGGCGCCCCGTGCCGACGGAGCCGGACGGGCTCGTGAACCTCACGCGCGAGCTGGGCAATGCGTCCGGACCGCAGGCGTACAACGTGTTCGGGGGTGCGGGGTGGGGCATGGCGCTGGCGCGCACGACCATCACGGTGTCGTCCGCGGAGACGCGGCGGCTCGAGCTTGGCTTCAGCGACCAGGTCAGCGTGTTCGTCGACGGGCGGTTGCTGTACCACGGCGACAATTCCTATGGCGTTCCCGGCGGCGGCCTCGGCCGCGTGAGATGGAACAACGGTGCGGTGGACGTTCCGCTGACGCCGGGCACACACATGCTCGTACTCGCCGTTTCGGACCACCAGTTCGGCTGGGGATTCAGGGCCCGCTGGGCCCGGGCGCGCTGAACGAAATTCCTCACGCGGCGGGCTTGCGAACCGGCGGCCGACTGGCTCTACTGCGGGCGTCCGCCGGATCGTCCTCTTTCCTGATTCTGCCATGCGTTTCCGCCCGACCGTCTTCCTTCTCGCGCTCGCCGCATCCACGGCGCCTGCCTCCGCCCAGTCCAACGCCGTGCGCGTCGTCAACGGCGCCTACACGCGGTCGCACGACTACGATCTGGTCCACCAGCGGATCGTGCTCTCCGACTTCAACTGGGACTCCACGTCGTTCCGGGGCGTGGTGACGACCACCGTGGTGTCGCGGCTGCCGGGGCTCGACTCCCTCATCCTCGACGAGGGCGCACTCCTGCACAACACCAGGGTGACGGGGCCGAACGGACGGCTCATCCGCACGGCCCGGCATGGCGACACGCTCGTCGTGTTCCCCTCGGCCCCGGTGGCGTTCGGCGACACGCTCCGGTTCACCGTGGCGTACGACGGGCGCGTGGACAACGGGCGCGGGCTCACCTTCATCACGCCCGACGGGCTGGCGCACCGCCCGCGCCAGCTCTGGAGCCAGGGCGAGTCGATGGACAACCACTACTGGTTCCCGACATACGACTTCCCGAACGACAAGGAATCGTGGGAGCTCGTCGCGACCGTGGATCGCGGCGACGTCGTGGTGTCCAACGGGCGGCTCGTGTCCGACGTGCGGCACGGCGCCACCCATACCGTGACATGGCGCGAAGACCGCCCCTCGGCCACGTACCTCGTGTCGCTCGTGATCGGACCGTTCGCCACGATCCACGACTCGTGGAAGGGCGTGCCGGTGGACTACTACGTGTACCACGCCGACAGCGCCCGCGCGTGGCGCCTGTTCCACCACACGCCGGACATGATCGACGTGTACTCGAAGCTGACCGGCGTGCCATACCCCTGGGCCAAGTACGCGCAGACCACGGTGGCCGACTTCTTCGGCGGCATGGAGAATGTGAGCGCGACGACGCTGGTGGACTGGCTCCCCGAGGCGCGGGACTACCAGGACCGGCCGTGGTACCTGGAGCTGCTCATTCCGCACGAGCTCGCGCACCAGTGGTTCGGCGACTACGTGACCACCGAGAACTGGGCCAATCTCTGGCTGAACGAGGGCTTCGCCGAGTTCATGCCGGGGCAGTACTGGCTGCAGACGCGCGGCGAGCACGCGGCGGAAGACTACTACGACGACGAGTACCACCAGTACCTCGCCATCGACGCGCGGCGGCCGATGGCGCTGGCGTCGGAGGGATCGAACAACATCTATCCCAAGGGCGCGCTCGTGCTCCGCATGCTGGAGAACTACCTGGGCCCGCAGCGGTTCTGGGCTTCGATGCACACGTACCTCACGCGGCACGCCTTCGGGAATGCGACGTCCGACGACCTGCGCCAGGCCGTGCTCCTGGCCACGGGGGAGAACCTCGAATGGTTCTGGAGCGAGTGGGTCTACTCGGCGGGCTATCCCCGGCTCGATGTCGACGCGACGTACGACAGCTCGGCGCACGCGCTGCGGCTCGACGTCCGCCAGACGCAGCTCGACACGCTCGCGGCGGGCGCGAACGGCGTCAGGTTCGACGTGCCGCAGGTGTTCCGGATGCCGTTCACGATTCGTGTCGGGACGGCCAGCGGCGACGTGGTATACCGCGCGACCCTCGATGCGCGAAGCCAGACGATCACCGTCCCGGGCGTCCGCAGCGAACCCACCATGGTGATCTTCGACGACGGCAACCACGTGCTCAAGCAGCTCACCTTCCGCGAGCCGACTGCCTGGCTGGCCACGCAGCTCGCGCGCGATCCGAATCTGTGGAACCGCGAGTGGGTGATCGGCCAGCTCGCGCAGCGCGGCGCCGACACCGCCGCGGTGGCGGCGCTGGTGCAGGCGTCGGCGCACGCCGACTACTACCTCACCCGCAAGCAGGCCGTGGCGGCGCTGGGCGACCTGAAGGTGCCGGCGGCGGTGGACGCCGTGCTGCAGGCGTCGCACGACACGTCGTCCGCGGTGCGCGCCGCGGCCCTGGCGTCGTTGGGCGCGCAGGGCGGCGATCGCGCCGTAGTGCGCATCCGCGACGCGTTCGCGCACGACTCGAGCGATCAGGTACGGGCGGCGGCCGTCCCGGCGCTCGCCGACGCCGACTCGGCGCAGGTGGACGCCGTGGTGCAACAGGCCCTGCGCATTCCGTCCTACCGCGAGGCGATCCGGCACGCGGCGCTCGAAGTCATCGCGCAGCGCGGCGACACGGCCCGGGTAGGCGACGTCGAGCAGTTGCTCGCCGTCGATGCGCTGCCGGCGCAGGTGCTCGGCGTGTTCGCCGCCCGCGGCGACGCGCGGGCGCTCGACGTCCTCATGCAGCACGTGAACGACGAACGGGCCGGCGTTCGCCGGTTCGTCGTGCAGGGACTGCAGATCGCGGTCTCGCGTCCCGACCACGCGGCCGTGCTGGCGCGGATCGAGAGCGCCGAGCCGTCGATCGCGCACCCGGATACGAAACGGGCGGTCGAGGCGCTGATCACGCGCGCCCGGACCGCCGGCGGTTCGTCCCGGCGAGAGTAGCCCGCGGTTACTGCCCCGGGGGCAGCCGGAAGATGGCCAGCTGCGGCTGCAGCGCGGTGGCCAGCGGATGCACCCCGGGCGCGGCGAACTGGATGACCACGGTTGCCGCGGTCGACGGCGTGTCCAGTCGATAGAACGCCGTCGTACCCGGCGACATGATGGACGCCGAGGTGTCCGCGGTGATCGGGAAGAGCTGGAGCGGCCTCGCGTACGGGATGTCGGGCGCGGGCCCGGAGGTCGTGTACAGCCGCGCCCAGAGCTGCGACACGTTGCGGGTGACGAACCGGTCCACGGCCGGCGCGGTGTTGCGCGGCATTCCCGGCAGGCTGTCGGTGTAGAGCGCCAGTCCGAAATCCGAGAACATGTTCGGGAACGGCTCGCCCATCGCGTTCTCGATGTTGGAGACGCCGGTGGCGTACGTGTCTTCCAGCTTCCGGAAGACGGCGTTGTTCGTCTGGTCGCCCATCCACCGCACGAGGAGCCAATCGCCGCCGCGCCACGAGAAGCCGCCGTCGGCGTCGGAGTGCAGCGTCACGCTCGCGGTATCGGGGAGCAGCGCGTACTGGTACGAGTCGTACAGGAAGCCCTGCACGAACGGCTCTGCCGAATCGGGGAATATCTGCGTCGGATCGGTCCGGCAGGTCGGCGGCGGGCACCTCTGCTCGTAGTGCACCGCGCCTTCCTCCTCGGCCACGATGCTCAGGCCCTCGTCGAGCCAGCCCTGCTCGGGCGCTCCGTTGTGCAGCACCACGTGCTGGGAGAAGTTGACCAGGTGCTGCAACTCGTGCAGGAAGGTCGACGGGATGTCGAACTGCACCTGGCTCACGCTGTGGGTGCAGCTCGCGGTGCCGTTCGGGTCGGGCACGATGGAGTAGAAGATCTCGCCGTAGTTCGAGTTCGGGTCGCTGGACACCGGCGCGAAGTCTTCGGAGTTGAAGAAGCCGGCGATGTAGCCCTGCGTGGAGCACTGCGCGGCCGGGCTCAGCCCATTCACCACCGGCGACATGAGCATGATGACGTGGCTGTTGGCGTCGATGTCCGACGGCGGGCCGAAGTTGGCGGTGTCGATGGGGAAGAGCGTCTGGTCGAAGTACTGGCCGAACTGCTGGAGCTGCGTGCTCGTGAAGCCGCCGGACGGCGCCAGCGTGTCCACGTAGAGCAGAATGTCGGTGCCCTTGTACACGAGCTTCGCATTGACCGACTTCCACTGGTAGTTGTTGTTCGCCACGCTGGAGAGCACGTGGAAGCTGCGGATCGTGCCCGTGTCCGGCACGGTGGCCGGGGCGATCGAGTACGACACGCCGGCGCGCGAGGCCGTGGCGCGGAACGTGCCCGCCTTGGCGAGCCGGGCGCCGCGCGCGAGCATCGAGGCGTCGAACGCCATCTGCCGGCGGTTGGGACGCGGCGCGGGGAGCGTGCCCGCCGCGCCGCCCGTGGGCGCGAGGCGCGACGCCGCGGGCGCGAGCGACGGCGTGGCGGCGTCTCCGGCGGCCAGGCTGTAGGCGACCGGGGTGTTGACGGCCTGGTCGGTGGCGAACTCGGGCACCACGAGATAGCTGGCGCCGTTCCCGGCCACCGTCACCGTCGTCCCGCCATTGCTGCAGTCCACGCGCGCCGCAGTGGCGACCGCCAGCTGCAGCGTGCCGCTCACCGAGCACGGATTGATCGCGAACGAGGTGGGCGGCTGCGAGGGGAGCTTCCCGGTGGAATTGCCGCCGCACGCGACGGCGACGGCGGCACTCGCGGCAGCCAGCAGGCGGACGAGTGCCCCCCGGATGCCCGGGGTGCGGCGTGCGGGGACTGCGTGACCAAGGGATGACGTCGGCATGGCGGGAAGCGTGGGAGGTTTCGCGGGAAGGGCGCGGGTATCCGCGGTCCGAGGCCGCGATTGCTGTGATAGCATGATGGGCCGCACAAAGTTCCGGCGACTGACGTGGGGCCCCTGCGTTACAGACGTCGAGGAGGCGTGCGACGTAGCGTGTGCAAAGAAATCCTAATGGCTGCGGAATGGCCGTGGTCCGGCTCACGGCGCGCCGCCGCCGGACCAATCCCTTCGGGCGCCGGCGGTGTCCGATCCTGGGACGCCGAATCCCACAATCGACCACCGCCGCCGGCGCGCGCGCGGCCGAAACTCGCGCAACTCCAAGTCCGTCGTGGGTTTGTCCGCATCGACCGGCGGCACGGCGCTTGCACCGCCCGCAGGCCATCACCCCCGGAGGAACCCGTGCGTTCGTACGCTCGCTCGCTCGCGCTCGTCGCCGCGCTGTCCGTCGCGCTCGCCCCCGCCGCTGCCCAGAACGCGGCCGACGGCGGTCCGCAGCCCATTTCACTGAACGACGCCGTTCGCGAAGCGCAGGCGAACTCGCCGCAGATGGTCCAGGCGACCGGCCTATCGCGCGTGGCGACCGCCCAGTACCGGGCGAGCGCCGCGCGCTTTCTGCCGAGCGTGGGATTCCAGCAGTACGCGGCGCACCTGCAGGGCGTGAGCTACCAGGGCGGCGTGCTCCTCCAGTCGTCGGGGCTCTGGAGCTACAGCCAGGGGTACGGGGCGAACCTCACGGTGTTCGACGGCGGGCAGAACATCCTCGACTACCGGGCCGCGAAAGCGTCGCGCGACGCCGCCGAGCAGAACATGATCATGGAGCGGTTCGCCATCGCCCTGAACGTGAAGCAGCAGTACTTCGCGGTGCTCGCGGCGAGGGAAGCGGTGGCGGCGGCGCAGGAGCAGCTCAAGGAGGCGAACGAGCAGATGGCGGTGACCGAGGCGAAGATCGCGGGGGGCGCGATGTCGCGGGCCGACTCGCTGTCGAGCGCGGTGGCCGTGGGGCAGGCGCAGGTGGCTGTGGTCACCGCGCAGGGCAATCTCATCGCCGCGAACACCGGGCTCACCCGGCTGGTGGGCGCGCCGCACGAGGTGACGGCCGTGGAGTCGGACACCGGCCTCGTGCCGGCAATCGCCCTCGACAGCTCGTCGCTCGTTCGGCTGGCGCTCAACGGGCCGGCGGTGCAGCAGGCCGAGCACCAGGTGGCCGCCAACCATCTGAGCTGGTGGGCGTCGCTTTCCGCGTACCTTCCCAGCCTCTCCGTCGGCTACCAGGGGGGCAGCGGCTGGCAGACGCCGCATTTCATCCTCGGCGGCGGCACGAAGAGCAGCAGCACGAGCCTGTCGTTCTTCGTGAGCTACTCGCTGTTCGACGGGTTCCAGCGCGAGAGCCGCGTGGTCCAGGCCGACGTGAACAGCGACAATGCCCGCGCGCAGCTTCGCGATGCGCGGCTCGCAGCGCGCGAGAACATCGCGCAGTATCTCGCGCAATTCCAGACCGCGCAGACCAGGATCGCGCTCCAGCGCCTGCAGATCGAGTCGGCGACCGAGAACGTGGCGGCGAAGGACGCACAGTACCGGGCGGGCGCCGTCGGACTGGTGGACGTGCTCACGGCGCAGACGGCGTTGGCGCAGGCGCGGCAGGCCCTCATCCAGGCCCGCCTCGACGCCCGCACCGCCAAGGCGCAGATCGAATCGATCATCGGCAAGGACATCGACTAGCCGTGGCGTGGCGCCGGGAGGCGGCGGCCCCCGGCGCGCGCCGCCGCGCCGCGAAATCGCTTGACGCGTTCCGGTCCGCGGAGTAATTCCCCCGCGTTGCGCGCGGTTTCCCCCGCCGTCGCGAGCGTCCGCGAACCTCGGTCTTTCTCGTCACGCGTGCCCGGCACGCATCGGGAGTTCCCTGTGGCCAAGCTGCCTCCGAACGCCGACCCGGTCGGCCCTGACCATCCGCGCGCCCCCGACGGGGCCGCTCCCTCCTCTGAGTCCAACTTCTCGCGGCGCGACTTCCTGATGCGCGCCGGCCGCTACGGCATCGCGGCCTCGCTGGCCGGGCCGTTCATCGGGCGCTCGCTCTGGCCGCGCGCGCTTTCCAGCGCACCGGTGCGGACCGCGCCGCTCGCATCGCCGGAGGCGCTGCGGCACGGCATCCTGCGCACGAGCACCACGGCGCCGGTGGACGCCTCGCTCTTCTCGGGACTCCAGTGGCGCCTGCTCGGCCCCTTCCGCGGCGGACGCGTGGACGCGGTGTGCGGCGTGCACGGGCGCCCCAACGAGTTCTACTTCGGCGCCGTGAACGGCGGACTCTGGAAGTCCATCGACGCCGGCCGGGTGTGGGAGCCGGTGTTCGACGGCCAGCCCGTCGCCTCCATCGGCGCCGTGGCCGTGGCCCCCTCGGCGCCCGACACGGTGTACGTGGGCAGCGGCGAGTGCACGCTGCGCGATTCCACCGGCTACGGGAACGGCGTCTACAAGTCCTCCGACGGCGGCAGAACGTGGACGCACCTCGGCCTCGAGCAGACGCAGCACATCGGCAAGATCGCCGTGCATCCGCACAACCCCGACGTCGTGTACGTGGCGGCCATCGGTCACTTCTACGCCGGCAATCCCGACCGCGGCATCTTCCGTTCGCGCGACGGCGGGAAGACGTGGAAGAAGGTGCTGTTCAGGAACAACGACGCGGGCGCCATCGACGTGCAGATCGACCCGAAGAATCCGAACGTCGTGTACGCGGGACTCTGGAACACGCGGCGTCCCCCCTGGTTCGTGTACGCGCCGAGCAACGGCCCGGGCGGCGGGATCTTCAAGAGCACCGACGGCGGCGACACGTGGAAGGAGCTCACCAACGGGCTTCCCACCAAGGGCATGGGCAAGAGCGGCATCGCGATTTCGGCGAGCCATCCGGATCGCGTGTACGCCGTGATCGACAACCTCGAGTTGCCTCCGGGCGAGAAACCGCCGGCGACGACAGGCGCATTCGGCGAGGGCGCGGCGGGGCAGGGCGGGTTCTTCCGCTCCGACGACGGCGGCGCGCACTGGACGAAGATGTCCGGCGATCCGGCGCTCTGGGGCCGCGGCTGGTACTTCGAGCACGTGGTCTGCGATCCGGAGAACCCCGATATCGTCTACGTGTCAAACGTCGCGGTGTCGCGCACCGAAGACGGCGGCAAGACGTGGGTGGCGCTGCGCGGCTCGCCGGGCGGCGACGACTACCACCAGGCGTGGGTCTCGCCCGACGATCCGAATACGATGATCGTGGCGAGCGACCAGGGATGCGTCGTCACGCGCAACGCGCGCACGAAGGATCCGCGCGACGTGACGTGGAGCTCGTGGCTCAATCAGCCGACGGCGCAGATGTACCACATCTCCGTCGACTACCGCTTCCCGTACTGGGTGACGGGCGCGCAGCAGGACTCGGGCTCGGTCGCGGTGTGCTCGCGCGCGCGCGAGGCCGAGATCACCGTGCGCGACTGGGAACCCATCGGCGCCGGCGGCGAAAGCGGGTATACGGCGGGCGATCCGCTGCATCCGGGAATCATCTACGGCGGCACCGGCAGCCGGTTCGACCTTGCGCTCAACCACGGCGTGCCGGGTACCACGTCGCCCGAGGTGCCCGAGGGAGCGAAGACGCGCACCGACTGGACGCAGCCGCTCGTGCTGTCGCCCGCCGATCCGCGCGCGCTCTACTACGCCAACCAATACGTGTTCAAGTCCACCGATTCGGCGCGCGCCTGGACGCGGATCAGCGACGATCTCACGCGCCAGCCGGTGACGGTGCCGCCCGCGCTCGACGCGGCGAGCGCCGGCGACATCGATCCGAACCGCGGCAACGGCGGCGTGGTGTACACCGTCGCCCCGTCGCCGCTGCTCGTGCCGATGCTGTGGATCGGCACCGACGACGGGCTCATCAAGCTCTCGCTGAACGACGGCAAGGAGTGGAAGGACGTGACGCCGGCAGCGCTCACGCCGTGGAGCCGGGTAACGATGATCGAGGCGTCGCACTTCGACTTCAACACCGCGTACGCGAGCGTCGACCGCCACCAGCTCATGGACTTCCGTCCGCACATCTACCGGACGCGCGACCAGGGGCAGAGCTGGACCGAGATCACGGCCGGGCTGCCGGCCGACGGCTACGTGCACACCGTGCGCGAAGACCCGGAGCGGCAGGGACTGCTGTTCGCCGGCACCGAGCGCGGCGCGTTCATCTCGTTCGACGACGGCGGACACTGGCAGCCGCTGCAGCTCAACCTTCCCGTCACGTCGGTGCGCGACTTCCAGGTCTATTCGGGCGACCTGCTGGTGGGCACGCACGGGCGCGGCATCTGGGCGATCGACGACATCAGCGCGCTCCGGCAGATCGGCGATCAGATCGCGGCGTCGGAGGCATATCTGTTCAAGCCGGCCGACGCGTACAACTACCTGCAGGGCTCCGACAACGGCACGCCGGTGCAGAAGGACGAGCCGCAATCGCCGAACCGTCCGGTGGGCGCGTTCATCGATTACTACCTGAAGGGCGACGCGCCCGACGCGAAGATCGAAGTCGTGGACGAAGCGGGGAACGTGCGGATGACGTACGACCGCGAGACCGGCGCCGCGGGCGCGATGGGGGGAGCCGGCGGGCGCGGCGGGCGCGGCGGGCGTGGAGGGCGCGGCGGCCGCGGTGGCATCCCGAACGTCTCTCCGCTCTGGCAGCCGGAACCG
>DASVWS010000172.1:0-7538 GCA_036393095.1 Gemmatimonadaceae bacterium | reverse complement strand
CGACCGGCATGGTCGATATCCGCTTCCAGCGTGGCGCATCCGGTCCCGTCCAGCTCCGCGTCTACGCCAGAGACGCAGTGGGAAACGTCAGCGACACGGTAACAACGCCGATGGGCCCGTTCTACCTGTATCCCTCGGTGGTCCTTCCGGCAGACTCGGCCACGGTCGACGGGTACACGCCCGACGCGATCCCGGATCCGAAGCGGCAGCTCGCGTATCTCCTTCAGCCGAACGACAACCGGATCCTTGCGCTGTCCCTGTCGACGATGACCGTGACGCAGACCATCCCGTACTCGTGGGTGGCGACGGACTTCGATATCACGCCGGGCGGCGACTCGCTGCTCGTTGCGCTTCGTGGCGGCAACGCACTTGGCGTCGTCGACCTCCGGCAGTCACCGCTGAGCATGTCCATTCTGCCGCTCGATCCCGTCGACTCCACCGGCCCGCCGTCTCCACACTTCGTGCGCACGCTCTCGAACGGGAAGACGTTCGTAACGCTGTACAACTCGGATCTTCTGGACGAAATCGATCTCGCTACTGGCGCGCAGCGCGTCCGGCGTGATGCCGGCGTGAACGGGAACGTCGGACTCGCCGCGCTCGGCCGATCGCTGAACCACGCGGTGGTAGTCGTGAACGGCGGGGCAGGGTACTTCCAGCGCTATGATGTGTCCACGGATCACTTCGGGCCGCTCCTGTCGCCGGCTGCGGGTGGCGCGTCGCTGGATTCGGCCGGGCAGCATGTCGCCGCCGGGCTGACTGTGTACGACAGTGCCCTCCAACCGGTCAGCACGGCAGCCGCCGGCTGGCCGATACCCGGCATCTGGCCCACGATCATTTCGCCGGATGGCACGATGCTGTTTCAGGTGCTCCCCGACGGGGTCGTGAGGAACCGAGTGGCCGACGGT
Source organism: Gemmatimonadaceae bacterium (assembly GCA_036393095.1). Lineage (GTDB taxonomy): Bacteria > Gemmatimonadota > Gemmatimonadetes > Gemmatimonadales > Gemmatimonadaceae > JAGWRI01. Next base: position 6,633 of record DASVWS010000172.1, on the reverse strand, counting down.
GCCATCGTCGACCGCATCATCAACCCGATCATCGGCGCCGCCGGCAATCCGCGAATCTCGGACGATGGAACGCTGCTCATGACGACGCAGGCAGGGCTCAGCGGCTACAACAAGGTGAGCGTCATCCATCTGCATTAGCGAGTCGACCGAATTCCCGTCGGTGGCGGCTGGCGGCCGGCGTCCCTTGCGACGCGGCCGGCCAGCACGCAGCATAGGAACCGGCTACACCCTCCCCGGCCTCGCATGCCGACCCTCGCCGTGAACGGAATCCCCCGCCCACCACTTGGTGGTTCGACGCACATCGCGCCCGGCCGGACGCGCCTCATCCTGGCCGTGCTCCTTGCCGGCGCTGCAAGCTGCAGCGACTCCACCACGCCCAAGTCCATGAGTGTCGCGATATCGGTGGCCGGTGTGTCAGGGCCGGATGTCTCGATTGCCGCGGACAGCCTGCCGCTCGTGTCGTGCGGTGTGACCCTGAACGCGACCGCCAGCGGTACCGACACCGCCACCTGGCAGGGGGGCACGGTCCGATGGTACGTGGGCGTCGATCGATCGGTGCCGTTCGATACGCTGATGGTGACCGCGTCGGACGTGCGGCTCGTCTGGGGCAACAAGCAGATCGGAGCGGGCCAGACGCAGACGTCCAATTGGACCGTAAGCGCTGGCGCCCCGTTCCACGCCGAAATGGAGTACGAGTATCAGCCCGCCCACGGCGACCTGAAGTCGGCGAAGGCAGGGTTCGACTGCGGTGCGCAGATTCCGCCCGGAACGCCCGCGCCGGTGATCGACACGATCGTGCTGCAGAGCGGGCCGAACAGCGTCCAGCCGGGCAACACGCTGGTCGTAGACTACACGGTCACGAGCCCGGTCGGAGTACTGCAAACCGCGATCGTGCTCTCCGGTCCGTGCACCGTACAGGAGGCGTTCCCGGAGCAGCTGCAGACCAAACTCACCAGGTCAGCACGGATCGTGATCCCCACGTCATGTCAACTCGGCGTCCCGGTCACCCTCACGGTATACGCGAGAGATGGGGGGCTTCAGGTCAGCTCCAGGGTGCTCGCCACCCAGATTCCGCTGGCGGACCTTACACCGCCGTATCTCCAGGTGACGGTCCAGCCGCGTGTCCTCCTCGGCGGGGACTCCATCCCCGTGCACGTCGTCGCCACCGACAACCGCGAACTGGCCGCGTTGGTGTGGGATGTGCTTCCCGCCGGAACCGGAGTGCGCGACTCGCTCATGCTGACGGGCCAGGGGACGAGCAACGATTTCTACGTTCACCTGCTGCCGGGGGCGACCGGCAATATCCAGCTTCGTCTATATGCGCGCGATGCCGTCGGCCTCGTGAGCGATACGACGATCACTCAGGCCGGCCTCCTTCCAGTCGTGTCTGGCGTAAGCCTCCCAACCGTTACCGTGCGCGCCCCCGGAGCCGGGACCGAAGTGATCCCGGACCCTCGCCGACAGCTCGCCTATCTCCTCGAGCCGGAAAGCACCCCCGTCACGTCGGCGCAGATTCTGGTGCTCTCGCTTTCCACGATGACGGTGACGCAGGCGATCGCACTGCCCGGTCATCCGGACGACTTCGACCTCACGCCTGGCGGCGACTCGCTCATCGTGACGCTGGATGGTGCCGCCGCGCTCGGAGTCATCGACCTCCGCCAGTCGCCCCTGACGGTCTCCCTCTTGCCACTGAATCCGTTTGACTCCACCAACACGCCGCGTCCGATGTTCGTACGCACGCTCTCGAACGGACGGGTGTTCGTTTCGACGTTCAACCCGTACCGGCTGGATGAGGTCGATCTCACGACCGGCGCGCAGCGGCTCAGGCGGGAGGCCGGCAATCCCGACACCACAGCTGTTGGCGATGTTCAGACGGCCTGGCTGGCGCGGTCGCTGGATCACTCGGTCGTGGTGGTGAACGGAGCGGATTTCGGGTTTCAACGCTACGACGTTGCGACGGATCAGTTCGGCCCGCGCCTGACGTCCACGTTGCCGAACAACCCGCTTGCGCTCGATTCTACCGGTCGGTACATCGCCGTCCGGACCACGGTATACGACGCATCGCTCCTCTCCTATCGGCAACTCGCTTCCCTCCAACCGGCCAACCGCGGGGTGCTCTCGGCGGACGGCGCCACGCTGTACGTGACGCTGAACGGGATCATCGCCGAGTGCCGGGTCAGCGACGGCATGATCGTGGACGCCATCCGGCCGCCGAGCGGGAGCGTCTACGGCGACGTGGTCCGCATCTCGGATGACGGCACGCTCCTCGCAGCGGCGATGCAACCCGGAGGCGGGACCGCGACCCAGGTCAGTGTGATCAAGCTGCATTAGTTCGTTGGCCTGCTCCACCCCGTAAACGGAGCGATCCCATGCCCGCCGTTCGCGACCTCTGGTCCCGCATTCCGGTTCCAATCCGCGCCCTCGTCCTCGGCCTCCTCGCCGCCGCCGCCGGAACCTACCCGTGGGCCTGGCTCGCCGGCACGAACCTGCGCGTTCTGCCATCGGTACCGTGGGGGCCCGCGGTCATGGCGGTGTACCTCTGGCTCTACTGGCGCTACGCGACGGGGCGGGGGTGGCCCGCCTCGACATCCGTTGCGCGACGCGACCACGCGCGCGTGCGCCCGGTGGACGGCTCCGTGTGGCCGCTGGCCCTCGTCGCCGGCATCGTGGGACTCTGGTGCTCCGTCTCCCTTCTGCGACTGATCGGCCGGTTCGTCGCGATCTCGTCGCCGGCCACCGGCGACGTCGCGCGGCTGTCGCCGCTCACCCTGCTGGCGTTCGCGCTCATGGGCGCGCTCGTGGCCGGCGTCGCCGAGGAGATCGGGTTCCGCGGCTACATGCAGCGTCCGCTCGAACAGCGGTACGGTCCGGTCGCCGCGATCCTGATCGTGGGCGTGGTCTTCGGCCTCGCCCACGGTTCGCACACGTACTGGACGCTCGCGCTGATGCCGTACTACCTCGCCGTCGCCGCCGTGTACGGCGCGCTCGCCTACCTTACCAATTCCATCATACCGTCGCTCGTCCTGCACGCCGGCGGCGACGCACTGGACGCGCTGATGTCGCTCGGCGGCGGGGGCAGCGTCGTCCAGCAGGCGGCGGCGCCGCACGCGGGCGTCGGCGCCGGAACGGCGGTCGCCATCAATCTCGTCGTCCTGGCGGCCACGGGACTCGCATCCATCTGGGCGTGCCGCGAGCTGGCGAAGGCGACGCATCGCCCTTTCACCCCGGCGGCCCGTGCGGTAACGTGAGCCCCGCGGCCGCTTCGAGCGTTCGGACCGGCGGCTCGACGAGCACGACATCGACCTCGCACTAGGGAACCCCCGTGGGCACCGGAATCATCGGCTCGTTCCGCTCCGCAACGCAGGACCGGTCGGTCCTCAAGAAGAAGGTCGCGCCGGGCACCCTCAAGCGCACGCTCCGGTTTGCCGCGCCGTACGCGCCTCTCCTCGCCGCGTTCCTCGTCGTCGTCATCATCGAGGCCGCGGTCGGCGCCGCCAGCCCGCTCATCTACCGCGCCATCATCAATGACGGAATCCTGAAGGGCAGCATTCCGCTCATCGTCCGCCTCGCGGGGCTGCTCGCCCTCCTCGGCATCTTCGGCGCCCTGCTCGGCCTGGTGCAATCGTACCTCGCCTCGAACGTCGGCGCCCGCATCGTGCTCCGGCTGCGCACCGAGCTGTTCGACCACATCCAGCAGATGCCGCTGGCATTCTTCACCCGCACGCAGACGGGCGCCCTGGTGAGCCGCCTGGGCACCGACGTCGGCGGTGCGCGCACGGCCTTCACCGACATCCTCTCCAACGGCATCGGCAACCTGGTCACGGTCACGCTCATCCTGGGCGCCATGTTCGTGCTCTCCTGGCGCATCACGCTGGCCGCCCTGGTCCTGATCCCCGCGTTCGTCTTCCCCGCCCGCATCTGGGGGCGCAAGCTGCAGGAGATCACCCGCGAGAGCTACGACCTGCACGCCGCCATGAACAACACCATGGTCGAGCGGTTCAACGTGGCCGGCGCCCAGCTCGCCAAGCTGTTCGGCCGGCACCGCGACGAGAGCGGCGCCTTCGAGGCCAAGGCCAGGCGGGTCGCGGAGATCGGCGTCAAGCAGGCCGTGTACGGGCGGCTCTTCTTCACCGCGCTCATCCTCATGGCCTCCGTGGCCACCGCACTCGCGTACGGCTGGGGCGGTATTCTCGCCGTGCGGCACGTCCTCGACGTCGGCACGGTGGTCGCGCTGGCCTCGTACCTCGTCCGCCTCTACGGGCCGCTCATCGGGCTCTCCAACATCCAGGTGAGCGTCATGACGGCGCTCGTGTCCTTCGACCGCGTGTTCGAGCTGCTCGACCTGAAGCCGATGATCCAGGACAAGCCGGACGCGGTGGACGTCCCCGCCGGCCCGGCCACCATCGCCTTCGACCACGTCGCCTTCCGCTATCCGGCGCCCTCCGAGGTCTCGCTGGCCTCGCTCGAGGCGGTGCCGGTTCGAGGAACAGAGGTCTCCGAGGCGCTCGTCCTGCACGACATCAGCTTCCGCGCCGAGGCGGGGCAGCTCGTGGCGCTCGTCGGCCCGTCGGGGGCGGGGAAGACCACCATCACGCAACTCATTCCGCGCCTCTACGACGTGCAGAGCGGCAGCGTGCGCATCGACGACATCGACGTGCGCGACGCGACGCAGGAATCGCTGCGCCGGCGCATTGGCGTCGTCACCCAGGACGCGCATCTCTTTCACGACACGATTCGCGCCAACCTGCTCTACGCGAAACCCGACGCGACGGACGCCGAGCTCCTCGACGCGCTGCGCGCGGCGCAGGTGCTGCCCGTCGTCACCTCGCTCAAGGAGGGGCTCGACACGCTGGTCGGGGAGCGCGGCTACCGCTTCTCCGGCGGCGAGAAGCAGCGGCTCGCCATCGCGCGCCTGCTGCTCAAGGCCCCGGACATCGTGATCCTCGACGAGGCCACGGCGCACCTCGACTCGGCTTCCGAGGCGGCGATCCAGATCGCCTTCGAGAGGGCGCTGGCCGGCCGGACCTCGATCGTGATCGCGCACCGCCTGTCGACGATCCTCAAGGCCGATCAGATTCTCGTGATCGAGGCCGGGCGCATCGTGCAGCGCGGCACGCACGCCCGGCTCGTGGAGCAGGTGGGGATCTACCGGGAGCTGTACGAGAAACAGTTCGCGCGGGGCGATGGCTCCGCCATGGTGGCCGAGCCCGCGCCCTGAGGAACCCGGCGTTCGCCGGCCGGCGGGGGGTGAGTGCCGCGCGCCGAGTTCCACTGGTCCCGAAGGGGGAACCCGGGAACCACAGGTCTAGCGCCCGGACGGTGAACGTTTTGACATCCGCGCGGTAGTACCGGGAGCAGCATCCCGCCCGAACATGCTCCACGACGCCGTCAAGCCGCGGGCGGCACGCCACATGACCAGCCGACGACGTGCGTCCGCTCGGTTGGCCCGGGTTCATCGGAGGGGTCGGTGGGCGCGACAACCGGGTTGCCCGATCACTCCCAGGGAGGACTGTATCGTGAAGAAGATCGCTCTGATGTTGGTGCTCATCCCGATGCTCGCCGCCTGCGACAGCACGGCGAAACAACAGCTCGTCGAGTTGGCCAGCGCCGATTCCCTGCGCCAGGACTCGTTGTTGAATGTGAAGAACCAGCTTCTCAACGACATGCTGGTGTCCACGCAGTTCATCAACGACATCAATTCGGAGATCGCCAAGGCGCGCAGCCTGCCCAAGGCGAAGAACGCCGCGCTCGCCACCCCGGCGGAAGCGGCGACGATCAAGCAGGACCGCGAGGATGTCCTGCAGAACATCCGGACGGTGGTCCAGCGCCTCGACGCCACCAGCGCCCGCATGGCGAGCCTCCGCCGAGAAGCCATGTCGCTGTCCCGGCACGATTCCACGCTGATGCAGCAGATCGCCCAGTACGAACAGACGATCACGGACTTCCGCACGACGCTCGAGAGTCAGAAGCAGCAATTCCAGGCGGTGATCGACTCGCAGACCGCGCAGATCGCCTCGCTTCACAGCACGGTGGACACGCTCAACAACGCGAAGGCCGCCCTCGCCGACACGGTGGGCCAGTTGACCGAACAGGACAACACAGCCTACTACATCGCCGGGCGGCGTGAAGACCTGGAGCGCAACGGCGTGGTCGTAGAGGAGGGCCGCCGCCAATTCTGGCTGGTGGGCAACCGCCGCGTCGAACCGGCGCGCACGCTCAATGCCGCTGCGTTCACGCGCATCGACATCACCAAGGACACGAGCATCGCGCTTCCGGACGGCGAGTATACGATCTTCTCGCGGCAGGACCCCGAGTACATGCAGCCGTTCACGGTGAAGGACGGCAAGATCAGCGGCGGACTGAACATCACGAACCCGCGAGCGTTCTGGGCCGCGTCGAGGTATCTCATCCTGATGAAGCACTAGCCGGCCGCGGCGCCGGGACGCGAACGACCCGCGGGGCATCGCCTCGCGGGCCGTTCGCGTGCCGCTATTCGAAGTGCGTGGCGAACCACCCGAAGATCCGCGTCCAGTGGTCGCGGAACTCGTCCACGGTGCCGGCGCGCCCGGCGCCGTGCCCGGCATGCCAGTACTGCACCCACACCGCCTCGCGGCCCAGCCGCCGCAGCGCGTA
>DASVWS010000171.1:0-28869 GCA_036393095.1 Gemmatimonadaceae bacterium | reverse complement strand
GGATACAGCAAGGACCACCTTCGCAAGTGCGTCGCCGACGGCACGATTCCGAACGCGGGATCGAAGGGTCGCCCGAGAATCCGCCGCGGCGACCTGCCCAAGAAGGCGACCCGCTCCACTGCTCACTACGACGCCGGTGAAGATGCCATTCGACTCGAGCGCCGCCGCTTGGGGCTGGCCTGATGCATCAGGCGGAACCCCAGTACATCTTTCGCTCAACCTTCCCTGGAGGTGTCATGACCAAACGCCGCGCGCCATGGAGCAAGACGGTCGAAGCCGCGGGCGTCCGGGTACGGGTGTACGAGCGGGTCTCCGGCGGACCGCTCTACCGCGAGGTGCGACTCGGTGACGGGGCGAAGGACCGGAAGAGCCTGGAGCACCGCGACCGAGCGCTGGCCCAGCAGCAGGCGAAAGAACTCGCGCGGCGGATCAGTGAGTTGCGCTACGCCGGCACCACGTCCGCCCTCACCTTGGGACAGCTGGACTCGCTGTACTTCCAGCACCGCGGGCCGTTGCTCTCGCGGAACCGGAAGAAGGCCTCTCAGGCGATGGTGCGGCTCCTCGTCGAGCACTTCGGCCGCGACTTCGCTGTCGATGATCTGTCGCAACACCACATCGACGCGTACGTCGCCGCCCGCCATGCCGGGAAGGTCCGCTCGCCCCGTCACCGTGGTGATGCGGTGGGCGTACGCGCCGGCACGATCAGAAACGAACTCCACCTCTTCCGCGCGATGATGGTCTGGGCGCAGGGCTTCCGCGCCTCCGGCCATCGGCTGCTGGCGACCAACCCATTCGCGGGTCTCCGGCTCCCAGCCGAGCGGAACATGAAACGCCCCATCGCCACCCAGGCGCGCTACGAAGCGCTGCTCGAGGTGGCCGACCAAGTGGACCGGCGTGGACGGTTCCGGGCCGTGCTCGTGCTGGCTCGCCACACGGGGCGCCGGATCAATGCGATCTGTCACCTCCGTGCGTCGGACATCCTGCGCACGGGTGACCAGGTGCTTGCGGCATTGGCCGAGGCGGGAAGGGACCTCGCGGACGCCGACCACTTCCCGAATGGTGGCATTCGATGGCCGAGCAACACCGACAAGCGTGGCTACCATGCCGTGGTCGCGCTGTCTACCGACGCCCGGGCCGCTCTCGATGTGTACCTGCGCCAGAACCCGCGAGTCGGCGATGCCCCGCTCTTCTCCGCAACCCAGGACCCCAGCCGCCCGGTGCACAAGGAGACCGCCGGTCACTGGCTTCGGCGCGCCGAAACCCTCGCGAAGCTCCCGAAGATGGAGCGTGGCTCATGGCACACCTTCCGGAGGCTCTGGTCCAGCGAGCGCCGACACCTTCCTGCGCAAGACGTGGCCGCTGCGGGCGGGTGGCGTTCACTCAGCACGATGCGTTCCGCGTACCAGCAAGCCGACGCGAAAACCGTGTACGAGGTGATCGAAAACGCCCCGGCGGGACACACTGAGGACACACCTCCATCACAAACGGCGAAAGCGCAATGACTTCGGACTCGGCGACACGTTCCGGTTCAACGTGTGACCGCGTCCCGTCGCGCGGCGTCTCCGGCTCGGACTCCGCGCCGGTCGTCGGGCAGAGTCAGCACCTCGCGGTAGGTGCGGTCCAGCCGGTCCAGCTCCGCATCCCACGTGAGCGCGCGGGCGGTGGCGAGGGCTCCGCGTGACAGCCGAGCGTACAGCGTGTCGTCGGTCGCCAGCCGCACCATCGCCGCCGCCATCGCGTCCACGTCGCCCGCGGGCGCGGCGATGCCGTTCACGGCGTCGCGCAGATGTTCGGCTACCCCGCCCGCGGGCACCGCGACCACGGGCAGTCCGCTCGCCATCGCTTCCAGCACGACCAGCCCCAGCGTCTCCGTCTCCGACGCGAAGACGAATGCGTCGGCGCTCGCGTAGAGCTGCGGCAGCCGCGTTGCGCGATCCAGGTAGCCCAGGAAGACCACGGACGCCGGCGCGGCTTCGCGCAGCGCCTGCTCCCGCGGGCCCGCGCCCGCGATCACGAGCCGCGCCGCTCCCGGGGGCAGCCGGCCGGCCGCCACGCGATACGCGGCCAGCACGCGGTCGACGCTTTTCTCGGCGGCCAGCCGGCCGACGTACAGGAAGGTGAACGCGTCGGCGCCGCCGCCGATGTGGTGGCGCAGGGCGAGGGCGCGATGCGCCGGCGAGAACGCGCCGGTGTCCACGCCGCGGCCCCACACTTCCGCGTGCCCGACGCCCAGACGGCGCAGTTCTCCGGCCGCCGCCGCGGACGGCGTGAAGGTACGCCGGGCCCGCCGGTGGAACCTCCCCACATAGGCGCTCACCGCGCCGCGCAGCCACGGCGCCCCGTACGACTCCGCGTACTTTCCGAAATCCGTATGGTATGACGTGACGAGCGGAATGCCGAGCCGGCGGGCCGCGGCCTGCCCCAGCTGCCCGAGCACGAACTCCGTCTCGCAATGCACGAGGTCGGGGGCGAAGTCGCGCATGGCGCGCATCACCCGCCCCAGCGCCGGCGCCGACAGCCGCAGGTCGTGATACACCGGCAGCGCGATGCTCGGCACGGCGGTGATCGTTGCGCCCGGGACCGGCCCCCCATCGACCGGCGTGCCCGTCACGCCCGCGGGGTAGCGGGGCGCCACCACGTGGAACGCCCAGCCGCGCTCGGCGAGCCCGCGCACCGACAGCGCGGTCACCACCGACACGCCGTTCACCTGCGGCGGATACGTATCGGTGCAGTAGAGAACGCGTGGCGACGATATCGGCATGAGGCTCCGTGACGGTTGCGCGGCCGGCCCGCGACGAGCAACCGGCGGCGTGCGCGGTTCCCACGGCAAGTTGAACGGGTTGCGTCGCGCCTCCGCGAAGACCCGGTCACGGCTCGGCGACGGCGCGCCTCCGGGGATGCGCCGCGCGACCTCACATTTGTGACACGTTGGCGACCGTTCGCTCGGCGACCCGTGGCCCGGCGCCGCGATCCTCCGATGCGGGCGCGGCGCCCCCATTCGCCGCCCAACCGGAGATCGCATGACACGGCACCGACTGATCCGGCGCGTCATCGTGGTGGTCCTCGACGGGCTCCGCCCCGACGCGATCGATACCTTCGACCTCGCCACCCTGCGCGGGCTGGCCTCGCGCCACGCGCACACCCGCTCGGCCACCACCGTCGCGCCAAGCGTGACCGCGGCCGCGATGGGCTCTCTGCTCACCGGCGTATCTCCCGAGCGCCACGGGCTCACCAGCGACCGCTTCCACATCCCGCGCTCGCGCGGCCCCATCGCGCCGCTGCCGAGGCTGCTCGGGGAAGCCGGCTACCTGACCACGGCCTGCATGGCCTCGGTGCCGCTGCTCTACCGGCGGATCGCGCGCGGACTGGCGCGGCGCCTCGGCGTCGCGCGGCCGTCGTTCGACGGGACGGGCGCGCACGAGATTCTCCACGCCGCCCGTCCCTGGCTCACCGCCCAGCGGTCGGGCCTCCTGCTCTTTCACTGGCCGGACGCCGACCGCGCGGGGCACGCGGCCGGCTGGATGCAGCCGGAGTATGGGCGCGCGGCGCGAACCATGGATGACGCGCTCGGCCGCCTGCTCGATCTCACCGGAGTCGAGCATGACCCGTCCACGGTGCTGATCGCGCTGGCCGACCACGGCGGCGGCGGGGTGAACCCGCGGGACCACGACAGCGCCCACCCGCTCGATCGAACGATCCCGATCGTCGTCGCCGGGGGCGCGGTCGCACCTGGCCGGCTTCGCGACGACGCGTCGATCCTCGACGTGCCGGCCACCGTGCTCTGGACGCTGGGCCTCAGCCGCCCGCCGGTGTACGAGGGGCGGGCGCTCGTGGAGGCCTTCGGGCTGCAGGCGGCGGCGCTTACGGAACCGAGCGTGGGCACCGGCGCCGCGGCGTAAGCGATCGGGTCGGGGCGCGCCGCAGCCGTTTCGCCCCCACTTCCCGCCCGCCTCGACTCTGTAGGCACAACCCCTTACTCGGCGTCCCACAACCATTTAGGTTTCGGGTTCGCTCGGCCGCACCGTCGGCCGGAACAACATGCACCCTCCCCCTGCTCCGGCAACCAGCGGGGGGCGGATTCGACGACCAAAGGGAGGATTGCCGCGACATGACTCGCCCCTATGAGGCGGTCTACGTCTTCGACTCGACGCTCGAAGACGCCGCCATCACCGAAAAGCTGACGCGCTTCCAGGAACTCCTGGGCAACCCCGCCGACCTCGCGGTCGACCTCTGGGGCCGCCGCCAGCTCGCCTATCACATCGGTCGCAAGGACACGGGCTACTACGTGGTCGCGCGCTTCAGCGCCGAGCCGTCGGTGCTGCCCGAATTCGAGCGCGCGCTCAAGCTCGACGACGGCGTGCTGCGCTACCTGATCTCGCTGCACGAGAACGAGACCGGCGCGCCGCCGATGAGCGAGGAAGAGCTGGCGGCCGCCGCGCGCCGCCAGAACGACGACGACGACGACGAGGATTGACCCATGCGCCGCCAACACAAGACCTGCCCCTTCTGCGAGACCCGCGTGCGCTTCGTCGACTACAAGGACGACCGCACGCTCGGCCGCTTCATCACCGACCACGGCAAGATCCTGCCCAGCCGGTTGAGCGGCACGTGCTCGCGCCATCAGCGCCAGCTGGCCAATGCGGTCAAGCGGGCGCGGTTCCTCGCGTTGATCCCGTATACGCGCGGCACGCAGAGCTAGCATGACCGCTCCCGCCGCTCCGGCGCCGGCGCGGGTGGAACGCGGGTGGGCCAAGCTCTTCCTCGCGATTCTCGCCTTCGTCGTCGTTCCCACGATTCCCCAGTTCCGCGCGCTGCTGCCGGTGGAGCACACGGTCGTGCTGCTCGTGCCCGCGCTGGCGGCGTGCTTCGTGGTGGGATGGTGGGCGGGCGGCCGCCTGCCGCTGGCGGTGCTGTTCGTGGCGCTGGCGGTGTACCTGATCTCGCAGCAACCCGACGTACCGTCGGTGTTCGCCAACCTGCAGCGGGGCTGGAGCCTGCTGCTCGCCGGCGCGTTCGGCCTGGTGTGCCTGTTCGGCATGCGGCGGCCGCTGTTTACGCGCGCGCTGGCGGCGATGACCGTCGCCCTCGTGCTCTCGCTGGTGATGAGCGCGCTGGGCCCCGTGTCGGGCGCCGAGGCGCACAAGGCCGTGTCCAGCGAGCTCGACGCGCGCAACACCGACACCATGCACAAGCTCGACGCCTTCATCGGGCAGTATCCGGACCAGTGGAACGAGCTCGTGAAGAAGGTGCCGCAGCTCGGGCAGCTGCCGGCGGAGACGGAACGGCAGCTCACGGCGCTCGCCGGTGCGGGCGCCGGGCTGTATCCGTCGCTGCTGTTGCTGGAGTCGCTCGTCGCCCTGGCGATCGCCTGGGCCACCTATCATCGCCTGGGGCGCGCGCGGATCGGTCCGCCGCTGGCGCCGCTCCGGGAATTCCGGTTCAACGACCAGTTCGTCTGGGGACTGATCGTGGGCCTGATCATACTGTTCCTGCCGGCGTTGTCGCGGTTCGCACGGCTCGGAGAGAACCTGCTCGTGTTCTTCGGCGCGCTGTACGCCGTGCGCGGGCTGGGGGTGCTGTCCTGGTTCCTCGCGCCCGGCGCGCTGGCCGTGATGGCCACCGTCGGATTCGCGATGCTCTGGGCCCCGTTCCTCAACGCCGTCGCCGCCGTCGGCTTCCTGCTCCTCGCGATCGCCGCGTTCGGGCTCGGCCTGGGTGACACCTGGGCCGACTGGCGGAACCGCGCTCGTCCCACTTCGTAACAGCTTTCGGGTACTCTTATGGAAATCATTCTTCGCCAGGGCGTCGAGAATCTCGGCAAGCCCGGAGACGTGGTCTCGGTTCGCGCGGGCTACGCGCGCAACTACCTGCTGCCGCGCGGGCTCGCCTACGAGGCGACCCCGGGCAACCTCAAGCGGATCGCGCAGGAGCGCACGCGCCTGGAGGCCGCCGAGAACGAGCGCCGCGAGGCGGCGCAGGGCGTCGCCGCCAAGCTGGAGCAGGTCTCGCTCACCTTCTCGGCCCGCGTCGGCGAGGAGGGCAAGCTGTTCGGCTCGGTGACCGCCGCCGACATCCAGCAGCAGCTCGAGGCGCAGGGGCTCCACATCGAGCGCCGCCAGATCGATCTGCACGAGCCGATCAAGGCGCTGGGCGTGTACAAGGTGCCGGTGCGCCTGCACGCAGACGTAAAGCCCGAAATCCGGGTTTGGGTGATCAAGCAGTAATCGCGGGCGGCACGCCCGCCTCCGCGTCCCGCGCCGCCGGCCGCTCCTCGGCCGGCGGCGCCTGTTTCCGGCTCCCGCCGCTTCTCCGGGCGGGTTAATCTACGACATGGCTTCCCCGTCGCCCGCCCCGACCGTTCCCCAGCTCGTCCAGCGCGCCGCGCGCGCCTGCGCCGACCACAAGGCCGACCGCGTCGTCATCCTCGATCTCCACGGCGTGTCGGACATGACCGACTACTTCGTGATCGCCAGCGGCACCTCGGACACGCACGTGCGCGCCCTCGCCAACCACGTGATGGCGGAGCTCGCGAAGGCCGGCCAGCGTCCGTACCACGAAGAGGGACTCGCCAAGGGCCGCTGGGTGCTGCTCGACTACGTGGACTTCGTGGTCCACCTGTTCCATCCGTCGCTCCGCGACTTCTACCAGCTCGAGCGGCTGTGGGGGGACGCCGAGAACATCCCCGTCGCCGCCCAGGGGGCGGGTGCGTGATTCGCCGCGCGGCGGCGCTCGTCGCGATCGCGATCGCCGCTGGGTCGGTGCGCCCGCTCGGCGCGCAGGATTACTTCGGCCAGAACCAGGTCCAGTACACGCACTTCGCCTGGCACACGCTGGAGACCGACCACTTCCTGATCTACTACTACCCCGTGGAGCGGCCCGCCGCGATGGACGCGGCGCGCATGGCGGAGCGCGCGTACGCGCGCTTGTCGCGGATTCTCGACCACAAGTTCATCGAGAAGAAGCCGATCGTGCTCTACGCCTCGCGCACCGACTTCGCCGAGAACAACGTGACCGGCGACCTGGGCGAGGCCGTGGGCGGCGTGACCGAAGCGCTGCGCCACCGGATGCTGCTCAACTTCACCGGCGACTACCGCAGCTTCGAGCACGTGCTCACCCACGAGATGGTGCACGCGTTCCAGTATGACGTGTTCGCGCGCGGACACGCCGGCAGCGGGCTGCAGACGCTGGCCCAGGTGAATCCGCCGCTCTGGTTCGCCGAAGGCATGGCCGAATACCTGTCGCTCGGGCCCACGACGCCGCTCACCGATGCCTGGATGCGGGACGCCGCGCTCAACGGCACCATCCCCACCATCCAGGAGATGACCGACGACCCCGACAAATACTTCCCGTACCGGTACGGCCACTCGCTCTGGGCGTACATCGGCGCGCGGTGGGGCGACGACGCGATCGGGCAGATCCTGCGCGCCACGCCCGCGCTCGGCGTGGACAAGGCCATCCGCCGCACCACCGGCGAGTCCATGGAAGATCTGGGCGAGGAGTGGAAGGAATACCTGCAGCGCCGCTACCTGCCGGCCATCGCCACGCTCTCCCGCGTGCGCGACGTCGCCAGGCCGACGCTCAACCCCGAGCGCAGCGGCGGCGACATCTTCCTCGCGCCCGCGCTGTCGCCGGACGGCAAGTACGTGGCGTTCCTCGCCAACGGCAACCCCGCGCGCGGCCAGGTGTTCATCGACCTGTGGCTCGCCGACGCGACCACGGGCAAGCGCCTCGATCGGCTGGTGAAGAGCACCACCGATCCCAACTACGAGGAGCTGCGCGTGCTCTACTCGCAGAGCGCGTTTTCGCCCGACGGCAAGCGCCTGGCGTTCACGGCGCAGTATGCCGGGCGCGACGTGCTCTACATTTTCGACGTGGGCCGGCGCGCGCCCATCGCGCGGCTCGACCGCCTGCCGTTCGAAAGCGTCTCCAACCCGAGCTGGTCGCCCGACGGCACGCGGCTCGTGTTCAGCGGCAGCCACGGCGGCATCACGGACCTCTGCATCGTCGACGCCGACGGAAGCCACCTCGAGCGGCTCACCGACGACAAGTACGCCGATCTGCAACCCGCCTGGTCGCCCGACGGCAAGACCATCGCCTTCGTGACCGACCGCGGCCCCGACGCCAGCTTCGCCCTGCTCCGCTTCCCCGAGTGGCGCATCGCGTTCTACGACCTCGCCTCGCACTCGATCCGGCTGCTCCCGGACCAGCCCGGGCGCAATCTGAACCCGCAGTGGTCGCCCGACGGCTCGGCCCTCGCGTTCATCTCCGACCGCACGGGCACCGCCAACCTGTTCCTCTACCGGCTGGCCACGCAGGAGCAGTACCAGCTCACCAATCTCGCAGGGGCAATTTCCGGGATCACCGAGTACAGCCCCGCGATTACGTGGGCGCGCGACGCGGACCGGCTCGCGTTCACCTACTACTCCGACGGCCACTACACCGTGTGGAGCCTGGACCACCCGCAGTCCCTGGCCGGCGCGCCCTACCGGTCGCCCGCGATCGCCGCCGCCGTTCTCATGCCGACGCCGGCGCGCCGCGATTCCACCACGCTGCGCACGCACGGCGACACCACGGTGGTCACGGTGGCCGGGATGCTCGACAGCATGCAGCTCGGCCTGCCCGACACGATGCACTTCCGCGACCTGCCGTACGACGGCCGCTTCCGCCCCGAGTACGTATCGCGCCCGAGCATCGGCTACGCGCCCGACAACTACGGGCGGAACTTCTTCGGCGGCGCCACCGTGGTCATGGGCGACATGCTCGGCGACCACCGCGTGGCCGTTTCCGCCGAGATCAACGGCCGCGTGAGCGAGGCGCGCCTCTACCTCGGCTACACGAACCTCGCCCACCGCTGGCAGTACACCGCCGGATTCGCGCAGTCGCCGTTCTACTTCCTCACGGGCGATTCGGTGGCGGGCTCCGGCGCGGCGAGCGCCGAGCATCAGGAGATCACGACGTACGTGGCGCGCCAGGTGTACGGGCTCACGTCCTACCCGCTCGACCGCTTCGCCCGCTTCGAGATCGGCGGCGGCTTCAACAACATCGACCGCGAACGGTGGTTCATCAGCCGCTCCGTGGACAACGGCATCTCCGTCTCGCCGTTCCAGTTCGACAGCACGCGGCGCGACCACAGCCTGGATTACGTGGATGCGCAGTTCGCCTACGTGTTCGACAACTCGCTGTACACCGGCACGGGCCCGATCGACGGCCAGCGGTACCGCCTGCAGATCACGCCGGTGGTGGGCGCCTACGACTGGGTGGAATACCTGGCGGACTACCGGCGGTACGACCCGATCGTGTTCAACTATCTCACGCTGGCCACCCGGCTGTACGCGAATATCGCCGTGGGACGCGACGAAACGGCGTTTCCGAAGTACATTGCGCGGTCGGATTACGTCCGCGGCTACGACCGCAACAACCAGTTCTACGCCAGTTGTCCGGTGATCGGGGCGAATCCGTCCAACTGCAGCGCGTTGCAGCTGCTGGGCAGCCGGGTCATGGTGGCCAACGCCGAGCTGCGCTTCCCGCTGATACGCAAAATCGATCTCGGCATCCTGCCCTTCTCGCTGCCGCCGATCGACGGGCTGGTGTTCTACGACGAGGGGCTGGCGTGGTCGCGCGACCAGGCAGTGTACGGCGCGCGTCCGGTGAATTACGATCTCACCCGCCAGCGCTATCCGCTGCGCAGCTACGGAGTGGGCTTACGCTTGAATCTGTTCAACTACGCGCTCGTGACCTGGAACTACGCGATTCCGCTGGACCAGCCCGGGCAGCACGGCTTCTGGACCTGGTCGCTGTGGCCCAGCTTCTGACCCGCCGGGCGGTCGTCGCCGCCGTCCTCCTCGCCGCCGCGTGCGGCAGGCCGCGCGGGCTCGTGCCCGTGACCGCCGCCGGCAGCGGGTCGCAGAGCGGCCCCGACGCGCTCGTGCTGCGCGCGCCCCTGAACGGCGGCGCTCCGCACATCTACGCCTACACGAACCTCGACTCCGTGGTCTGGACGGGCTCGTCGCGCACCCCGGCCATCGCGCGCATGCTCGGCTTCGATCCCGACGCCGGTTCGCTCGTGGCCGTCGACGCCCGGAACCAGCCGGTGCGCCTCAACCTCCGTTCGGGCGCGTCGGCGCAAGTGTCGGATACGGCGCTCCTCGGCGCAGCGTCCGAAGACGGGGCCGCGGTGTACGGTACGAGCGCCAGGGGCGACGTCGTGCGGCTCACCGTCGCCGGCTCCTGGACCTTCACGCCGCCGCGCCGGGCCCGCGCCATCTTCCCGCAGGACGACGGCTCGGTGCTCGTCGCCGGCGGCCGCGACGACGAGACGCGGCTCTGGAAGCTGTTTCCCCCCGAAACCAGGATCGTGGATTCGACGAGCCTCCCCTCCACCTGGCGGCCCCTGCCGCACGAGGTGGGCGAGCGGCTGTACCTGATCGTCGACTCGGGCCTGGTGAGCCTCGATACGCGGACGCTGGACTGGAGCCGGCCCGTGCACTTCGAAAAGCCGATCGCGGCCGCCGTGGCGACCCCCAGCGGCGATCGCGTGTTCGTGGTCACCGATTCCAGCCGTACGCTCAGCGTCGTGGACCGGTACCGCAATGCGATCGCCGACCGCATCGCGCTGCCGGGACAGGCGTCGGAGCTGCGCTTCGACCCGCTGGGACGCTATCTGCTGGCGCGCGAGCAGGGGCGGGACTCGGCGTGGGTCGTGGCCATCGGCACGTACCGCGTGCTGGGCGCCGTGTCCACCGCATGGCGCGCCGACCTGCCCTTCGTGGGACCGGACGGCGCCATCGCCCTCGCGCAGGGCAGCGACGTCACCTTCGTCGACGGGGAGACGCTGCGCCCCGCCAACCGGGTGAGCGGCGGCGCCGCCGACTACTGGTACCCGTTCCACTGGAACGGATTCCGCCCGCGGCAGTCGTCGCTCGACGTGCCCGTGAGCTTCAACCTCGCCTCCGCCGACAGTGCCCGCACCGCGATCGACGCCGCCGCGGCCGACTCCGCCGCCCGCGCGGCGCAGCTCGCCGACAGTCTGAAGCAGGCGGCCGGAACCACCGCGGTTCGGGACACGGCCGTGGTGCAGGTGGGCTACAACGTGTCGTTCGCGGCGCTGCTCTCGCAGCCGCACGCCCAGGAGCTGGCCGCGCAGATCAACGTCGAGGGCAAGCAGGCGCACATCGAGATGACGACGCGCAACGGCACTCCGATCTATCGCGTGGTGCTCGGTCCGTATCCCACCCGGGACGAGGCCGACCGCGTCGGGCGGGCGTCGCAGCACACGTACTTCGTCTACGAGGCGAAGCGGTGAACGCGTGGGCCCTGCCTCACGGCCCCCGACGCCTGCGCCGCGTCGCCCCGGGTGCGCTCGGCATTCTCCTCACCGCGCTCCTGTTCGCGGTGGGACTGTGGCTCATGGACCGGCCGTTGGCGCGAGGGTACGGTCCCGACTACCAGCGCCGCCCGGGCGCGGCGGACCAGCGCGATGCCGCGGCGATCATGACGCGGGCGGGCATCCCCGCCCGCGCCGTGCCGGATCTTCCCGGCGCCTCGCGGCCGCCGTCCGGCTACGCCGTGCAGCTCGGTCATGCGGAAACCGCCGCGGGCGCTATCTTACGGCTTCGGACCGTGGGAGCCGTCGCGCCGGCGGGCACGTTCGTTCCCACGGCCGGCCGGACGGCCGGCGGCTACGAGATCGTGGCCGGCGCGTTCGCGACCTCCAACGATGCCGGCGCGCTCCTGCAGGAGCTTCGGGCGCACGGGCAACTCAGTGAAACGAGCGGAACGGTGGTGCACGTCCCGCTGGCATTCTTGATCGAGCGGGACGTGGCGGCCGGTGCCGCTGCGGCGCGCGTGGCGGCGTATGCCGCCCGCGGGCTGCCGGTGTACGCGCTGCGCCAGGCCGACGGCCGGGCGTGGCTGTACGCCGGTGCCTTTGCTTCGGCGGCGGACACCGCGTCGCTGAGCCGCACGCTGCGCGCCGCCGGCGTGCACGCCACGCTCGCCTACCGAACGGGGAGACCTTTCTAGTGCGGTTGACCAGGCTCGAAATGCAGGGCTTCAAGTCGTTCGCCGACGAAACGACGCTGACGTTCAATCAGGGCGTCACGGCCATCGTCGGCCCCAACGGGTGCGGCAAGTCCAACGTGTCCGACGCCGTGCGCTGGGTGCTGGGCGAGCAGCGCGCCCGCCTGCTGCGCGGCGCGAAAATGGAAGAGGTCATCTTCCAGGGCTCGTCGGCGCGCCGGGCCGTGAACGTGGCCGAGGTCTCCCTGCACTTCGACAACGAGGACGGCGGCCTTCCGATCGCCTTCCGCGAAGTGGTCATCACGCGCCGCCTCTCGCGTTCGGGTGAGAGCGACTACCTGCTCAACGGTGCGCCGTGCCGCCTGCGCGACATCCACGACCTGCTGCGCGGCACCGGCCTCGGCGCCGACACGGGCGTGGTGATCGAGAGCAAGATGATCGACGCCCTGCTCTCCGACCGGCCCGACGACCGCCGCGAGTTGTTCGAGGAAGCCGCCGGCGTCGGCCTGTACCGCGACCGGCGCCGCACCACCGAGCGCCGCCTCGAGGAGACCACGGTCGACCTGCAGCGGCTCGACGACCTGATCAGCGAAGTCACCACGCAGGTGCGCTCGCTCGCCCGGCAGCGCCGGCGCGCCGAGCGCTACGCCGAGCTGAGCGGCCGCCGCTACACGGTGGAAATCGCCCTCGCCGCCCGCGAGATGCAGGCGTGGCATGAGGAGCTGCAGCAGCTCGGCGTGCGGGTGAACGAGCTCCGCGCGCAGGCGCCGGCGCGCGAGGCGCGCGCAGCCGAAGCCGAGCGCGCGCGCGATGCCGCGCATGGCGCGCGCACTGCCGCCGAGGCGCAGCGCAACGAGCTGTCGCGGCTGGTGTCGGAGCAGCGCGAGCGCGTCCAGCAGATTCGCGGCGAGATGGCGGTGGCCGAAGAGCGGCGACGCAACGCGCAGATGCGCCGCGAGCGCGCCGAAGCGGAAGCGTCGCACGGGCAGCTCACCCGCGCGCGGCTCGAAGAGGAGCTGCAGCGCGCCGCCACCGAGAAGCAGGACTTCGAAGCGTCGCTCCGCTCGCTCGAAGCGGAACTGGCCGACCGGCAGCGCCGCGAGGATGCGAGCCGCGACGCCGTGGCCGCCGCCCGCGCCGCCGCCGAGCGCGCCGAGCAGGCCCTGCGCGAAGTGCAGGACCGCGCCCGCCGCATCCATCTCGACCGCGAGCGCAGCCAGCGCGAGCTGGACGAAACCACGCAGCAGGCGGCGGTGCTCGACCGGGAGCGCGTGGCGCTCACCGATGCGTTCGCGGCCGCGCAGCGCGATCTCGAATCGGCCGTCGTGGCGCTCGACTCGGCACGCGCCGCGTCCGCCGCCGCCGACGCCGAGTTGCAGGCGGCGCGCGAGGCCGACCGCTCGGCCCGCGAGCGGGACGTCGAAGCGCGCGCGGCGCTGGCCCGCGTGGAACAGTCGCTCACCGCGCTCGAAGGCAAGGTGCACGCGCTCGAAGGGCTCGAGCGCGAGCGCGTGGGGCTCGCCCCCGCGGCCGCGCGCCTGCTTCGCGAGCGCGACCAGTTCGGCGAGGGCGCCGTGCTCGGCCCGCTGAGCGATTTCCTGTCGGCCGACCAGGCCGGCGCCGTGCTCATCGAGCGCTTCCTCGGCGCCACCGTGCACGCCGTGCTCGTCCGTGACCGCCAGGTGGCGGACGCCGTGCGCCGGTGGCACCAGACGGCCAATCCGGGGCCGCTGCTCCTCCTGCCCCTCGACGCCGAGCCGGGATCGGGCGCGGCGCTCGCGCCCGACGCGCTGGCCGCCGGCGCGCAGGCCCAGGCGCCTGCCGATGCGTGGGTGCGCGCGCTGCTGGGGCAGGTGCGCGCCGAATCGGACGGCACCGCGTTCGTGGACGGTCGTGGCGCCGTGTGGCTGCCCGGCACCGGCGGCGGACCGGGTCCGCTGCGCCGCCGCGCCGAGCTGTTCGCCCTGCGCGGCGAGCTGACGGCCGGCCAGACAGCACGCACGGAAGCCGAACGCGCCGCGCAGGAGGCCGCCGAGGCACTCGCCCGGTCGGAATCGCGCGTGGCATCGGCGTCCGAGGCCGCCGCCGACGCGCAGCACGCCCTCGGCGCCGTCTCGGGCCGGCACACCGATGCCGAGCGCGGCGTGCAGCGCGCCGAGCGCGACGTGCAGGCGTCGGCCGAGCTGGCCGGCCGCATGGAGCGCCGCTGCGAGGAGCTGCGCACGGCCATTGCCGCGTTCGATCAGGAGACGGAGGCGCTGCGCGGCGGACTCGCCGAGCGCGACGCCGAC
Organism: Gemmatimonadaceae bacterium; assembly: GCA_036393095.1. Classification (GTDB taxonomy): domain Bacteria; phylum Gemmatimonadota; class Gemmatimonadetes; order Gemmatimonadales; family Gemmatimonadaceae; genus JAGWRI01. The sequence goes on along the minus strand of DASVWS010000171.1, from coordinate 14,560 downwards.
ATCGCACGGGCGCGCGCTGCGCTCGCCGAAGCCGACGCCGAACAGGAGCGCGCGCGCGAACAGCGGTCGGCGTGGCAGGTGGAGCAGGCGCAGGTGCAGGCGCGGGCGCAGGTGGCCGCCGACCGTGAGCGGCGGCTGGGCGAGGAGCTGCGCTCGGCCGCCGAGCGGCTCGACGCGCTGAGCGCCGAGTTGGGCGGGTTGAGCAGCGGCGACGCCGAGCTGCACGAGCAGATGACCGCGTGGCGCACCGACCTCGACGCGCGCCAGGCCGCCCTCACCGACGCCGAAACGCGGCTGGCGGGAGCCGAGCGCGCCGTGGCCACCACCGACACCGCGCTCACCGAAGCCGAGCACGCGCTCGACCGCGCGCGGCACGACGGCGCCGCGGCCGCCGACGAGCTGCATCACGCCGAGCTGCGGTTCACGGAGCTGTCGGGCCGCCGCACCGCGATCCGGGAGCGGCTGGAAACCGAGTGGCGGAAGCCGCTGGACGAGATGATCGCCGCCGCCGAGCCGCTCGACGTGGACGACGACGCGCTCCGCGCCGAAGCCGACGACCTGCGCCAGCAGATCGAGCAGCTCGGCGCCGTGAACGTGCTCGCCATCGAGGAGCACGACGAGACGGTCAAGCGCCTCGACTTCCTCACCGCGCAGCGCACCGACCTCACCGAAGCGAAGAACTCGCTGATGCAGGCGATCCGCGAGATCGACGAGACGGCGCGCGAGCTCTTCCTGCAGACCTTCGTGCAGGTGCGCGAGAACTTCCGCCAGATCTTCATGACCCTGTTCGGCGGCGGCGAGTGCGACCTGCGGCTCGAGAACCCCGAGGCGCCGCTGGACTGCGACATCGAGATCCATGCGTCGCCGCGCGGCAAGCGGACGCAGCGCATCCACCTGCTCTCCAGCGGCGAACGGGCGCTCGTCGCCCTGTCGCTGCTGTTCGGCATCTTCCTCACCAAGCCCAGTCCCTTCTGCCTGCTCGACGAGGTGGACGCGCCGCTGGACGACGCCAACGTCGGGCGCTTCGTGCGCATGCTCACCGAGTTCAAGAAGAAGACGCAGTTCATCGTGATCACGCACAATCCGCGCACGACGACCGAAGCCGCCGACGCGGTGTTCGGCGTGACGATGCAGGAGCCGGGCGTGTCGTCGCTGGTGAGCGTGCGGATGAAGGGCGCGTCGGTGGACGCCGTGCTCGCCGCTCCCGTGCCCGCGGAGACCGCCGCGACCGCATGAGGCCGGCGGACGCGGCGCCGGGCGCGGGCGCGCGGTGACGGCGGAGGCGCGCGCGCCGGGTGCGGCCATGCGGCTCACCGTCCTCGGCACCGGCACCATCGCGCTGTCGCCGACCCGGGCCTGCAGCGGCTACTTCGTGGAGCACGGCGACACGCGGCTGCTCATGGACTGCGGCCCCGGCGTGGCGCGGCGGCTGGCCGAGCTGGCCCTGCCCTGGCCGGCGATCACCCACGTGGCGCTGAGCCACTTTCACATCGACCACCATGGCGACCTGCCGGCGCTGATCTTCGCCTCGAAGTACGGGATCCTGCCGCCGCGCAGCGCCCCGCTGCACATCCTCGGCCCCGTGGGCACGGCCGACCTGTTGCAGCGCCTGGCGGCCGCCTACGGAAGCTGGGTCACGGACCCGGGGTTCCCCGTCGAAGTGGTCGAGCTCGCCTCGGGCGCCGGGGTTTCGCTGGGGGCGGACCTCCGCCTGGAGGCCCGGCAGGTTCCCCATACCGCGGAGAGTGTGGCATATTCCGTGGCGGCCGGAGCGCACCGGCTCGTCTATACCGGCGACACGGGGTTCGATCCCGGGCTCGCCGAATGGGCCAGGGGGTGCGACGTCCTGCTGTGCGAGTGTTCGCTCCCCGAAGCCATGGCCATCGCGGAGCACCTGACGCCGGAACGGTGCGGGGCGCTCGCGGAGGTGGCGGGACCCCGGCGCCTGGTGCTCACGCACCTGTACCCGCCGGTGGAAGGCGTAGACATCGCGGCCGCGATCGCGGCCCGGTACCCCGGTCCGGTAACCGTCGCGCGCGACGGATGGCAGACCGATATCTGAGGAGTCGACATGCTGGTCGTCATGCAGCACGGCGCGACCGCGGAGCAGGTGGAGCGCGTCGTGCAGGTAATCGAGGAAATGGGCTACCAGGCGCGGCCGATGCCGGGCGAGCAGCGCACCGCGGTCGGGCTGGTGGGCAACGACGGGCGCGTGGATTCGTCGCGCATCGAAGCCCTGGCCGGCGTGGCCGAAGTCATCCACGTCTCCAAGCCGTATAAACAGGTCTCGCGCGAATGGCAGCCGCAGAACACCGTGGTCACCCTCGCGCCCGGCGTGAGCTTCGGCGGGCGCGAGGTGGCGATCATCGCCGGCCCGTGCTCGGTGGAGAACGAACACCAGATCGTGACCGCGGCGCGCGCCGTGCGCGCCGCCGGCGCCTCGGCCCTGCGCGGCGGCGCGTTCAAGCCGCGCACCTCCCCCTACGCGTTCCAGGGACTCGGCAAGAAGGGGCTCGAGATGCTCGCCCTGGCCAAGCGCGAGACCGGCCTGCCCATCGTCACCGAGGCGCTGGACGAGGAAGGCGCGCACCTCGTGGCCCAGTACGCCGACTGCATCCAGGTGGGCGCGCGGAACATGCAGAACTACTCGCTGCTGCGCGCCGTGGGGCGCATCGGGAAGCCGGTGCTGCTCAAGCGCGGCATGGCGGCCACCATTACGGATTTGCTCATGAGCGCCGAGTACATCCTGGCCGAGGGGAACGGCCAGGTGATCCTGTGCGAGCGCGGCATCCGCAGCTTCGATACGACGACGCGCAACCTGTTCGACCTGACGGCGATTCCCGTGGTGCAGAAGCTGTCGCACCTGCCGATGATCGCCGACCCGAGCCACGGCACAGGGCTGCGCGAGAAGGTGACGCCGATGGCGCGCGCCGCCATCGCCGCCGGCGCCGACGGCGTGATCATCGAGGTGCACCCGACGCCCGACCGCGCGCTGTCGGACGGCGGGCAGTCGCTCTACCCCGAGCAGTTCGCGCGGCTCGTCACCGAGATCCGCGCCATCGCCGCCGCGATCGGGCGAACCGTGCTGCCGACACCGGGAACCGCCCCGATCTCGGTCGGGTAGTACCCAGAGACGCCGCGCATGCCGCGCGGCGTCCTCGCATCGGGGAGCTTCATGTTCGTACGCCGCATTTGGTTCGCCGCCATCGTCGCCGGCACGTTGGGCACACTCGCCCCCGCCGCCGCGCGCGCGCAGGAGGCGGCCGCACAGGCCGCCGTCCGCCGCGCCGTCGACGCGTGGCAGGCCGTCCGCACCGTGCGCGCCTCGTTCGAGCAGACGGTGAGCAACTCGCTCACCGGCACGTCGGCCCACGCCCGCGGCGAATACCAGCAGCGGCGGCCCGACAAGCTCGCCGTGCGTTTCCAGGATCCCGATGGCGATCGCATCGTCGCCGACGGCACCTGGCTCTGGCTGTTTCTCCCCAGCAGCACCCCCGGCCAGGTGATCAAGCGCCCCGAGACCGCGCAGGGGAGCGGCACGGTGGACCTCACCGCCCAGTTTCTCGACCATCCGTTCACGAAGTACGACATCGCCGACGGCGGCGCCGACTCGGTAAACGGACGGCCGGCGCGGCTGGTGATCCTCACCCCGCGCGCCGACGGACCGACGGAGTTCTCCCGCGCGAAGGTCTGGATCGACGACGGCGACGGGTACATCCGGCAATTCGAGGTGGCGCAGACCAACGGGGTGACCCGTCTCGTGCGGCTCACGTCGCTGCAGGTGAACGTGCCGACGGACGACGCGGCGTTCCGCTTCGTGATGCCCAAGGGGGCGCGGGTGGTCACGCGCTGACACGACCGGCGGCCGGCGGTTATACTTGATCCTCCCGCACCGGAGACCCTGCCGTGGCCCAGAATTCCAGGAAGCTCAACTCGTTGCTGGTCGTGGTCGCCCTCGCCCTCGTCGCGACGGTGGTGTTCGCCATGAACCGCCGGAACGCCCCACCGCCGGCCGCCGCCGCGGCGCTGATCTCGACACCGGTTCCCGACTCGGTCATGGCGGACCTCACGTCCATCCCGGCGGCCACCTGGGAGCACGCCGGCACGATCGGAGCGACCGTTCCCATCTTCGTCGGCACCGCCGACACGACGGCGGGGAAGCCGGTGGTCCTTTACATCGGCGCGCTCTACTGCCCGTACTGCGCCGCGGCCCGGTGGTCGGTGGTCGCCGCTCTCTCGCGGTTCGGCCGGTTCTCGGGGCTCAAGTACTCGGCGTCGTCTTCCGAGGACGTATTCCCCAGCACGCCGACCCTCTCCTTTGCCGGGGCGACGTATACGAGTTCGTTCATCGAGTTCCAGTCCGTGGAGCTGCAGGGCGCCGAGCCCGTGGGCGGACGCTACCCCACGCTCGAGACGCCGACCGCCGAGCAGGAGGCGCTGATCACCAAGTACGACGGGCCGCCGTACCTCAGCAAGGAGAGCGCCGGCGGCATTCCGTTCATGCTCGTGGGCGGCCGCTACATGTGGAGCGGATCGCCGTACAACCCCGGGCTGCTGGCGGGCCGCACGCACGAGGAGATCGCCGCCTCGCTCCCCACGGGGACGGAGTCCGCGGCGCAGGCCATCCTGGCCAACGCGAATGAGATCACGGCCGCCATCTGCGCGGTGGACGGACACCAGCCGGCGTCGGTGTGCGGCAGCGCTCCCGTGGCACAGGCGGTGAAGACCCTGCCCACCCGGGTGCCGTGACGCTGCGGTCCTACGACCGGCTCCGCCTGCTCCTCACGGTGGCCGGCCTGTTGATCGCAGGGTACCTCACGCTCCTCCACTACGACACGAACGTTCCCCTCGTGTGCAGTGGGGGAGCGTTGGTCAATTGCCAGCAGGTGCTGACGAGCCCGTCGGCGTTCGTGATGGGCATCCCCGTGGCTGTGCTCGGCCTCGGGTGGTTCGTGGTCGCGCTGGCACTCGCAGTGCTCTCGGCCCGTGCCCGCAACGCCGGCGAGCCCGCGTGGCTGCGCACCGGCGGGCTGTTCTGGGTGCTGGCCGGCACCGCCACGGTGTTCTGGCTGGTCTACCAGGAACTCGGCGTGGTCGGGAAGATCTGCGCCTGGTGCACGGCGGTGCACGTGATCGTGCTGGCGCTGCTCGTCGTACAGGTGAAGAGCGACCCGCTGCGCGCCGGGTCCGCCCCCCGGTAGCCGCGGCCGGATCAGCCCGGGCCGAGCCGGGCCTCGACCACCGCGCGCACGCGCGCGAACACCTCGTCTTCCGACCCCGATGCGTCCACGGTCACGATCGCCCCGCACTCGGGGTGTGCGGCCTGCCACGCCGGATCGGCGAACGCCGCGAACGCCTCGGACACCCGGTGGTGGAACTCGTCGGCGTTGCGCTCCATCCGGTCGCGTGCGCCGCGCTGCGCCGCGCGCGCCAGCCCCTCGCGCACGGGGAGCGTCATCAGCAGCGTGAGATCGGGCACGAGCCCGTTGGTGGCCACGGCGTTCGCGCGCCGCACTTCGGCTTCGGGCAGCCCCCGCCCGGCACCCTGATAGGCGTACGTCGAGAGGAAGAAGCGGTCGAGCAGGACGACGTGCCCCGCGTCGAGCCCCGGCCGCACGAGGGTTTCGACGAGCTGCGCCCGCGACGCCATGAACAACAGCGCCTCGGCGCGCGGCGCGATGTCGGACTTCGGATCGAGCAGCAGGCGGCGGATCTCGTCGCCCAGCGGCGTGCCGCCCGGCTCGCGGTGCGCGTGCACCACGCGCCCCCCCGACTCGAGCCACGATGCGAGACGGCGGAGCTGCGTCGACTTGCCGACGCCCTCCGCCCCCTCGAAGACGATCAGCGACCCACGCGCCATGTCACCCCAGCATGATGATCGGACTCGCGGCACCCTTGTCGATGCCGTCGAGGATCCAGTCGTTCACCTTCGCCATCGTCTTGTCGAAATTCTCCTGGGCGACGATCAGCCGCTGGTACACCGACTGTCCCTGCACCTTCGTGAGCAGGTCGTCGAGCTGCTGCTCCATCTCGACGGTGGGGCGCTCGCCGCGGGCAATCATCTTCTGCGCGTCCAGCCGCAGCGTCTCCATCTGCTTGAGCAGCGCCACCGCGTCCGTGTCCTCGGCCAGCGCCTCGTTGGCGCGCTTGAGGGCCTGATATTCGCTGCTCTGGCCGATCAGCCGGCCCAGATCCTTGGCTTTCTCTTCGATCATGCGGACTCCCGTCGTCGTGCGAGTACGAACCGTTCGCGCCCGGCGAGGTCGAACCGCACCGAGACGTCTGCGAAAGCTGCGTCGGCAGCCACCATTTCCGCCACCAGCGAGGCGCGGCGCGCGTCCACTTCCAGCGCCAGCACGCCCCCGCCCTCCAGCCGTTCCGCCGCCCCGCGCACCAGCTCGCGGGTGGCCGCCAGCCCGTTCTCGCCGCTGAGTAGCGCCGTCACCGGCTCCCAATCGCGCACCGACGCGGGCAGCGCCGCGACTTCCTCGAACGCAATGTAGGGCGGGTTCGACACGATTGCCCGCGCCCGGACTTCCGACACCGGCCGCAGCAGCGACCCCTGCCGAAACTCCACCGGGGTGGCGATCACCGCGGCCAGCGTCGAGGCGTTGGCGCCCGCCACGGCCAGCGCATCGGCGGAGACATCCGTGCCGATCACGCGCGCGAACGTCCCCTCCTGCGCCAGCGCCAGCGCGATTGCGCCCGATCCCGTGCCGACGTCGATCGCCACGCCGCCCGACGCGTCGCGTGTGAGTTCGAGCACGAACTCCACCAAAAGCTCCGTCTCGGGGCGCGGGATCAGCACGCGGGGGTCCACGTCGAGCGTGAGCCGCCGGAAGCTCGCCCGCCCGACGGCGTACTGGAAGGGCATTCCGTCCGCCAGGCGGCGTGCCGACTGCAGCGCCCGCGCCAGCAGCATCGCGTCGGCCCGCTCGCCGCCGTGGAGCACCGTCCAGTGGCGCCCCACGTCGAGCAACGCCGCCACGATCTCGCGCGCCGCCATCGCGGCATTCGGCGCGCCGTCGCGCACCAGCGCCTCGGCGGTCTGCCGCACGACGGCGCCCACGGTGGGCGCCGCGGCGTCCACCGCCATGGGGACCGCGCCCTCGGAGGGCGCGCCGGGGCGCCGTCGCTCAGGCAACGCTCAACCGCTCCTCGACGTCGGCCAGCTGCAGCGCCTCGATGAGATCTTCGAGGTTGCCGTCGAGCACGCGCTGCAGATCGTGCGTCGTGTAGCCGATGCGATGGTCGGTGATCCGGCTCTGCGGAAAGTTGTAGGTGCGGATCTTGGCCGACCGGTCGCCGGTGCCCACCTGCGTCTTGCGCATGCGCGCGCGCTCGGCTTCGCGCTCGGCGAGCCGGAGATCGAGCAGCCGCGCCCGCAGCACTTCCATGGCCCGCGCCCGGTTCTGGATCTGCGAGCGCTGGTCCTGCTGGCTGATCACGAGCCCGGTGGGGATGTGCGTGATGCGCACAGCCGAGTCGGTGGTGTTCACGCCCTGGCCGCCGGGACCGGAGGCCCGGAAGACGTCGATGCGCAGGTCCTTCTCGTCGATCTAGACGTCCCCCTCTTCGGCCTCAGGCAGCACCGCCACGGTGGCCGCCGAGGTGTGGATGCGCCCCTGCGCCTCGGTGGCGGGCACGCGCTGGACGCGATGGACCCCCGACTCCCAGCGCATGGCGCCGAAGGCGCCGTCGCCGGCGACCTTGAAGATCACCTCTTTGATGCCGCCGAGCGTGCCCTCGGAATACGACATGACGTCGAGCTTCCAGCCGCGGCGTTCGCAGTAGCGCGTGTACATCCGGTAGAGGTCGGCGGCGAACAGCGCCGCCTCGTCGCCGCCCGTGCCGGCCCGAATCTCGACGATCGCGTTGCGGTCGTCGAGGGGGTCGTGGGGCACGAGCATGGGCCGCAGGCGCGCTTCCATGGCTTCGATGGACGCTTCCAGCCGCTGGACCTCGGCGGCCGCTTCGGCGGCCAGCTCCGGGTCGTCAATGGAAACGAGCTCGCGCGCCTGCTCGAGCTCGTTCTCTGCCTTACGGAATTGGGCCGCCAGTTCGACCAGCGGGGCCAGCCGCCGGTGTTCCCGTCCCAGCTCGGCCAGCTTCCTGGAATCGCGGAGCGAGCCGGGATCGGAGAGCGCGCGCTCGACTTCGACCGCGCGCGCAAGCTGCTCGGCGAGGCGGTCGCGGAGACTCAGGCCTTCTTCCCGAACTTCTGGCGGAAGCGCTCCACGCGGCCGGCGGTGTCCACGAGGCGCTGCTTGCCGGTGTAGAACGGATGGCACTCGGCGCACACGTCGGTGTGGATCTCGGCCTGCGTCGAACGCGTTTCGAACGTATTCCCGCAGGCGCACTTCACGGTGGCCGTTGCGTACTCGGGATGGATATCGGGCTTCACGGGGTCCTCTGAATCGGTAAGGCGTGTAGAACACGGAAATATAGCCCGCCGTCAAGCGGGGTGCCACGGGGCGGATCAGCGGCCGCCCGTGGCGGTCCAGATCATCACGAGGCCGCAGCTCGTGGAGGTTTCGATGTCCGATGTGCCCCCGCCGTGCAGCGCCGTGTCGCGCGAAATCGGGTCCTGCCCCGGCAGCACCGTCTGAAATTCCGCCGGCACGCTCGCCGGCCCGGCATATACTTCGATCGCCTCGACTTCCTCGATCGGCACCTCGTCGATCCGGAAGTCGCCGGGCATGAGCTGGCCGTCGAGGCCGATCCGCATCGCACACGCGGCCAGCCGCAGATTCCGCACCGCCGGCCCGCGCGTCGACACCACGAGCTGGCCCTCCGGCGTCGGCTCCAGTTGAAGCGAGTGAAAGCGCCGGAGCACCGACGCCACGTCCGGGGGGGCGAAGGGCTCGAATTGCGCGCGCGTCACGTACTGTCCCCGCCCCCCGCGCCTCCGACGATAAAAGCCCGCCAGCTTCGCGGACTGGAATTCCCGCGTCGCCGTGACGACCGTGGGCGCCAGCCGCACGGCGAGCGGGCGCAAGGCGGCGCTCGCCGAGTCGCGGCGCAGCGTTCGCGGATCGAGGACCAGGGTGTCGGGCTCGAACCCCAGTCGCCGGAAGGCGACGCGGAGCGGACCAGCGGGGATCCCGGCGAGCACGAACCGGCCGGCGGAATCCGTGGCGGCGGCGAGCGCCGTCCCCACTACGGACACCCGCACGCCGGGCAGCGGCTGGCGCGCCGTGTCGGTGACGACGCCGGTGAGCCGCGGCGCCGTCCCGACCGCTGTCTGCTGTGCCGCGGCGGTCGGTGCGAGCACCGCCACGAGCATTCCCGCCACGAACCGCCGCACCTGCGCCTCCTCAGTACCTCCAGCTCACCGTGTCCGCCCCGGCGGGCGCCGTCTTCACGAGGTGCGCCGCCATGACCGGCAGGAACCGCTGGAACACCGTCATGCTCCCCACCTGCAGGGAATGCTGCGAGTCGCCGGTCCAGCAGTGCTGATACCGGTCGCCGTACTCGATGGAGCCGGCGTAGTACGGATTCCTCGTGGTATCGAGAAAGTCCTGCAGCAGGTACACGGCGTTGTTCAGGTGCCAGCTGTCCATCGTGCCCGCGTAGACGTGCAGCTTGCCCACGACCTTCGGTCCCAGCGTCGGCCAGTCGCGCTGGAGGATGTACCGGAGGTCGTAGTGCTGCTTCCAGTAATCTGCCACTTGCGGGTTGATGTGGCCTGTACGCTTGTCGTAAAGCCGCTCGGGGTAGCCGTCGGGGCCCACCGGTCCGAACACGGTTTCCCAGATGTCCCACTGCTCGCTCGACCGGTCCTTCCTGCCCTGGACGTACTCCCAGTGGTTGTCGTCCTTGACGGTCGTGAGCAGGTGCCCGAGATAATCGCGGCCGGAGGGTTGCGGCGTCTGCTTCCACTGCGCGTTGAAGACGAACGCGCTCGTGTCGTGATAGATGTCGATCGTCTCGTACTGCCGGAAGTCGACGGGATCCGGGCAGAACGCCCACGCCCCATTGAAGTCGTCCGGGTAGAAGACCTGCTCGCCGAGCGTTTCCCAGCCGCCGGTGGAGCCTCCGAAGAGGGTGCGCGCCCACCCCTGCCCGATGCCGCGGAACTTGTGCTCCACGTACGGAATCAATTCGTGCACGATGGCGTCGCCGTAAGGGCCGAGCGTGGCCGAGTTGACGGCATACGAATCGTCGTAGAACTGATTGGCGTGCTGGATCTTCATCACCAGCATCCTCGGGAAGTGCAAGCCGGTCCACTGGCGGTAGAGATCGTAGGCGTACGCCGTGCGCACGCTGTCCCGCGCCGGCTCGCCGGGTCGCGGAGGGTTGGGGCTGAACTCGGGGAAGCCCGTCGGAAAGTGCCCCTGGTCCACGGCCAGCGGGTAGTGCGCGTTCGGATGATCGTCGAAGCCAGCCGGCAGGAGCACGATGGCGCCGAGGTACATCGGACGCCCCCAGAACTTCGACAGCAGCTCGCTCTTGATGCGCACGTACTTCACCCACTTCGAGTCCTGCGGCGGGACGATCGGCGGGATCTCGTGGTCGAGCGTGATGCGCACGGTCTGCGGCGCCGCCGGATCGAGGTGCACGGTGAGCGGCGCGTTGTAGAGATTCCCGGGCTTGGAGTACCAGTGCTGCCCCTCGCCCCTGTCCGGCGGGAGCCACACGTCGTGCCCGTCGGCGCGGTGGTACAGCTCGTACCGGTTGAGTACGGCCTGCACGCGGTACGTGCCCGCCGGCAGGTCGTCGACGCTGGCCAGCGGCCAGCCGAACACCATGCCGTCGATGACCGCGGCACGCCCCGGCGCGAGCGCGTTCACGTCGATCCCGAACGCCGGCTGCACGTTCGGTTCGTAGACGTGATACTGGAACCTCGGCTCGGCGCTGGAGTCCCTGGAGATAATGAGAATGATATGGCCCGTCTGCGGCTGCGCGGCGAGCGAAGCGGGGAAGACGATTTCGAAGCGAAGCCCCGGGGGGGCTGGGCGCGCCGCGGCGCCCGTGGCCAGCAGGGCGGCGCCCATGGCCGCCGCGCGCAGGATGCGGGCGGCCATGGGGAAAGGCTTACGAATGAAGCGCGGCATGGAAGGGAACCTCCGTTGCGAAACGGCAGCGCCGCCGCCGGGCGCGCGGCGCGTGGGTCCGGAGCACAGGAGCTCCGGCGGGCGTACGCCCACCGGAGCTCCCGGACACCGTGTACTACGATGGACTACGCGGACGAACAGTTGCCCGCCGCCGGCACCTGCAGGTTGGCTGGAGCGCTCTTGCGAATCAGGCACTCCGCCTGCGGAACCGGCAGGTGGTCGATGACGATGTGCGGCGTCGCGCCGGCCACGGCGGTGGGATCGTTGCTGTCGATGGGCAGCGTGTTGAGCAGTCCGAACCGCCGGACGTCGATCCACCGGTGCCCCTCGAAGGCGAGCGATTCGCGCCGGTTGTACAGGAGCTCGGCGATGAAGTCGCTGTCGCTCGTGAACGCCCCCCGCGCCGCGAGGCCGCCGGACGTGGTGCGGATGAAGTTGATGTCGTTGAGCGCGCCGGCCTGGTCGCCGGTGAAATACTCGGCTTCGGCGCGGAGCAGGATCAGCTCCTCGTTCCGGACGACCGGAATCGGCGTGCTCAGGGTGGGGTAGATCGTGTAGCGCCAGGTGGTCTTGATCCCGATGGTCGGGTTCGACGGCCCCTGCGCCGGGATGCTCACGACCTTGTCCAGGAACCGGTTGTCGGGCGTGTTGTCGGCCTTCAGCTCGACGCCCTGGTCCACGTGCGCGTGGGCCAGGATGTACTGGAACGCCTCGCTGATGCCGTTCGTCGCGTCACCGGCTGCCTGCGAGTAGATCTGGTAGACGCCGGCCGTCAACGGCGAGTTCGTGTCGATGAACGATTTGTTCAGCGCCGCGAGCACCTGCTGGTAGCAGGTCGCCGAAAGGGCCGCACACCCGTCCACGCCGAGCGAGGCGCGGTAGGCTTCGGTCCGCGCCAAGAGGGCGGCCGCGAACTTCGCGAACGTCGCCGGCGTGTCGAAGCCCTGGAAGCCGGAGTGCAACTTGAACGGGAACGCGCTGCCTCCCTGGCCAAGCTCGCTGATCGCCTGGTTGAGTTGGCCGATGATGTAGCCGTACACCGAATCGCGCGATACGAACGGCTGCAGCTTCGTCGGGTCGTCGGTGAGATCCACCGGCGCACCCACCTGGTTGCGGGTGTCGATGATGTACAGCATGTCCAGCGCGTCGAACGTGTCGGCGAAGCCTTCCGCCGCGCTCTTCTGCGCGGCGCTCAGCGCGCTGCCGGCGTTCGCCGCGACCTCACGCAACTGGAAGGCGTCGCGCCGGGCCACGTAGTAGCCGGACCAGAGCGCGCCGCCGCCGAAGCTCGTGCCGTTGTTGACGTCGGCGGTCAGCCATCCCGTCGTCGTCCGGCCGTCGGTGGGGAAGTAGTTGTATGACTCCCGGCCGAGCTCGCCGACGCCGCCGACGAAGCCGGCGAGCTGTCCGCGGTCGGCGGACTCCACGCCCGCCGCGAGCAGCGGCAGCGCGCCCGCGGGGTCGTTGAGCGCCGAGCTCTGCGTGGGATTCTGATAGTTCGGGACGTTCAGCCGGTCCGTGTTGCAGGCCGCTACGCCTGCCAGCAACACGCCCGCCGCCAGCCCCTTCACGAAAAAGTGCCGCATGGAAGAGTTCCTCGCCTGAGTGCGAATGGAATGGTTGGTCAGGGTGCGCATGGTTACCAGCTCACGTCGACGCCGAAGAAAAAGCTCCGGGCCGGCGGATACGGCGCCAGGTCCACGAAGTGGTCCACGTTCTGCGACCCGAAGTTGCTGACCTCGGGGTCCGCGCCCCAGTACTTCGACCACGTGTAGAGGTTGCGGCCGCTCAGGGTGAGCCGCGCATCATGTCCGCGCACGAGACGCTGTGTGATCGCGGGCGGCAGCGGATACGCCACCGTGATCTCGCGCAGCTTCACGAACGACCCGTTCTGGATGTAGACGCTGGAATTGCGGCCGGCGTTCCACGTGTCGTAGCGGTACGAGCCAAGGTTCGGGTACGCCGGATCGGGCGAGGGCTTGTTGTAGTCCCACGACGTCTGACCCTCGTCGAAGAGGTTCTGCGTGAGATTCGAGAGGTACCCGCCGTCTCGCCAGTCGAGCAGCGTCGACACCGTGAAGTTGCCGATCTGGAAGTCGTTGTTGAACGACATTTCGAACTTCGCGTTTCCGTCCGCCTGGACGGTGTCGACCACCGACCCGTCGGGGCGGGTCTTGTTGCCCCAGATGAGGGTGGTCTTGTAGCCCGGCACGATGCGGCCGTGGCCGTACGACGCGCCGAACCCGGAGTTCGCGACCACGAACGGTGCCACGTTCGACGGCAGCGACACCATCGTCGACGTATAGGTGAAGAACGTCGTCCGCGAGGTCCAGGTGAACTGCGGGTTGCGGACCGGGAGCAGCGTCAGCCCCAGCTCCACGCCCTTGGTCTGCATGTGGCCGCCGTTGATGAACTGCGACGAATACCCCGTGCTGTTGGCCAGCGGCGCCGTGAGCAGGAGGTCCGTGATGTCGCGCCGGTAGATGCTGCCTTCGAAGCCGACGCGCTGGTCGTAGAACGTCGCGTCCACGCCGTACTCGAGTTCCCGCATCTGCTCGGGGCGGATGTTCGGGTTGCCGACCGCGCCCGGCACGCCGAGCGCGTTCTGCCCGCCGATGACGCCGCTCGGCGAGATGACCACGTCGCGCTGCCCGTATCCGGGCTGGTTGCCCGAAACGCCGAGGGCGGCGCGCAGCTTGATCTCGTCGGCGTGCGGGAACGGGTTGACGAAGCGGTATGACATGGCGCCCGCGGGATAGTAGAACACCTTCTGCGGATCGCCGTTCACCGAACTGCGCTCGGCGCGCACGTGCCCGGACACCGACAGCTTCTCGTTGAACGCCAGCACTTCCTCGCTGAGGAACGTCGCCAGGTCACGGACGTCGGACTTGTTCTGCGTGAGCGTCGGCGAACCCTGGGTGAAGTCGGTCACGCCGGGGATGAGGCCGCGGGCGAGAATGGTGTACGCGTTGAGGTACCGGTCGTCGTACTGCACGCCCGCCGCCGTCGTGGCCGTGGAGATGCGCGAGAACAGGCCCTGCCCCGGCGTCCACACGTGCACCGCGCTCAGTGTGCCATTGTAGTAGCGGCTGTCGGCCTGCGCCTGCACCGCCGAGCCCGGCGTTGCCGGGTAGTCGTAGCGCTCGTACTCCATGTAGGGCGGCGAATACGTCTGGCCGTCCTGGCCGAAGGTATCGAAGCCGCCGTTCGCCTGCAGCGTCAGCGTCTGGTGCTCGGTCGACAGCGCCGCGAACTTCACCGTGCCCGACCCGAGCTGGCGCCACACGGTCTCGTTGCTCGACATGCCCTGCAGGGTCTGGTAGGGGTTGGACCCCTGCCCGAACAGCAGCGGCAGGATCGGATTGTCGATGTATCGCCCGGCGGCATCCTTGGCCTGCAGGTTCACCACCGGCGGCGTGTACGCCAATCCGTACAGCGGCGAGGTGAACGAATTGTCGTTGTTCCCGAGGCCGCGCGCCGTGAACGAGTGGTAGACGGCCAGC
>DASVWS010000170.1:0-5605 GCA_036393095.1 Gemmatimonadaceae bacterium | reverse complement strand
ACCTCGGCGTCGCTCCGGCAGGAACTCGACCGCGAGCCCACGGAAGAGGAGCTGGCGCACGTCACCGGGCTGTCGCAGCCGGTGGTGCGCTCGCTGGTGGGCGTGAATCGCAACGAGCTGCGCCTGGACGCGCCGCTGAGCCGAGAGGGCGACCGTGCGATGCTCGAACAGTTCGTGCACGGGGAGGCCCCCGACGTCGAGGAAGAGGCGGCGCGCCGTCTGCTGCGCGCCGACCTCGAACGGGCCATGCAGGCGCTGTCGCCGCGCCACCAGCGCGTGCTGCGCCTCTACTTCGGATTCGACGACGGACGCGAGCGCACGCTCGAGGAGATCGGCGAGATGTTCGGCGTCACCCGCGAGCGCATTCGCCAACTCCGCGACCGCGCCCTCAAGCACCTGCACGACGGGCGCTCCGGACGGGCGCTGGCCACCTACGTCGGCTGATCGCCGGCGGGTCGGGGGCGGGCCGAGCCGGCTCCGCCCCCACGGTGCCACCGGGCGTGGACGCCGCTAGCTTTCAGGCGTCTGTAGGGGATTCCCCGTCATCTTGCGCAGTAAATTCCGATTGTTCCACTCCCCCTACCCATTACCGTTCGTGCAGCGCCGGACCGGGCTGCGGCCGGCGCCGCGTTTGGAATCCGTGGCCCGCTGATCGCCCGCAAACACCGTGCTGAAATTCCTGAGACGCCGGCGGCACTCCCCGAGTAGCGCGAGCATCCGGTTCAGTTGTCCGGATGACTGCCCGCTCGCGTCCTGTCCCATCGGCTTCTGCGCGCTCGTCGTCGGCCTGTCGTGCCACGCCGACGAGGCGCGGCGGCTCCGCACGCTCGGCGTCTTCGAAGGCGCGCGCGTCGGGATCGTGGACACGCGGAGCGGCATCCTCCTGGACGTTCGGGGGTCGCGGCTTGCCCTCGATGTCAAGGTGGCGCGGACGATTCGCGTGCGCCCGCTGGCGGCATGACGGCGAGCGCGGCACTGGCGGGCGCGGCCGGGGCCGCCGAGCCTGCCGCACGCCCGCTCCGGATAGCGCTCGTCGGCAATCCCAACTGCGGCAAGAGCACGCTCTTCAACGCGCTCACCGGGCGCCGCCAGCGCGTCGCCAACTTTCCCGGCGTCACCGTGGAGCGCGCCGAGGGTGAGTATCGCTCCGGGGCCGGCGCGGTCTCGGTGATCGACCTGCCCGGCACGTACAGCCTGTCGGCCGAATCTCCCGACGAAGCCATCGCGCTCGACGTCCTGCTGGGGCGCGCCGAGGGCGTGCCGCCGCTCGACGTCGTCGTCATCGTCGTGGACGCCGAGAATCTCGAGCGCAATCTCTTCCTGGCCACCGAAGTGCTGGAGCTCGGGCGCCCCACGGTGATCGCGCTCAACCGCGTGGACCGGCTGGAGCGCGCGGGACTGCAGATCGACGTCGTGGAGCTGATCCACGAACTGGGAGCGGTGGTGGTTCCCGTGGTGGCGACGCGCGGCGAGGGGGTGGACCGGCTGCGCCACGCGATCGACCGGGCGGCGTCGCTGCCTCGGGCGACGCTGCGCCTCGCCGACGACGACGCGGCCGGCGACGACGATCACGACGCGCACCGGCGCTACCGCTGGATCTCGCGCGTCATCGATCGCACGGTCACCCGGCGCGAGCGGCGCACGCAGTCGCTGAGCGACCGCGTGGACGCCGTCGTGCTGCACCGCGTCTGGGGGCCGATCATCTTCCTGGCGCTGATGCTGGTCGTCTTCCAGGCGATGTTCAGCTGGGCGCAGCCGCTGGCGAACGGGATCCAGGCGCTGGTGGCGCTCACCGCGACCGGCGTGCGCGCCGCGCTGCCGCCGGGCGAGTTCCGCAGCCTGCTCGTGGACGGCGCGCTGGGCGGCGTGGGAAGCGTGCTCGTCTTCCTGCCGCAGATCGCCATTCTCTTCCTCTTCATCGGCCTGCTCGAAGACTCGGGCTACATGGCGCGGGCGGCGTTCGTGATGGACCGCTACATGCGCCCGCTCGGGCTGCACGGCAAGAGCTTCATTCCCCTCATCTCGGGCTACGCGTGCGCGGTGCCGGCGATCATGTCCACGCGCACGATCCAGCAGCCGAAGGAGCGGCTGGCCACGATCATGGTGGTGCCGCTCATGAGCTGCTCGGCGCGGTTGCCCGTGTACACGCTGCTCGTGGCGGCGTTCGTGCCTGCCGTGACCGTGGGCGGGCTGTTCAGCCTGCAGGGGCTGACGATGCTCGGGATGTACCTCATGGGCACCGTCGCGGCGCTGCTTGCGGCGGCCGTGTTCCGCCGCACGTTGCTGCGCTCCGAAACGCGCGCCCTGATCATCGAGCTTCCCGCCTACTCGCTGCCCAGCCCCCGGGTGCTGTTCAACTCGGCGTGGCAACGCGTACGGCTCTTCCTCCGCCGGGCGGGCACGGTGATCTTCGCCATCTCGATTCTGCTATGGGGGCTGGCCAGCTACCCGCGGTCCTCCACGGCGTCGAGCAGCCCCGCGGCGCAGGAGCAGCAGCTCTCGCACTCCGCGCTCGGACGCCTGGGCCACGCCATCGAACCCGCCGTGCGGCCGCTCGGCTACGACTGGAAGATCGGCGTCTCGATGATCGCGTCGTTCGCGGCGCGGGAAGTGTTCGTGAGCACCATGGGCACGATCTACGGCGTGGGGCACGACGGCGACGACACCCACGCGCTGGCGCAGCGGCTGCGCGACGAGCGCGATCCGGCCACGGGGCGCGCCATGTACACGCCACTCATCGCCGTCGGGCTGATGGCGTTCTACGTGTTCGCGCTGATGTGCACGAGCACGCTGACGATGACGCACAAGGAAACCGGCGGCGGGTGGCAGGGCGCGCGCTGGGCGGCGCTGCAGTTCACGTACATGCTGGTGCTGGCGTACGGCATGGCCTTCCTCATCTACCACGGCGGCCTGGCGCTGGGGCTCGGAGGCGGGGCGTGAGCGGCGCCGCCGTGCAGAACCTGCTGGTGGCGGCGGCGCTGCTGGGCGCCGCCGCCTACCTGGCGCGCCGCGCGTGGAAGCGCGTCGTCGCCGCCCGCAAGGCGCGGTCCGGCGGGTGCGGCCCGGACTGCGCCTGCGGCGAGTAGCCTACTCCGGCCGGACCACCAGCATCGCCCGCGGGCCGCCGCGCAGAATCTTGTCGGCCACGCTCCCGATCATCATCCGCCGCATCCCGCGCCCGTGCGTGGTCATCGCCACGAGGTCCGTTCCCTGCTCCCGCGCGGTGTCGAGAATCGCCCTGGCCGGCGCGGCGTCGGTGCGCACTTCGGTCTGGATGTCGAGCGTCGCGTACTGCCGGCGCAGCTTCACGGCCAGCGCCGACACGTAGTCGGCCGCGCGTTCCACGAGCGACGCCGTGGCGTCGGCGGCATACTCCTCCGGCGGCGCGTAGGCCACGGCGTATTCCATGGCCGGCGCGAACGCCGGCGTGTACACCGGCTTCACCACTTCGAGCAGCAATACCTGCGCCGCCGTCAGCTCGGCGAGCGCCATGGCGTACGGAACCACCTGCTCCGAATAGCCCGAGCCGTCGACCGGTAGCAGCATCCGGTGGAAGACGCCCAGCGGCTCGAGCAGGCCGTCCGGCGCCTCCTCCGGACGGAGCAGCAGCACCGGCACGGACGCGCTGTGCACGACCGCATCGGCCACGCTTCCCATCCAGGCGCGGCTGAATCCGGTCCGCCCATGCGTGGACATCACCAGCAGCGGCTGCTTCTCGGCGCGTACGAAGTCGCAGATCGTCTGGCCTGGCGGTCCGTCCAGCACCGCCGTTCGTGCGGTCAGGCCGATCTCGCTGTGGATTCCCTTCGCGGTGCGGTCCAGATAGTCCTGCGCCTCCTCGCGCATCGCCTGATCCAGCGGCACCTGATCCCCGAGGTCATGCAGGATGACCTGGTGGGCCCGCACGAGCACGAGTTCCGCATCCGCTCGTTCGGCGAGCATGGTGGCGGTCGCGATCGCGTGCTCGGCCAGCGGCGATCCGTCCAGCGGCACTACGACGGTGCGAAACATGAATCCCTCCTCCGCCCGAAGGCGGCCGTGTCTCACGACCAGGGCTCGCGGAATTCCCGGTCGCGATTGAACACGTACGTTCTCCCCTGCAGCTTGCGCTCGGCCACCGCCCGCGCGATGTCGGTGACCGTCACGATCCCGACCAGCTTCTCGTCCTCGACCACGAGCACGCGATGGATGCCCGCCCGGCTCATCAGCTCCGCGGCCTGCTCCACCGAATCCTCGGGACGGAGCGCCCACAGCCGGCGCGTCATCACCTCGCGCACCTCGTGCTCCTCGAGCGTGTTCCACTCCGGGCCGTTCACGCTCTCCATCCGCTCGGCCACGTCGGCGCCCGCATCCTCCCAGAGGTCCGTGAAGAATTCGCCCGACGGCTCGTTCTCCTCGTCGCTGCGGTCGGGGAGCGGCAGGTCGCTCCAGTCGCGCCACACCGTGTCCTCGGTATCCTCGCGCTCGCGCGGCACGCCAGGTTCCGAAGCGGCGAACCCGATCAGGTCGGCGGTCGACACGACGCCGACGACGCGCTCGCCGGCCAGCACGGGCGCCCCGGACACGTGCTTCCGGGCCAGCAACTCCATGGCGTCACGCAGCGTGGTCAGCGGGGTGACCGACACGACATCGGTCGTCATGATGTTGCGGAGCTTGAGCATGAATCCCTCCCGCCCCCTCGGGCCGAGTGCGGCGGGCGGCAGCGCCCGCCGGTGGAGTGGAAGATGCTCGGCTTTGCGGTGAAGCTCTGTCGGCGGGTACCCGAGGAGGTGTAGGGGATTGGGCGTCGACCGTCGTTCCTCAATCCCCCGGCTCGGTCGGCCGGAACGAGAGATCCCAGGCCAGCCACAGGCAGCGCGTGAACGGAAACGCGACGAACGGCGAGACGACGGCGAGCACCGGGGCCAGGATCTCCAGCGCCGTCCACGGGACGTCCGGGAACGTCGCCACGATGATCACGACCACCGCCCCCATGCTGAGCAGTTCCGCGGCAATCACGTTGAACATGAATCCGCCGTACCAGTAGTCCTCCGTCTCGCCGCGCTCGAGCGCGAGCGCGCACGTCGGGCAGGCCGGCCGCAGCTTGAGCCACGACTTCAGGATCCCCCGCCCCCCGCAGCGCGGACAGCGCAGCAGGAGCGCGCGGAAGAAGGCAACGGAAACGCGGTTCTGGAGGGGCATGGGACCGAAGTCGAGAGTTCACAGTCGGCAGTCGGCAGTCGGCGGTGAACTGCGTACTCAGAACTGTCGACTGTCGACTGCAGTCATCAGTATCCCCGACCCTGAAATGTAAGTAACATTTGGCAATGATTTCCGCCGGCTCGCTCCAGCTCTTCGTCGCCGTCGTTCACCTCGTGCTGGCGGCGGGCGTCTCCACGCACATCGTCCTCACCAAGCACGATCCGCGCGCCGCCATCGGGTGGATCGGCCTGGTCTGGCTCACGCCGGTGATCGGGTCGGTGATGTACGTCTTTCTGGGCGTGAACCGCATCCGGCGGCGCGCCGGCGAGCTGCGCCGCGACCGCGTAGCGGCCGGCGCCACGCCCACGGGCTCACATGCGCTGCCGCAGCCGGGCGCTCCTGCCGAAGCGATCCCCGAACCGTT
>DASVWS010000169.1:0-5953 GCA_036393095.1 Gemmatimonadaceae bacterium | reverse complement strand
CAGAACTGGAAGCGCTCGCCGGGCAACCTGTACGGCGCGCCCATCAAGATCACCTTCGACCCCAAGTCGTCGACGCCCATCAGGCTCGTCGCCGACCGCGTGATCCCGCCCGTGCAGGTGCCGCCCGACAACGAATACGTGAAGCGGTTCCGGATCCAGAGTGCGATCCTCACGCGGTGGTGGGGGCATCCCATGTACCTTGGCGCCACCGTGCTCCTGCCCAGGGGGTACGACACGCACCCCGGCGGGAAATACCCGGTGGTGTACGACGAGGGGCACTTCTCGCTGCGTCCACCCGGCGGCGGCGCGACGAGCGCCTGGCTCAGCGACAGCACGCCGCGCGTGATCCTCGTGACGCTGCAGCATCCGTCGCCGTTCTACGACGACTCCTACGACGTCAATTCGGCGAACGAGGGCCCGTACGACGACGCGATCATGCAGGAGCTGATCCCCGAGGTGGAGAAGCGCTTCCGCGTGATCGGGCAGCCGTGGGCGCGCCTCCTCACCGGCGGCTCGACGGGCGGGTGGATCTCGCTCGCGCAGCAGGTGTTCCACCCCGACTTCTACGGTGGCACCTGGTCGCTCTGTCCCGACGCGGTGGACTTCCGCTACCACCAGATCGTGAACGTCTACGACGACACGAATGCGTACTGGGTGAACCACGGATGGATGACGGTGGAACGCCCCGACGTGCGCCGTCCCGACGGCAACATCCTGACGATGATGAAGGACGAGAACTGGTACGAGCTGGAAGTCGGCGACCACTCGCGTTCGGGCGGGCAGTGGGACATCTGGGAGGCGGCGTACGGTCCCGTGGGCGCCGACGGCTACCCGCAGCGGATCTGGAACAAGGAGACGGGCGTCATCGATCACGGCGTCGCGGCGTACTGGAAGCAGCACTTCGACCTGCGCCACATGCTCCAGACCAACTGGAGCACGCTCGGTCCGAAACTCGCCGACAAGATCAACGTGTACGTGGGCGACGGCGATACGTATTACCTGAACGACGCCGTGCACCTGCTCGACGACTTCCTGCGCAGCACCACGTCGCCCCGGTGGACGGGCGAGATCGTCTTCCAGCCCGGCGCGCCGCACTGCTGGGGCCCGCCGCTCCCCGCGCTGCTGCAGAAGATGGCGGCGCACATGGAACACGACGCGCCGCCGGGAGCGGACACGAAGAGCTGGCGGTACTAGCCGCCGTGAAGACCCGCGTCGTCGTCAACGACCGGATGCAGCGGCGCTACGTGTACTACCGCACGGAGCCGGAGGGCCGCAACTTCGCGCCCGGCTTCGATCCCGACCTGTCGCCCGCCGAGATGCTCGCGATGGGCGTGTTCGGCGGGAAGTACATGACCGACTGCCACAAGGAATTTCCCGCCGCGTGGTTCCGCGCCGCGAAGCTCTGCCCGGAGCGCCACGATCCCCGGCTCAACTGGTTCGGCGTGAACGCGTCGAAGCCGCGCTCGTACTGGGTCGAGAAGGGGTGGATCCACCCCGACGACCCGCGCGGCTGGTTCCAGTGGTACTGCCGCTACTACTCGGGACGCCGCCACGAGGACGACGCGCGCCAGATCGGGCGCTGGAAGGCGATCGCGCGCCACGCCGCCCAGATCCGCAGGAATTGCGCAAAGGGCGACCTCTCCTGCCGCCGCCGGCAGCGCCAGGCGCTGCTGCACTGGGCCTACGACAGCCGCAAGATCTGACAAAGTGTGTTACATCGGCCCGGCGTCGACCGTCGCCGGAATGACGCCACGCATCGCGTCCCGCCCCCCGGGACTTCCATCAGAACGCCCGTACCGCCCGGAGGGACGGATGAAGCAGACCGCGCCACTACTGTTGCTCGCTGCCGCGCTTGCCGCGTGCAGCGCGAAGCCGGCCGACCCCACGGTCCAGTTCTCGACCATCGGATTCTCGCTGCAGCTGCCCGACGGCATGCAGCAGGCGCTCGACGCGGCCGAACCGGGCTTTCGCGCCGTCACGCCCGACAAGTTCCGCTCCGACGTCTCCCAGCAGTCGGCACTCGGCAGCGGCAAGCTCGAGCCGCTGTTCGCCACCCTGGGCGACTTCGACGGCGACGGCACGAAGGACGCGATCGTCGAAGGCACGGTGCCCGGCGACTCGGCGCTGCACGTCGTGGCGATCATGAACGGCAAGAAGCCGCACGCGTTCGAGGTCACGACCATCCCGGTGTACGACGCCGATGCGGTGGGCGCGTATCTCTCCACGGCGCCGGACGGTCGCAAGGGTGCCTTTGAGTTGGTCAACTATCCCGACGCGTCGATGCTCTACACCTACCGGTCGGGGAGCTTCGTGGGGTCGAAGATCGGGAGCTGACCGCGGTCAGTTCCCGTGCACCACGCGGATCATCATCGACGCCGCGGCGAGCGCCCCCGCGTACACCGCCGCTACCGAGGGGCGCAGCCGCGCCGGTACCGGCGCGCGCCCGTCCGTGCCCGTGCACTCGTACACGAACGCCGGCGGCGTGTTGCGGATGGTGAATCGGATCCCGACGTCGGCGTAGCGGTGCGCCAGCTTCTCGTAGTGGCTCAGGCTGTACTGGTACTGGTGGAAGCGCCCGTCGGGACGCAGCGCTTCGCGGGTGACGTCGAGAACACGGTCCACCACGTCCTGATCCATGATCCGCAGCGGCAGGCTCGACACCACCGCGTCCACTTCGTCGATGCCCTCTTCGGCGAGGATGGCGGGAAGGGCGCTCGCGCAGGCGTGGCGGAGCGTGAGCCGGTGATCGCGCATGCGCTGGCGGCCCAGCCGCACGAACTCCGGGTTGATTTCCAGCGAAACGAGCCGCGCATCGGGGTGCATCCGGCGCAGGATCTCGCGGGTCACGCACCCGGTGCCGACGCCGAGCTCCACCAGATGGCGAGCCTGGCTGAAGTCGATGCCCCGCAGCAGCCGGTCCACCAGATAGCGTGAACTCGGCATGATCGTGCCCGACGTCCGGATGCTCGCGATGTGCTTGATCAGGGCGTACTCCTGTACGAGGCGGGGACCCCCGAAGGCGGGAGCGCCGGACCGAACCGCGCCGGCGCGGGATACGGACGCCGCGCCTCAATTTCGCCTCCGGGGAAGGGTTGCACCAGCCCCGAACGGGCGCGTGAACGAAATCTAGTGCGATGCCGCCGGTGCTTCCGCGCGGCGGCGCCCTTCAGCGGCGGGCCCGGCGGCCGCAACCGCCTGCAGGCACGCCGCCAACCGCGCGAGCCCGCGGTCGAGCACGTCGTCGGGCTGCAGGTACGCGAGTCGCAGGAAGCCCTCGCCCCCCGGGCCGAACGCCGTGCCCGGCAGCACCGCGACGTCGAATTCGTCCAGCGCCTTCCGGGCAAGATCGCGCGACGTGAGTCCCGAACCCGCGAGCACGCGGCGCACGTCCGGGAACGCATAAAAGGCGCCGCCGGGCGTGTGACATGAAACGCCCGGCACCGCGCCGAGCGTTCGCGCCACGCGCCGGGCGCGCGCCGCGTACCGCGCCCGCGAGGCGTCCACCGCGTCGACCGGACCGGTGAGCGCCGCCAGCGCGCCCAGCTGCACGAACGTCGACGTGCACGAGAAGTTGTGCGTGACGAAGCGCTCGAAGGCGGCGCCGTGACCGGCCGGCACCACCGCGTAGCCCAGGCGCCAGCCGGTCATGGCGAAGTTCTTCGACACCCCGTCGACGATGATCGTGCGGTCCGCCATGTCCGGCAGCGCCGCGATGCTCGCAAAGTCGCCGTCGAACTGCAGGTCGCCGTAGATCTCGTCGGTGATCACCGTGAGGTCGTGCCGCCGCGCGAAGTCGGCGATCGCCGGCAGCTCGGCGCGCGCGATGATGCCGCCCGTGGGGTTGTGCGGCGCATTCAGCATCAGCACGCGCGTCCCGGGCGTGACGCGCGCTTCGAGCGCGTCCACGGTCACCGCGAACCCGCGCTCGACGTCCAGATCGAAGTACACCGGGCGCGCGTCGAGGAAGCGCGTGATGTGTGTGTACGCGGGAAATCCCACCGAGGGCGCGAGCACGTCGTCGCCGGGGCGGATCACGCTGGCCATGGCCGCGAACAGCGCCGCCTTGGGGCCCGGCGTGATGATCGCCTGCTCGGCGGTGGCGTGCACGTCGCGGTGCGCCATCGTGCGCGCCACGGCGTCGCGCAGCTCGGGCAGTCCGGCCGCAGGCGCGTAGCCCGTGCGCCCTTCGCGCAGCGCCCGCACCCCGGCCTCGATCACGTGCGGGGGCGCCTGCACGTCGGGCTGGCCGATCTCGAAGTGCACGACGTCCCGGCCCATCGCTTCCCGGGCGCGGGCGGCGGCCAGCATCTCGAACGCCGATTCGGCGCCCAGTTGGGAAAAGCGGTCGGCGAGGGTGAACGGCATCGGGCGCTCGGCGTGTCGGAGTCATACAAATTATCCCATCGGGAGTCGCGCGGCAGGTGCCCGCGCCGCGGGAACCCCCGATGGACAGGCCGCCCGCGCGGTGCCATGATGGGAGCGCCCCATCGATCGGGCCCGGCGCGGCGGCGCCGGGGCAGCGGGTTCAGGCGATCCTTCAGCACGGGGGCACGATGGCCGGTGTCCGCAAGGGTGGATCCGCGAAAGACAAGGCCAGGCGACGGCGCCCACGGCTCGACGCGAACGCGATCGTCGAGGCGTCGATCGACGCGATCATCGCCCACGAGTTGGACGGCACCGTCACGCACTGGAACGGGGGCGCGGAGCGGATGTTCGGGTATCCGGCCGCCGAGATGATCGGGCGCCCGATTACGACGATCATTCCCGACAGCCGCCGCGACGAGGGCGCGCGGACGCTCGCCGCGGTCGCGCGCGGCGAGCCGGTGGAGCCCCTCGAGACGCAGCGCGTGGCGCGGGATGGGCGCGTGATCGATGTGTCGGTCACGGCGTCGCCGATCCGCGCCGACGACGGCGCGGTGGTGGGGGCGGCGAACGTGATCCGCGACGTGACGTCGCAGGTCGACCAGGCGCACGCGCTGGCGCGGCTCACCCGGTTGTACGCCGCCCTCAGCCAGGTGAACCAGGCGATCGTGTGGACGCCCGGACGCGACGAGCTGCTGCAGCGGATCTGCCGCGTGCTCGGCGAGCACGGCGGATTCCGGATGATCTGGGTGGGGTGGCACGATCCGGGCACGCACCAGTTGGTGCCGGTGGCCGTGTGGGGCGACGAGGGCGGTTACACATCGCGCATCCGCGTGTTCGCCGACGATCGCCCCGAAGGGCGCGGTCCCTCCGGCACCGCGTTCCGCGAGGGGCGCCCCGTCATCACCAACGATTCGCTGAGCGATCCCTCCACGCTCCCCTGGCGCGACGAGGTGATCCGCCGCGGGTACCGGTCGTCGGCGGCGTTTCCGATCCGCTCCCGGGGTGCGGTGTGCGCGGTGCTCAACGTGTATTCCGACGAACGGGATTTCTTCCAGGAACGCGAGATCGAACTCCTCGTCGAGGCCGCGTCCGACATCTCGTTCGCGCTGGACAACATCGCGAAGGACGAGGAGCGGCTGGCCGCGGAGTCGGCCGCCGAGAGCGAACGGCAGTTCTCGCAGACGATGGTGGAGAGCCTGCCGGGCGCGATGTACTTCTACGACTCGCAGGGGCGCTTCCTGCGGTGGAACCGCACGTTCGAGCAGGCGAGCGGGTACATGCGGGACGAAGTCGCGCGGATGCACCCGCTGGAGTTCCTCGCCCCTGCCGACCGCCCGCTGGTCGAGGAGCGAATCGCCGAGGTGTTTGCGCGCGGAGAGTCGTCGGTGGAGGCCGGCATGCTCCGCAAGGATGGAACCGTCGTGCCGTACTTCTTCACCGGACGCCGCGTGGAATACAACGGCGAGCCCTGTCTCGTGGGCGTGGGCATCGACATCTCGCGGCGGCGCGAGGCGGAAGAGGCCCTGCGCGAGAGCGAGCGCCGGTTCCAGGAGCTAGCGGCCAACGTCAATGAAGTATTCTGGATCGC
>DASVWS010000168.1:0-2888 GCA_036393095.1 Gemmatimonadaceae bacterium | reverse complement strand
CCGCCCGGCGTATCTCCGCCGCCTTCGCACCCACGTCCTGCACCTGGCCGCGGCTCGCCAGCGGGCCCATCCGCACCCCTTCCACACGCGGATCGCCGATCACGATCTTGTCGAGCCGTGCGCGCAGCGCCCTGATCACGTCCTCTTCCATCCCCCGCGGTACGAGGGTGCGGCGGATGGCCGTGCACTTCTGGCCGGCCTTGGTCGTCATCTCGCGCACCACTTCCTTGATGAAGAGATCGAACTCTTCGGTGCCCGGCGCCGCGTCGGGTCCGAGAATGGCGCAGTTGAGGGAGTCCGCTTCCATATTGAAGCGCACCGCGTTCTCGACGATGGCGGGGGTTTCCTTGAGCATGCGCCCGGTGGACGCCGACCCGGTGAACGCCACGGCGTCCTGGCACCCCAGGTGCGAGAGCAGGTCGCCCGCGCTCCCGCAGATGAGCTGCACCGCGCCCTCCGGCAGGATGCCCGAGGCGATCATCTCGCGGAACATCGCCTCGGTGAGATACGACGTGACCGTGGCCGGCTTGACGATGGCCGGCACCCCCGCGAGCAGCGTGGGCGCGAGCTTCTCGAGCATCCCCCAGCACGGGAAGTTGAAGGCGTTGATATGCACCGCCACGCCTTCCAGCGGCACGCACACGTGCCGGCCGACGAAGGTGCCCCCCTTGGACAGCGGCTCCATCGCGCCGTCCACGTAGAACGTCTCGTCCGGGAATTCGCGCCGGCCGCGGCTCCCGTACGCGAAGAAAGTTCCGATGCCCCCCTCGATGTCGACCCACGAGTCCGGCTTCGTCGCGCCCGTGGCCGACGAGATCTCGTAGAACCGGTCCTTCTTCGACATGAGATGCTGCGCCATCGCCTTGAGCATGCGCGCACGCTCATGAAAGGTCATGGCGCGCAGCTTCGGGCCGCCGACCGTCCGTGCGTAGTCGGCCATCGCCCTGAAGTCGAGCCCGCCGCTCGACGTCTCGCCGATCGGCTCGCCGGTGACCGCGTGGAAGAGCGGGGTCATCTTCCCGGTGCCGGTCACCCACTGACCGAGCGCGTAGTTCTGGAGTGGCATCAGCGGTTCCTCGTCTCCTTCCAGGTGCGGTAGCTGCGTTGCTGCTCGCGGCGCTCGGCGGGGATCTCGCGCAGCGGGTCGCAGGGCTTCCATGCGGCCCGCATGCGCGCCGGGAGCCCCTGATAGACCCGCGTCCCCTCGGTCTTCCACGCGAGCATCTCGTCGGTCACGTCGCGGACGATCTTCGCCGGACTGCCCACCACCACCTTGCGCGGCGGGATCTGCATGTTCGCCGGCACGAAGGTCAGCGCGCCGATGATGCAGCCGGCGCCCACGTCGGCGTTGTCCATGATCACCGCGTTCATGCCCACGAGCACGTTCTCGCCCAGGCGCCCGCCGTGCAGCACCGAGCCGTGTCCCATGTGCGCCGCGTCCTCGAGCACGGCCGTGGCCCCCGGAAATGCGTGGATGGTGCAGCTCTCCTGCACGTTGCAGCCGTCGCCGATGATCACGCCCCCCCAGTCGCCGCGAATCGCGGCGCCGGGCCCCACGTACACGTCGCGGCCGATCACGACGTTGCCGGTGACCGCCGCCTGCGGGTGCACGAACGCCGACGCGTCGATTACGGGAATGAACCCTTCGAATTCGTAGATCACACGCGCTCCAGCACCATCGCCATCCCCTGCCCGACGCCGATGCACATCGTGCAGAGGGCGTAGCGCTTTTTCGTGCGCTCCAGCTCGCGCATCGCGGTGAGAATGAGCCGGGCGCCCGACATTCCCAGCGGATGGCCGAGGGCGATCGCCCCGCCGTTCGGATTGACGCGCGGATCGTCGTCCGCGACCCCGAACTCGCGCAGGCAGGCGAGCGACTGGGCGGCGAACGCTTCGTTCAGCTCGATCACGTCCATCTGGTCGAGGGTGAGCCCCGCCAGCGCCAGCGCGCGGCGAGTGGACGGCACCGGCCCCATGCCCATGATCCGAGGCTCCACGCCGGCGGCGGCCACCGCCACGACGCGCGCCCGCGGCGTGAGCCCCGCCTCGCGCGCGCCCGCTTCCGATGCCACGAGCAGCGCCGCGGCGCCGTCGTTGAGCCCCGACGCGTTGCCGGCGGTCACCGTGCCCTTGCCGTCGGCGCGGAACGCCGGGCGCAGCTTCGCGAGAACGTCCCGCGTTGTGCCCGGCCGGATGAACTCGTCGTGCTCCACGCGCGCGGGCTCCGCCTTGCGCCGCGGAATCTCCACGGGCGCGATCTCGACGGCGAGGCGCCCCGACTCCCGCGCCGCGGCCGCTTTCTGCTGCGACCGCACCGCGAACGCATCCTGATCCTCGCGCGACACACCGAACTGCTCGGCGACGTTCTCGGCGGTCTCGCCCATCGAATCCGTGCCGTACTTCGCCTTCATCGCCGGATTGACGAACCGCCAGCCGAGGCTCGTGTCGAAGAGCTGCATGTCGCGCGCGTAGGGGGAGGCGCCCTTGGACAGCACGTACGGGGCGCGCGTCATGCTCTCCACGCCGCCGGCCAGGTACAGGTCGCCTTCGCCGAGCTTCACGCCGCGCGCCGCGTGCGCCACGGCGCTCAGACCGGAAGCGCACAGCCGGTTGACGGTCTCGCCGGGCACGGTGACGGGAAGCCCCGCGAGCAGAAGGGCCATGCGCGCCACGTTGCGGTTGTCCTCGCCCGCCTGGTTGGCGCAGCCCATGACCACGTCGGTCACGCGCGCCGGATCCACCGACGCGTTGCGCGCCAGCACCGCCCGGAGCACGTGGGCCGCGAGGTCGTCGGCGCGGACGTCGCTCAACGCGCCGCCGATGTTCCCGATGGGCGTGCGGATGCCGTCGATCAGATAGGCGTCGGTCATGAGGTCACGGGCTGGAAT
>DASVWS010000167.1:0-51999 GCA_036393095.1 Gemmatimonadaceae bacterium | reverse complement strand
AGGGACGGCTCGGCTACCGCTGGTTGAACCGGCAGGACCGCGTGGAATACCCCATGGTGCGCCGCGGCGACACGCTCGCGACCGCGGAGTGGGAGGCCGCGACGGCCGAAGCCGCGTCGCTGCTCGCGGGCAAGCGCGCCTTCGTGCTCGTGTCGCCCAATCTCCCGAACGAGGCGCTCTATCTGCTCTCGCGCCTGGCCAGGAAGACGGGCGGCGGCGGCGCGTTCCGCGTGCGCCAGGGGCCGGAGGCCCCGCTGGCCGGCGTGCCCGACCTGTCGGTGCGCGCCGACCGCGCCGCCAATGGGCGCGGCGCCGAGCTGCTCGGCTTCACGCGCCACGACGCGCCGCTCTCCAGGATGCAGGCCGGCGATGTGCTCATCGTCGCCGACGAGGAGCTGGCGGGCATGGATGCGCCCGATGTCGCGCGCGCCGGAGCGATCATCGTCATCGGGACCACGCTCCCCGCCTGGGCCCGGCACGCCGCGGCCGTGGTGCTGCCGATCGCCAACATGGTGGAGGAGGAGGGCACGCTCACCAATCTCCGCGGCCGCGTGCAGCGCTTCCGCCAGGCCAAGTCGAGCCCCGGATTCAGCCGGCCGAGCTGGCTGGCGATCGCCGATCTGCTGACGGCCGCCGGAGAGCGGGCAGACTACATGCTGGCCAGTGAGGTCTTCGACGCGCTCGCCGCGTCCCACCCGGAATTCGCCGGAATGTCCTACGACACGCTCGGTCTCAAGGGCGCCCTCGTGCACGGCGCGACCGCAGGAGCCACCGCATGATGCCCGCGCTCCTGCCGCTGCTGCAGATCGCCGACCCGCAGCTCCCGCCGCCGTCGGGGGTCGCGTCGTTCGTCTTCACCGTCGTGAAGATGCTGGTGCTGTTCACGCTCTACATGGTCGCCGTCGCCTACCTGACGCTGGCCGAGCGGAAGGTGTCGGGCTGGATCCAGGACCGGCACGGGCCGAACCGCGTGGGGCCGACGGGGCTCTTCCAGCCGCTCGCCGACGGTCTGAAGAACATCATGAAGGAGGAGACGTATCCCGGCGCCGCGAACCTGACGCTGTTCGTGCTGGCGCCGGTGATGGCGTTCGTGCCCGCGTTCCTCACCTGGGCCGTGATCCCCTTCGCGTCGCCGCTGCCCACGCCGTGGGGGCTCATCGACATCGTGGTCGCGCCGCTGCCAGTGGGCTACCTCTACATCCTCGCCATCGCGTCGCTCGGCGTCTACGGCGTCGTCCTCGCCGGGTGGAGCTCGAACAACAAGTACGCGCTGCTCGGCGGGCTCCGCTCGAGCGCGCAGATGGTGTCGTACGAGATCGCGATGGGCATGTCGACGATCCCGGTCCTCCTGCTGTCGGGCAACGTGGCGCTCAACGACATCGTGATGCAGCAGGCCCACGGCGTCTGGAACGTGCTGGGCCTCACCGTGGCCTTCCTCGTGTTCCTCGTCTCGGCGTTCGCGGAAACGAACCGCCTGCCGTTCGACCTGCCGGAAGCGGAATCGGAGCTCGTGGCCGGCTACCACTCGGAGTACAGCGCGATGAAGTTCTCGATGTTCTTCATCGCCGAGTATGCCAACATGGTCACGGCCAGCGCGCTCATGGTCACGCTGTTCTTCGGCGGCTGGGACATCCCGGGCCACTGGGACGTGGCGCCGTGGACGCCGTGGAAGACGCTCGCCACCGGACTCTTCTTCGCGTTCAAGACCGGCTTCTTCCTGTTCTTCTTCATCTGGATCCGCTGGACGCTGCCGCGCTTCCGGTACGACCAGTTGATGGCGCTCGGCTGGAAGTTCATGCTCCCGGTGTCGCTCGGCTACATCGTGGTCATGGCGAGCGCGATTCTCGGGCTCGACGCGGCCGGCGTGGCGCGCGGCTCGTGGGCGTTCGGCCTCTCGCTGCTGGCGCTGAACGTGGTGCTGGTCGGCATCCTGCTCTTCCTCATCGATCGCGGCCGGCTGGTCAGCCCGGCCTACTCACGACTCGACGCGCGCAACGTCGAGCGGCTGCGCGCCGTTTCGGCGCGGTCGACGTTGGCGGCGGAGGGCCGCAACTGATGGCTATCGGCGTCAAGGTGCTCGAGCGCCCCATCGAGCAGACCAGTTACGTGCGCGCCACGCTCAAGGGCATGGCGCTCACGGCGCAGCACCTGCTGCGCCAGAAGGTGACCACGCAGTATCCGGAGCAGAAGAAGACGCTCTCGCCGCGCTGGCGGGGCACGCACCGGATGCTCACCACCGAGGAAGGCAAGGCGAAGTGCGTGGCCTGCGGGCTCTGCCCGACGGTGTGCCCGGCCAACTGCATTAAGCTCGTGCCCGGCGAGGATGAAAAGGGGAACCGGTATCCGCTCATCTTCGAGATCGACGAGTTCCGCTGCATCTTCTGCGGGTACTGCCAGGAAGTCTGCCCGGAGGAGGCGATCCACCTGGGCCGGCACTACGAGAATTCGGAGTACAGCCGCCAGGGGTTCGTCTACGACCTGGAGCGGCTGATGGCGCAGAGCCATCCGGTGTGCGAGATGTGGGATCCCGCCGACCCCAGGGGGGAGTGATGCCGGAACAGGTCTCGCTCTTCTACGCGTTCCACTTCTACCTGTTCGGCCTCATCGCCGTGGCGTCGGCGATCGTGTTCGTGACCCGCAAGAGCCCGGTCGCGGCCGCGATGTGGCTCGTGGTGACGATGTTCTCGCTGGCGGCGCTGTACGTGATGCTCGACGCCCAGTTCATCGGGGTCATCCAGGTGCTGGTATACGCCGGCGCGATCATGGTGGTGTTCCTGTTCGTGATCATGCTGCTCAACCTGGGCGAGGCGTCGGCGCTGGCCGACGCGCGGAGCCTGGGATGGAAGCTCGCCGCCGGCGCGGTGGGGCTGGCGCTGATCGCGGAGCTGTTCGTGCTCGCCCGCGGCACGGTGGCCGAGCGGTTCGCGCTCCCCGCCGGGTACGCCGCCGAGCAGGTGGCGGCGCAGGGCGCCATTGCGCCGATCGCCGGGCCGCTGTTCCACGAATACCTCCTGGCCTTCGAGGTGACGAGCATGGTGCTGCTCTCCGCCATCGTCGGGGCCGTCGTGCTGGGCAAGCGGAGGACCGATGCTCGCTGAGTCGCTGTTCTTTTCGGCCGTGCTGTTCACGATCGGCGTGATCGGCGTGCTCACGCGCCGCAACGCCATCATCCTGTTCATGTGCGTGGAGCTGATGCTCAACGCCGTGAACCTGACGTTCGTGGGCTTCTCCCGCGTGTACGGCGCGGGCGGCCAGGTGTTCGTCTTCCTCGTCATGACCGTCGCGGCCGCCGAGGCCGCCGTTGGCCTCGCGATCATCATCGCGCTCTTCCGCCACCGGCACACGGTCGATCTTCAGAACATCAACCTGCTGAAGGGCTGATGCTCCTTCAACTTGCGGCTTCACCGGGACCCCATCCGCTCGCCGGCACGATCGCGGCGTGGATGTGGGCGCTCCCGCTCCTGCCGTTGCTCGGATTCCTGATCAACGGCCTCCTCTCGCTGATCCCGGCCTCCACCTTCGGCCCGGCCGACCCGACCGCGGCCGCGCACGCCGCGCACGGAGACGAGCCCGCGCACGCCGACGGCGGGCACGACGCGCACGCGCCCACGCGCCACCGCTTCGCCGGGATCACGAGCATCGTCGGCCCGGGCGTGCTCGTGGCGGCGTTCCTGCTGGCCGCGGCCATCTTCTTCCGCATGCACGCGGTGGGGGACATGACGGCCCCGTTCATCCAGCGGTACTTCTCCTGGATGCCCGTGGGCGATCTGTCGATCGACGCCGCCTTCCGCCTCGACCAGCTCTCGATGGTGATGGTGTTGGTCGTGACCGGCGTGGGCATGCTCATCCACCTGTTCAGCGTCGGCTACATGCAGGAGGACCCGGGATACCCGCGGTTCTTCGCGTATCTGAACCTGTTCGTGTTCTTCATGCTCGTGCTGGTGCTCGGCGCCAACTACCCGCTCCTGTTCATCGGATGGGAAGGCGTGGGCGTGTGCTCGTACCTGCTGATCGGGTTCTGGTTCAGTGAGAAGGCCAACGCCGACGCCGGCAAGAAGGCGTTCATCGTCAACCGCATCGGCGATTTCGGCTTCCTGATCGCGATGTTCCTGCTGTTCGCCAACTACGGGACGCTGGACATCGCGGCGCTGCAGGCGCAGGCCGGCCAGTTCGCGTTCGGCGGACCGCTGATCACGACCATCGCGCTCTTCTTCTTCCTCGGGTGCACCGGCAAGAGCGCCCAGATCCCGCTGTACGTGTGGCTGCCCGACGCCATGGCCGGCCCGACGCCGGTCTCGGCGCTCATCCACGCGGCGACGATGGTGACGGCGGGGGTGTACCTCATCGCCCGCAGCAGCTTCATCTTCGCGGCGGCGCCCGTGGCGGGGCTGACGGTCGTCATCGTCGGCGCGGTCACCGCGTTCTTCGCGGCGACGATCGGGCTCAAGCAGTGGGACATCAAGAAGGTGCTCGCGTATTCGACCGTATCCCAGCTCGGCTACATGTTCGTGGGCGTCGGGGCCGGCGCCTACGTCGCCGGCATCTTCCACCTGATGACGCACGCCTTCTTCAAGGCACTGCTGTTCCTCGGCGCGGGCTCGGTGATCCACGTGATGCACCAGGCCTACCATCACACGCACAATCACGACGACGCGCAGGACATGCGGAACATGGGCGGGCTGCGCCGCTACATGCCCGTGACCTGGATTCTCATGTGGATCGCGACGCTGGCGATCTCGGGGATTCCGCCCTTCGCCGGCTTTTTCTCGAAGGACGAGATCCTCGGCACGGTGTTCCAGCGCGCGCAGGGGAGCACGCTCGCGCAGGCCCACTGGCTGGGGATTCCCGGCACGGCGGTCCTGTATGTTGCGTACGCGCTCGGGCTCGCCGCGGCGCTGCTCACCGCGATCTACATGACGCGGCTCATGCTCTACACCTTCCACGGCCCCAACCGGACCGGCGAGAAGGAGCGGTCGCACCTGTCCGAGGCGCCCTGGATCATGACCGGCCCGCTCGTCGTGCTGGGGATCATGAGCGCGGTCGGCGGCTGGTTCAACCTGCCCGAGATCATCACCCACGCCATCCCGCTCGGGTCCACCGCGGGGCTCGAGCACTGGCTCGATCCGGTGGTGGGCGCGAGCACGGCGCAGGTGATCGGAACGGCGGGGGAGGCCGCGTCCACCAGCACGGAGGCGTTGCTCATCGCCGTGGCGATCGGCATCGCCCTGGCGGGCATCGCCACCGCGGTGATCGTGCTCAAGCCGGCCGCGCTGGTGCCGAAGGCGCAGGCCAGGCCGGAAGAGGGCTTCGAGCGCGTGCTCGCCGACAAGTACTATGTGGATGAGTTCTACGACGCGACCGTGGTCAGGGGCACGTACGGGATCTCGCGGAATCTCCTCTGGCGCGGCGTCGACGTCGGATTGATCGACGGCCTGATGGTCAACGGGAGCGCCTGGGCGGCACGTTTCGCCGGCTGGGTCGGCTCGCAGCTCCAATCCGGACAACTCGGCACCTACGCCTGGGTCCTGGTCATCGGCGTCCTGTTCGTGCTCGGCGCCTTCCACCACGCGGTGCTGCCATGAACGCCTTCCTGAGCTCCATCGGGTATTCGCACTGGGTGCTGCCGGCGCTGCTCGCGATCCCGACGCTGGGCGCCATCGTAATCTGGCTGCAGGGCGCGCCTGGCCGCGGGGCCCCGGGTGACGACGACGTGGCGTCGGGCGTCGCCGCGGCGCCGCGCCTGATCGCCTTGGTGACCTTCCTCATCGAGTTCGTCGTCTCGCTCGGCCTCTGGTGGTCGTACGACGCCTCGAATCCGGGCTGGCAGGCGGTGTACGACACGGCGTGGATTCCGTCGTGGGGCATCCACTTCCGGATCGGCATCGACGGCATCTCGCTGATGATGATCCTGCTCACCACGTTCACGATGACGCTGGCCGTGCTGGGCGGCTGGACGAGCATCCGGAAGCGGGCGCACACGTACTACGCGCTGATGCTGATCCTCACCGCCGGCATGCTGGGCGTCTTCATGGCGCTCGACCTCTTCCTGTTCTACGTGATGTGGGAAGTGATGCTGGTGCCGATGTACTTCATCATCGGCGTCTGGGGCGGCGACCGGCGCGTGTACGCGAGCATGAAGTTCTTCATCTACACGATGGTCGGCTCGCTGCTGATGCTCGTGGCCATCGTCTACCTCGGCCTGTCGGCCGCGTCGCCGCTCACCGGCATTCCGAACTTCAACTACGACGTGGTCCTGCAGCATGCGAACCTGCGCGGGCCGGCGTCGTTCTGGCTGTTCGGCGCCTTCTTCCTCGCGTTCGCCGTGAAGGTGCCGATGTTCCCGTTCCACACGTGGCTGCCCGACGCGCACGTCGAGGCGCCCACGGCGGGATCGGTCGTGCTGGCGAGCATCATGCTCAAGCTCGGCACCTTCGGCTTCCTGCGCCTGGCGGTGCCGCTCTTCCCGTCCGCGGCCACCAACGACACCGTCCGCGGCATCATCCTGACCCTGGCCGTGATCGGCATCGTGTACGGGGCGCTGGTGTCGCTCGTGCAGCCCGACTTCAAGAAGCTGGTTGCCTATTCGTCCGTGAGCCATCTCGGATTCGTGATGCTCGGCATCTTCGCCCTCACGGTGCAGAGCGTGCAGGGCGCGCTCATGGTGATGATCAACCACGGCATCTCGACGGGCGCGCTGTTCTTCCTCATCGGGATGATCTACGAACGGCGCCACACGCGCCTCATCGAAGACTACGGCGGCATCGCGCGTGTCGTGCCGATGTTCGCCGCGGCGCTGACGATCGTCAGCTTCAGCAGCATCGGCGTGCCGGGCACCAACGGGTTCGTCGGTGAGTTCCTCGTGCTCGTCGGCGCGTTCCGCACCTATCCCGTGTTCGCCTTCATCGCCGCCACGGCGGTGATCTTCTCGGCGGCGTATCTGCTCTGGGCGATCCAGCGCATCCTGTTCAACCGCCTGGACAAGCCGGTCAACTTCCACATGCCCGACCTCAACCGCCGGGAGCTGGCGCTGCTCGTGCCGCTCCTGGCCGCGATTGTGTGGCTCGGCGTCTATCCGAAGCCCGTGCTCTCGCGCATGCAGGCGTCCGCGGAGCACTTCGTGCAGTCCGTGCAGACGCGCGCCGTGCACAGCGTGGCGGAGGGGGGCAACTGATGCAATTCGATCTCGCCATTCCGTCGCAATTGACGGCCGCGCTCGGTCCCGACCTGCTGTTGATGGGCGGCGCATCGCTCCTGCTCCTGTGGGCGGCGTGGCGCGCGCCGAGCGTCGCACACCAGCGCTCCGTCGGCATCGCCAGCATGCTGCTGACCGTGGCCGTGGGCGCGTACGCCATCTGGAGCCTGTACCAGCTGCGGACCGCCACCGGCGGTCCGATCGCCGTGGACAACTTCCGCTGGATGGCCGACGCCGTCATCCTGCTCGGCACCCTCTTCACGATCGCGCTGACCATCGACGACAACGAGCGGCAGCAGATCACGGTCGCCGAGTCCCACGTGCTGATCCTGTTCGCGTCGTCGGGGATGATGCTGCTGGCGGCGGCGCAGGACCTGATGATCGTCTTCCTCGGCGTCGAGCTGATGTCGCTGTCGGTGTACTCGCTCGCGGCCATCAACCGGCGCAGCGCGCGCGGGGCGGAAGGCGCGCTCAAGTACTTCCTGCTCGGCGCCTTCGCCACGGCGTTCCTGCTCTACGGCATGGCGCTGGTCTACGGCGCGACGGGCACCACGAACCTCGCCGACATCGCGGCGCGGGTCTCGGGGCTCGCGCTCACGCGAAGCCCGCTGCTGGTGATCGGCATCGGCCTCCTGCTCATCGGGTTCGGGTTCAAGGTGGCCGCCGTGCCGTTCCACATGTGGGCCCCGGACGTCTACGACGGCGCACCATCGCCGATCACCGCGTACATGGCGGCGACGGTCAAGGCGGCCGCGTTCGCGGCGCTGCTCCGCGTGTGGATGGAGGCGTTCCCGGCGGCGTTCGCCGACTGGCGCCCCGCCGTCGGCGGCCTCGCGATCGCCACGATGATCGTCGGCAACGCCGTCGGGCTGGCGCAGCGCAACATCAAGCGCATGCTCGCGTACTCCAGCATCGCGCACGCCGGGTTCCTGCTCGTGGCGCTGGCGTCGGGCAGCACGCAGGCCGGCGCGGCCATGCTGTTCTACCTGCTGGCGTACACCCTCGCCACGTTCGGCGCCTTCGCCGTGATCATCGTCCTCTCGCGCGCCGGCGACCATCCGGTGATGATCGAGGACTTCGCCGGCTTGTGGTCGGTCCGTCCGTGGCTCGCGCTCGGCATGGGCGTGCTCATGCTGTCGCTGCTCGGGTTCCCGGTGTTCGGAGGCGCCGGTTTCTTCGCCAAGTGGTACGTGTTGCAGGCGGCGCTCCAGGCGCCCACGCCGGAGACCACGCTGGCGGTGATCCTCGTGCTCACCACGGTGGTGTCGGCGGGCTACTATCTGTACGTCGTCATGGTAATGTTCATGAAGCCGCGACCCGAAGGCGCCGCCGTCCCCGGAGCGACGCCCGGCCTGACCCGGGCCGTGGTGGTGGTCAGCGTCGTCGCGATCCTGCTGCTGGGCGTCGTGCCCAACCGGTTCGTGCGGCTCGCGCAGGCCGGCGTCATGCGCAGCATTCCAACGGTCCCGTTGGCCCCGAACACGGCGAGCACGGCCAGGCCCTGAGCGGGCGCGGCAAGCCGAACGAGGAACGGGGCCGGGAACGGCCCCGTCCGCTTTTCGAGAACCCAGATGGCGATTGCACCCGGCATCTTCCGCGAGTACGACATTCGAGGCGTGGTCGGCAAGGACCTGACCGAGGAGGCCGCGCGCGGCGTGGGCGTGGCCTACGCCGCGTATCTGGCCGAACGCGGGCGCACCGGCCCCCTCGTCGTCGGCCGCGATAACCGCCCCAGCGGCGGCGCGCTGCGCGACGCGCTCGTGGACGGGCTCACGGCGAGCGGCGTGGACGTCGTGGACATCGGCGTGGTGCCGACGCCGCTGATGTACTGGAGCCTCAACACCCTCGACGTCGCGGGCGGCATCCAGATCACCGGATCCCACAATCCGCCGGAGTTCAACGGATTCAAGATCTGCCTGGGCAAGGCGTCGGTGTACGGCGCCGAGATCCAGAAGCTGTACCGGCTCACGCAGGCGCCGCCGCGGAAGACGGGCACCGGCTCCGTCCGCGCCGAGCAGGTCGTGCCACGCTACATCGACGACATGGTCTCGCGCATCGGCCCGCAGTCGCGGTCCGTGCGGGCCGTCTACGACTGCGGCAACGGGGCGGGGGCGCTGGTCGCACCTCAGCTCTTCAAGGCGCTGGGCATCAAGGGCCGGGGGCTCTTCTGCGAGAGCGACGGCACCTTCCCGAACCATCATCCGGATCCCACGGTGCCGGAGAATCTCGAGGCCCTGATCGCCGCCGTGCGCCAAGACGGCGCCGAGCTCGGCATCGCCTTCGACGGCGACGCCGACCGGATCGGCGTCGTGGACGACCGCGGCACCATCGTCTGGGGCGACCGGCTGCTCATCCTCTACGCGCGCGACGTGCTGGCGCGCACGGGCCGCGGCCAGTCGGTGATCTTCGACGTGAAGTGCTCGCAGGCCCTCCCCGACGCGATCACCGCCGCCGGCGGCACGCCGGTGATGTGGAAGACCGGCCACTCGCTGATCAAGGAGAAGATGAAGGAGCTGCACGCGCCGATCGCGGGCGAGATGTCGGGCCACATGTTCTTCACCGAGGGGTTCTACGGCCACGACGACGCCCTGTACGCGGCGGCCCGCCTCATCCGGATTCTCGCCGACTCGGGGCGCACGGTGCGCGATCTGCTGTCGGACGTCCCGTCGTACGTCGCCACGCCGGAGATCCGCGTGGACTGCCCCGACGAGTTGAAATTCTCGATCGTCGACCGCGCCGTGGCCCACTTCCGCGCCGCGCACGACGTGATCGACGTGGACGGAGTGCGCGTCCTGTTCGGCGACGGCTGGGGGCTCATCCGCGCGTCGAACACGCAGCCGGTGATCGTCACCAGGTTCGAGGCCCGGAGCGACGCCCGGTTGGCCGAGATTCGCGGCGAGATGGACGGCTGGCTGCGCGCCCAGGGCGTGCAGGGGTGACGTGACCTCGCGGCGCGGCATCGCCGTCGTTCTCGTCGCGGCCGCGATCGCGCTGCTCGCGGTGCGCGAGGCATCGCTCCTCTACGCGGGATACCGGTGGTATCGCGCGTTCGGGGCGCTCCCGCTCTGGGAGGCCCGCGAAACGGCGCTCCTCACCCTGCGCGGCATCGGCGGCGTCGCCATCGGCCTGTTCGCCTTTGCGAACTTCTACGCCGTCCGCCAGTCCGTGGTATCGCTGGTGCTCCCGCGCCGCATCGCGAACATCGACTTCGGTGAGGAGGTGTCGAGCCGCGCGCTCACCGGCGTGGCGCTCGCGCTCGCCGTGGTCGTGGCTGCCGCGCTGGCGATGTCGCTCGACGACTGGACCGGCTTCCTCCTTTCCAGGATCGGACGCCCGTTCGGCGAAACCGACCCGTACTTCAACGCCGATCTCGGCTTCTTCGTCTACCGGCTGCCGTTCGAGTCCACGCTGTTCAACTGGACCACGGCGAGCGTCCTCAGCGTGGGCGCCGTCGTGATCTTCCTCTATCTCCTCACGCCCGGCCTCCGCATCGAGCGCGGACGCCTGCACGTGTCCGAATACATCCGTCGGCATCTGGCCGTACTCGCCGGGGTGCTGGCGGTGCTGCTGGCGTGGCACTTCCGCCTCGAGATGTACGGCGTCCTGCTCGACGGAACGGGGCCGGGCGGGGCATTCGGGGCGCTGGACCACCGGGTGCGCGTCCCGGGGGACCTCGTGCTCGCCATGGTCACGTTGGCTGCCGGACTCATCATGGTGTGGGCGGGATGGACCGGACAGCGCCGGCTGATCGTCGCGGCCGTGAGCGCCATCCTGATCACCGCCATCGCGACGCGCGACGTAGCGCCGGCGATCGGGCGGAATTTCCCGTCGCAGCCCGATTCCATACTGCGCGAGCGCCCCTACGAGGCCACGAGAGCCGGCTACACGCGCCGCGCGTACGCGGTCGATCAGATCATCCTCGGCGACACCACCCCGGCGTACGGGAGCCTCGCCGAGGCCGCGCTCGGCGTCTCCCAGTGGGACGCCGGCCCCCTGTCACGGGCGGTCGAAGCCGAGTCGCGCCTCGCCAGGGGCGCCCGCGTCGGATGGTCGAGCCGGCCCGTCGGCCTCGTGGGCGTGATCACCTCGCCGCAGCCGCCCCCGGATCCCGGAGAAGCATCGCCCGTCGGCATCGTGGTGCGCACCGTAGCCTCGGCCGCCGACGATCGCGGCGCGCCCGTGAGACTTCCCGAAGCGGGCAGCGAGGACGACGCCGCGCTGCTCGCGCCCTCGCTCGTGATGGATTCGGCGCTCAGCTACACCGTGGTCCCCGACTCGACGCGCGAAGTGCCCGGCGTACCGCTGGTCTCCCCGCTCGAGCGCTTCGCGGAAGCGCTGAGCGTGCAGAACCTTCGCCTCTGGCTGCGGGATCTGCCGGGGCCGCGGCCCGTGCTCGTCACGGAGCGCGACGTTCGGCGGCGCATCGCGGCCCTCGCGCCCTTCTTCGCGCAGGGCACCCGCGTCGCGCCGCTCGTGCTCGGCGATTCGCTCTACTGGGTGGTGGATCTCTACGCGGCGTCGGCCTCCTACCCGCTCAGCCAGCGCTTCGTGCTGGCGGGCGCGGCGCGGAGCTACTTCCACCATGCCGCCACGGCGCTCGTGCTTTCCACCACGGGGCGCGTGGCGCTCGTGGCCGACGACATCCAGGATCCCATCGCCGAGACCTGGACCCATCGCTTTCCGGAACTCTTCACCTCGCGGCAGGCGGTGCCGGCGCGACTCCTCGCCGATCTTCCACCCGCCGTGGACGGCGCGCGGGCCATGGCGCTCGCCTTCGGTCGGTACGGAACGCGGACCGACAGTGGAACTCCGAGCCACCCGCCGCTGGTCGACGGCGCCGACAGCACCCTGGCGGGCGCGCTGCCGGTGTTCGCCCTGCCGCGGAGCCGGTACACGGCGCTCGAGATCCCGCTGCTGAATCAGGCGGACCGCGTGCGCGGCGTCCTCGTGGCCGAGGGCGGCCCACGGCACCGGATCCTCTGGCTTCCGGATTCGACCCCGCGCGGCCCGATCTGGCAGTCGGTCCTCGACCGGCTGGCCGCGGCGGACAGCGCGGCCCGCGCACCCGGGCTGAGCGTCGTGCACGGCGTCGTGCGCGCGTTCATGCTGCGGCGGCACGTCGCCTATCTCCAGCCCTTCTACCGCTGGACGCCCGGCGCCGTGCCCGAGCTGCTGCACGTTGCCTATCTCGTGGACGACAGCGTGCGCGTGGCCCCCTCGCTGCGCCGCGCGACGGGCGTCGTGCTTCCCACGAATCCGGCCGCGCGCATGACCGATGCCGAAGCGCGCCGCACGATGCAGGCGCTGTACCAGGCGATGCGCGACGCGCTCCGCCGCGGCGACTGGACGGCGTTCGGCAAGGCCTTCGAGGAGTTGGGAACCCTGCTCGGGAGACCCGTGCCATGACCATGCAGCGCCGCACGGCCATCGTGGCCCTCGGCGGCAACGCCCTTGCCCCCGCGGGGGAACGGTCGACCATCTACGACCAGTTCCGGCACACCCGCGAGAGCCTGGGCCCGATCGTCGATCTCATTCTCGCCGGATGGACCGTGTGCATCGTCCACGGCAACGGTCCCCAGGTGGGTGACGAGCTGGTGCGGAACGAGCTCGCCCGCCGCGACGCGAGCCCGCTGCCGCTCGGCGTGCTGGTCGCCGAGACCGCGGGATGGATCGGCTACATGATCCAGCAGTCGCTGGACAATGCGCTCCGCCGGGCCGGGCACCCGCGCGACGTGATCACGGTGATCACGCAGGTGCACGTGGACCGGAACGACCCCGCGCTCGGCGTGCCGACCAAGTTCATCGGGCATGCGCTCACGCCGGCGCGGGCGATGCAGGTGCAGACCGAGGGATTCGTCGTGCGCCCCGACGGCGCGGGGCGGCTGCGCCGGGTCGTCGGGAGTCCCAAGCCGCTCGCCGTGCACGAGGCGGCGGTCGTGAAGCGGCTGCTCGACGCCGGCACGGTGGTGATAGCGTGCGGCGGGGGAGGGGAGCCCATTTACGACGATCCGTCGCTAGGTTGGGAGGGGGTCGACGCCGTGATCGACAAGGATCTGGCGGCGGCCGTGCTCGCGCGCGACCTTGGCGCCGAGCTGCTGCTGATTCTCACCGACGTGGATGCGGTGTATGCCGACTGGGGCACGCCCGCGCAGCGGCCGCTCCGGCGGCTGTCGGTGGAGGAAGCAGTGCGGATGGACCGCGCAGGGGCGTTCGGCGAGGGCAGCATGGCGCCGAAGATCCGCGCGACAGTGGACTTCGTGCGCCGCACCGGCGGTCGCGCGATCATCACAGCGCTGAGCCGTGGGCGCGATGCGGTCCGCGGCGAAGCCGGAACGACCATCACAGCGGAGCAGGCGTGAACATTCACGAATACCAGGCCAAGGAGATTCTGCGCGCCCAGGGCGTGCCGATCCCCCCGGGTGAGGTGGCCACGACCCCGGAGCAGGCAGAGGCGATCGCGAAGAAGTTCGGGGCCACCGTGGTCATCAAGGCGCAGGTGCATGCCGGCGGGCGGGGCAAGGCCGGCGGGGTAAAGCTGGCCAAGGATCCCGCCGAGGCAAGAGCCGTCGCGGGCAAGATCCTCGGAATGCAGATCAAGGGACTCACCGTGCAGAAGGTGCTGGTGACGCCGGCCGAGGACATCGCCAGCGAGGCGTACGTCGGGGTGATTCTCGACCGCGCGAGCAAGGCGCCGGTGTTCATGGTGAGCCCGGCCGGCGGCATCGACATCGAGGAGGTCGCGGCCAAGACGCCGGAGAAGATCAGGCGGCTGCGCGTGGACACGCGCTACGGGCTGCAGGGCTACCAGGCGATGGAGCTGGGCTTCTTCCTCTACGCCGACCTCAAGCAGGCGCGTGCCGCCGGCGCGATCATGCAGCAGCTGTACGCCGCGTTCATGAAGAGCGGCGCGTCGCTCGCCGAGATCAACCCGCTCGTGGTCACGCCGAAGGGCGAGGTCGTGGCGCTCGACGCCAAGATGGTGATCGACGACAACGAGCTGGACCGGCGTCCCGACATCGCCGCACTCCGCGACGAGAGCGCCGAAGCGCCGAGCGAGGTCCAGGCGCGCAACGCGAACCTCACCTTCATCAAGCTCGACGGCAACGTCGGCTGCGTGGTCAACGGGGCCGGGCTCGCCATGGCCACCATGG
Source organism: Gemmatimonadaceae bacterium (assembly GCA_036393095.1). Taxonomy (GTDB): domain Bacteria; phylum Gemmatimonadota; class Gemmatimonadetes; order Gemmatimonadales; family Gemmatimonadaceae; genus JAGWRI01. The sequence continues at coordinate 37,656 of DASVWS010000167.1, read as the reverse complement.
ACCTGGTGAAGTACTACGGCGGCGAGCCGGCCAACTTCCTGGACATCGGCGGATCGTCCAACCCCGAGAAGGTGGTGAACGCGCTCCGCATCATCACGGCCGACGCGAACGTGAAGGCCATCCTGTTCAACATCTTCGGCGGCATCACGCGCACCGACGACGTCGCGAACGGCATCGTGTCGGCGACGAAGGCGAATCCGCTCAAGGTGCCGATCGTGATTCGCCTGACCGGCACGAACGAGGAGATCGCGGTGAAGATCCTCAAGGACAATGGTTTCTCGGCGTCGGCCGACATGGACGAGGCGGTGAAGCAGGCCGTGGCGCTCGCGAAGGGAGGGAAGGCGGCATGAGCATCTTCATCGACAACTCCACTACCGTCATCGTGCAGGGCATCACGGGGCGCGACGGCTCGTTCCACGCCAAGCAGATGATGGAGTACGGCACGAAGGTCGTGGGCGGGGTGACGCCCGGAAAGGGCGGGCAGAAGTTCGAGAACACGGTGCCGATCTTCAACACGATGCACGACGCCGTCGCCGCAACGGGCGCCAACACCAGCGTCGTGTACGTGCCGCCGATGTTCGCGGCCGACGCGATCATGGAGGCCGCCGACGCGGGCATCACGTTCATCGTCGCGATCACGGAGGGCGTGCCCGTGCTCGACATGACGCGCGTCTATCCGTTCGTGAAGGACAAGGGCGCCCGCCTGCTCGGCGCCAACTGCCCGGGGCTGATCACGCCGGGGCAGTCCAAGGTGGGCATCATTCCCGGCCGCATCTGCACGCCCGGCCACGTGGGCGTGGTCAGCCGCTCCGGCACGCTCACATACGAGATCGTCTATCAGCTCACGCGGGCCGGGCTCGGCCAGTCTACGTGCGTGGGCATCGGCGGGGACCCGATCAATGGGACCAACTTCATCGACTGCCTCGAGGCGTTCGAGAAGGATCCGCACACGAAGGCCGTGGCGATGATGGGCGAGATCGGCGGCACCGACGAGCAGCAGGCCGCGGACTTCGTCAAGCACCACATGACGAAGCCGGTCGTCGGCTTCATCGCCGGGCAGACGGCGCCCCCGGGGCGCCGCATGGGGCACGCCGGGGCCATCATTTCGGGGTCTTCGGGGACGGCGGCCGAGAAGATCGCGGCCTTCGAGGCCGCCGGGATGGGCGTCGCCAGGCGGCCCCTCGATTTCGTGGAGCTCATCAGGACGCGCTTGCGATAAGCGATCCCCAAACCCACTATCCACCAATCGCTCATGGCCTACCATCAGACTCTGACAATCATCAAACCCGACGCGTTCGGCGCCGGCAAAGCCGGCCGGATCATCGCGCACCTCGAGGCCCAGGGCTTCGCGGTGCGCGCCGCCCGCGTCATGCATCTCACGCCCGCCCAGGCCGGCGAGTTCTACGCCGTGCATCGGGAGCGGCCGTTCTACCAGTCGCTGGTCGCCTTCATGACCTCCGGACCCTGCATGCCCATGATCCTCGAGAAGGCCGACGCCGTGGCCGCCCTGCGCAAAGCCATCGGCGCCACCGATCCCGCGGAGGCCGAAGCGGGGACGGTGCGGAAGCTCTACGCCGAGTCCAAAGAGCGGAACGCGATCCACGCCTCAGACAGTGATGAAAACGCGCTCCGCGAAGCGCGCTTCTTCTTCGCCGAGGCCGACGCGATCGCCGCTCGCTAGCTCCGCGTGTCGGCGGGTCCGGATCCCTCCTGGTTCGGACCCGCCGCGGCCGCTAACTCCTCTCGTGGTGCCGACTTGTAAAGGCCTGCCGCTACGAGTAAGTTTCGTGGCTATGCTGTCCTTTGACATTCGCGAACTCGAGTCCCATGCCGTCATGGTCGACGGCGAGTTGTCGCCCGACGATCCGGTCTGGGAACGCGGGGACGCGGTGCCGAGTGGAACCGTCCACGTGACCGGCCGTCTCTCGGCGGCCGGGTCGGGGCGATTCTACTGGCACGGGCGCATCGCCGGCAGCGCCGTGCTGCCGTGCCGCCGTTGTTTGACCGACACCTCGGTGCCGGTGGAGGATGAAGCACATCTCATCTTCGCACCCGCCGGCGACGAGGATGCCGAGGATCCGGACGTGTACACGTACGGCCCTCGGGACAAGGAGCTGGATTTGCGCCCGGCCGTCCGGGAACTGTGGTTGCTGAACGCGCCGGCCTACGCGCTCTGTCGAGAGGACTGCCAGGGGTACTGCCCGACGTGCGGTGCCGACCTCAATGCAGGACCGTGCGGCTGCGGAACCGCCGGTGACTCGCGGTGGGACGCCCTGCGCAAACTCGACTCCACTCCCAGCAAGTAGCAGTACCACCGCACCTACACCGATCCCAAACTGACCCATGGCCGTCCCGAAACGCAGAACCTCCAAGCGCAAGAAGCGCGCACGCAACACGCACAAGAAGGCGGCGCCGATCGCCCTGCAGAAGTGTCCCCGCTGCCAGGCGATGAAGCGCCCGCACCGGGTGTGCGACGAGTGCGGATACTACGCCGGTAAGCAGCGAGTCGCCGCCAGGGAAGCCTGACCTTGGCGCGGATCGCGTTGGACGCGATGGGGGGCGACCACGCCCCCGGCGCGACCGTCACGGGGGCGCTCCTCGCGGCCGCCGAGCTCGATCCCGCACACTCGATCCACCTCGTGGGACCCTCGGCGCTCGTCGAGCAGACGCTCGATGAGGTACTGCGCGGCGAGCATGCCCCGCTCGCGGCGCACCGCGCGCGTCTCCACATCGTGGAGGCGCCGGAGGTCATTGCCATGGCGGAGAAGCCGAGCGCAGCGGTGCGCGGCAAGCCCAACAGCTCGATGATGGTCGGGCTGCGGCTGCATGCCGAGGGCAAGGTCGACGCGTTCGTGTCCGCCGGAAACACCGGCGCGCAGATGGCCGCGTCCATGGTCCTCCTCCGCATGCACGAAGGGGTCAAGCGGCCGGCGATCGCCACCGTCTTCCCCACGGCACAGCAGCCGGTGGTGGTGCTCGACTCGGGCGCCAACGTCGACTGCTCGGCCGCCGAACTGGTCCAGTTCGCCCGGCTCGGCAGCGTCTACGCGCACGACGTGCTTGGGCGCGAGCAGCCTGCGGTTGGCCTGCTCAACATCGGCGAGGAGCCCGAGAAGGGCGACACCCTCTCCAAGGAAACGCACGCCCTGCTGGCGCAGTCGGGGCTGCGATTCGCCGGAAACGTGGAGGGACGCGACCTGCCGGCGGGCCACAATCACAACGGCCCCATCGACGTCGTGGTCTGCGACGGCTTCGTGGGCAACGTGCTCCTCAAATTCTACGAAGGCGTGGCGCCCCTGATGATCGGACTCCTCGTGAAGGCGGGCATGGATGAGAATCGCATCGCCGCCGCGTTGCGGCAGCTCGACTACTCGGAGTACGGCGGGGCGCCCCTGCTCGGCGTGCGCGGCGTGAGCATCATCTGCCACGGCCGCTCCTCGCCGCGGGCGATCAAGAGCGCGATCAAGGTGGCCGTGCAGGCCGTCGAGAACCGCCTCGACGAACACATCAGCAAGCGGCTGGGCGCGGTTGCCGCCGATGGGGCCGCCGCATGAAACGCCCCATCGCCTATTTCGCCGGCACGGGGCGCGGGGTGCCCGACCGGGTCATGACCAACCACGACTTCGCGGCCATCGGCATCGAGACGTCCGACGAGTGGATCGTGGAGCGCACGGGCATTCGCGAGCGGCACATTGCGGCTCCCGAGGAAACCACGTGCAGCATGGCGGCCGCAGCCGCCCGCCGCGCCATGGCGCGCGCCGGCGTCCACCCCGGCGACATCGACACGATCGTGCTGAGCACGGCGACCACCGATCGCCTCCTGCCGTCCACCGCGGTCGATCTGCAGGCCGAGCTCGGCGCCACCCGCGCCGCGGCGTTCGACATCAGCGCCGCGTGCTCGGGGTTCGTCTACGGCACGACGGTCGCTGAGGGGATGATCGCCGCCGGCACGGCGGAAACCGTTCTCGTGGTGGGCGCCGAGCGGATGAGCTCGATCATCGACTGGACCGATCGCGCGACCTGCGTGCTGTTCGGCGATGGCGCGGGCGCGGCGATCGTGAAGCCCGCCATCGACGGCAAGCGCGGCGTGCTCGGCACCTTCATCCGCAGCGACGGCGCCCTGGCCAATCTGCTCTATCGGCCGGCGGGCGGTGCCGCGCATCCGTTCGACCAGCAGGTGCTCGAGGACCGCAGCTTCTACGTCAAGATGGCGGGCCGCGAAGTGTTCAAGCACGCGGTGCGCTCGATGGCGGAAGCCTGCGACCGCGTGCTGGACGCGGCCAAGCTCACCAGCGCGGACATCGACCTGCTGATCCCGCACCAGGCCAACAATCGGATCATCGAGGCTACGGCGAAGCACGCCAACGTTCCGATGGACAAGGTCTACGTCAACGTGGACCGCTACGGCAACACGTCGTCGGCGTCCATCCCGATCGCTCTCGACGAGGCCATCGAGACGGGACGGGTGAAGGAAGGCGCCACGGTGCTGCTCGTGGGATTCGGGGCCGGTTTCACGTGGGGCTCGATGATCCTCCGGTTCTGACCATGGAATTCGTCCTTCTCTTTCCAGGGCAGGGCTCGCAGGCTCCGGGGATGGGGAAGGACCTCGCGGCCGCCTATCCCGCCGCGCGCGACGTCTTCCAGCGCGTGGATGACGCGCTGGGCGTCAAGCTGAGCGAACTCTGTTTCGAGGGACCCGCCGAGGAACTCACGCTCACCCACAACGCGCAACCGGCGCTGCTGGCGCACGGGGCGGCGGTCTGGGCCGTGGCGCGCGGCGCAATGGCCGGCCGCGTCCGCGCCGCCGCGGGCCACTCGCTCGGCGAGTTCACCGCGTATCACGCCGCGGGAGCGCTCGACCTCGGCGCCGCCGCCCGCCTCGTGCGCCGGCGCGGCGAGTTGATGTACGAGAGCGGCGTCGCCCGGCCCGGCGCCATGGCTGCGATTCTCGGCGACACCGTCGAGCCCATCGAAGCGATCTGCGCCCGGGCGAGCGAAGAGGCAGCGCTCGTGGTCCCGGCCAACTACAACTCGCCGGGGCAGGTGGTCATCAGCGGCGAGGCGGCTGGCGTGGAGCGGGCGATGGTGTTGGCGAAAGAGCTCGGCGCCAAGCGGGCCATCAAGCTGAACGTCAGCGGTGCCTTCCATTCGCCACTCATGGAAACTGCGTTGGACGGCCTGTCCAAATCGCTTGATGACGCGGCATTTACGGACGCTGACTTTCCGGTCTACTCGAACGTGACCGCCGATGCCGGCCGCTCTGCCGGCCGCGCGCGTGAGCTCCTGCTCAAGCAGCTCACGAGCCCCGTCCGCTGGACCGACGAGGTGCGGGCGATGGCCGCGGCGTTCCCGCACGCGACGTTCGTGGAGATGGGGCCCGGCGCGGTGCTCGTGGGCCTGCTCAAGAAGATCGCCCCGCAGCTGCAGGCCGTGAGCTGCGGGACGCCCGCCGACATCCAGAAGCTCACGGAGCTGGCCGCCGCATGAACATCGACCTCGCGGGACGGGTGGCCCTGGTCACGGGCAGCACGCGCGGGATCGGCCGCGCGATAGCGGAATCGCTGGCCGCGAGCGGAGCCCGCGTGGCGGTCGTGGGACGCGACCTGGCCCGGGCGCAGGACGCGGCCCTCGCCATCGCCCCGACGGCACGGGGGTTCGCCTGCGACGTGGGCGACCCGGCATCGGTGGCCGCGCTCGTGGAGGCAGTGGAGAAGGAGTTCGGCGCGCTCGATATCCTGGTCAACAATGCGGGGATCACCCGCGACAACGTGCTCTTCCGGCTCAAGGACGACGACTGGGACGCGGTCCTCAACGCCAACCTGCGCGGGGCGTTCGCCGCGATCCGGGCAGCGGCGCGCGGGATGATGAAGCGGCGCTGGGGGCGGATCATCAACATCTCGAGCGTCGTGGGCCTGGTGGGCAACAAGGGGCAGGCCAACTATGCGGCCAGCAAGGCCGGCCTGCTCGGCCTCACGAAGTCCGTGGCCAAGGAGCTGGCGTCGCGGAACGTGCTGGCGAACGTGGTGGCGCCGGGGTTCATCGAAACTGAGATGACCGCGGCCATGACCCCCGAGGCGCGGACCGCGCTGTCCCAGCAGATCCCCCTGGAGCGCCTGGGGACGCCGGGGGACATCGCGGGCGTGGTCACCTTCCTCGCGTCGGAGCACGCTTCCTACATCACGGGGCAGGTGTTCGTGGTGGACGGCGGCATGGTGATGTGACTGACAACGGCTGATTCGGCCTGATAGATTACGGCGTTTACACACCTTTCTCAGGAGAACCACTTCCCATGGCGGACAACGGTCAGAAGGTTCGCGATATCATCGAGAAGGAACTCGGCGTGGAGCGCGAGAAGCTCACCGACGAGGCCAGCTTCATCGAAGACCTCGGCGCGGACAGCCTCGACATCGTCGAGCTGGTGATGGAGTTCGAGAAGGAGTTCAACATCGACATCCCCGACGAGGATGCGGAGAAGCTGCGCACGGTCGGTGACGCAGTGGCCTACCTGAACCAGAAGGTCGGCGGTTGATGAAGCGTCGGGTCGTCGTCACCGGCCTCGGGATGGTCACGCCCGTCGGCAACGACGTGGCGACGGCGTGGCGCGCGCTGCTCGACGGCCAGTCGGGCGCGGCGCCGATCACCAAGTTCGATGCGTCCACCTTCCCCGTGCGCTTCGCGTGCGAGGTGAAGGGGTTCGATCCGCTGCAGTACATGGACCGCAAGGAAGCCAAGCGGGCCGACCAGTATTCCCAGTACGCCATTGCCGGCGCCGTGCAGGCCATGCGGTGCGCCGGATTCGATGGCGAGCTCGACGACGCCTTGGGCGAGCGGACGGGCGTCATTCTGGGCAGCGGCATCGGCGGACTGAAGAGCTTCGAGGAACAGCACGACCAGTACCGGGAGCGCGGGGCGAGCAAGATCAGCCCGTTCTTCATTCCGATGTTCATTGCCGACATCGCCGCCGGTCTGGTCTCGATGCGCTTCCGGGCGCGCGGCCCCAACTACGCCACCGTCAGCGCCTGTTCCACGGGTGCGCACGCGATCGGCGAGGCCTTCCGGACCATCCAGTACGGCGACGCCGACGTGATGATCAGCGGCGGCACCGAAGCGACGGTCACGCCGATGGCGATCGGCGGGTTCGCCAACATGAAGGCGCTGTCCGAGCGCAACGACTCGCCGGCCACGGCGTCGCGCCCCTTCGATCTCACGCGGGACGGCTTCGTGATGGGCGAGGGATGCGGGGTCGTGGTGCTCGAGGACCTCGAGCATGCGCGCGCCCGCGGCACCACGATCTACGGCGAGATCGTCGGCTACGGCGCGACGGCCGACGCGCACCATCTCACGGCGCCGGCGCCCGAGGGCGAGGGCGCCCAGCGCGCCATGCGCCGCGCGCTGCGCGACGCCGGGCTGACGACCGCCGACATCCAGTACATCAACGCCCACGGCACCTCGACGCCCGCCGGCGACGTGGCGGAGACCCAGGCCATCGCCAAGGTGTTCGGCGAGCACGTGGGCGGCATCAACATCAGCTCCACCAAGTCGGCCACCGGGCACATGCTCGGCGCCGCCGGCGCCGTGGAGTTCATCATCACCACGCTCGCCGCGCGCGACGGCGTCGTGCCGCCCACCATCAACTACGAGACGCCGGATCCCGAGATCACGCTGAACTGCACGCCCAACCAGGCCGTGAAGCGCGAAATCCGGATCGCCCTGAGCAACAACTTCGGATTCGGAGGGCACAACGTGACCCTCGCCGTCCGCAAGTGGGAGGACTGATCTCCGTGACCGGCACCCCCGTCGTCGAACGCCACCGGCTCACCGATCCGGCGCTCCATCCCATCGCCGACAAGGTCGAACGGGGCGAACGCCTGACCCGCGACGACGGACTGACGCTCTTCCGCACCCCCGATCTGCTCGGACTCGGAACGCTCGCCGACGCGCGCAACCGGGCGCTGCACGGCAACCGCGTCACGTTCGCCGCCAATCAGCACATCAACCCCACCAACATCTGCATCCTCCGCAAGACGTGCGTGTTCTGCTCCTACGCGCGCCTCCCCAAGGAGGACGGCGCCTACCGCTACACGCTCGAGCAGGTGCTCGCCGAGTCGGACGAGGCCAACACGACGCTCACCCGCGAGTTCCACATCGTGGGCGGGCTCGACATGAAGGCGGGGCTCGACTACTACGCGGAGATGTTCCGCGCCCTCAAGGCGCGCCACCCGCACGTCCACATCAAGGCGCTTACGGCGGTGGAGATCGCGCACATCGCGCGGCTCGAGAAGATGTCGGTGCGCGAGGTGCTCGTCGCGCTGCGCGCGGCCGGCCTCGACACGATGCCCGGCGGCGGCGCCGAAGTCTTCAGCCCGGGCGTGCGGGCCACGATCGCCGACAAGAAGCTCGCCGGCGACGAGTGGATCGCGGTGCACCGCCAGGCCCATGCGCTGGGCATCCGCACGAACTGCACGATGCTCTACGGCCACGTGGAGACGCACGAGGACCGCATCCACCATCTCTCGATGCTGCGCGACCTCCAGAGCGAGACCGGCGGGTTCCTGGCCTACATCCCGCTCGCCTACCATCCGGACAACAACGAGCTGGGCGAGACGCTGCACCGCACCGGCACCGCCACGTCGGCGTTCGACGATCTGCGAAACCTCGCCGTGGGCCGCCTCTACCTCGACAACATCGCGCACATCAAGACGCACTGGGTGATGGTCACGCCGTTCGTGTCGCAGACCGCGCTGCATTTCGGCGTGAACGACATGGAAGGCACGATGGTGCACGAGAAGGTCTACCATGAAGCCGGCGCCCATACCGCGCAGGCCATGGCGCTCGACCAGCTGCTGGCGCTCATTCGCGGCGCCGGCAAGGTGCCGGTGGAGCGCGATTCGCTCTACCAGGTGGTCCGCGAGTACGACGCGCCCGCGGCCGCCGCGCACCAGGCGGCGTAGATGCGCATCGGCCGCATCCCGTACATCAACTGCTACCCCGTGTACGGGGCCATCGACCGCGGCATCGTGCCCCTGCACGGCGAGATCGTGGATGGCGTGCCCACCGTGCTCAATCGCCGGATGCGCGAAGGCGCGCTCGACGTCAGCGTCATCTCGGCCGTCGAGTACGCGGCCGATGCCCCGCGCTACCTGCTGCTGCCCGACCTCGCGATCACGAGCGACGGGCCGGTGCGCAGTGTGATGATGTTCTCCAGGCGCCCGGCCCGGGAGCTCACCGGCCGGCGCGTGCTGGTGAGCCGGAGCTCGATGACCAGCGTGGCGCTCCTCGAACTCCTGTTTGAGAATGTCTGGCACGCCGCGCCGCAGTTCGTCCCGGCCGACGCCGAGATGCCGGACGTCGGCGGCTTCGGCCGCGACGACCACGACGCACGGCTGGTGATCGGCGACGCCGCGCTGCTGCTGAATGCCCGCCTTGGCGAGGGCGCGGCCGACGCCGTGGCGCCGAGCACCGGCTACCGGCACGCCTACGACCTCGGTGCCGAGTGGAAGGCGTGGACGGGGCTGCCCTTCGTGTTCGCCGTCTGGGTGGCGCAGCGCACGGCCGACGTCCAGGAGGCGCTGGCGGTGCACGGGCGGCTCATCACCTCCCGCGACTGGGGGCTCGAGCACCTCGACGTGCTGGCCGCCCAGGCCTCGCTCGCCACCGGCGTCAGCAAGCCGGCCTGTCACGAGTACCTTTCCGGACTCGACTACCGGCTCTCGTACCGGCATCTGGCCGGCCTCACGGAATTCTTCCGCCGCCTCGTGGCGGCCGGGCGCGTCCCCGACGGCTCGCTCAGCTTCCTCCCCGCGGCGTAGCAGGTATCGTCATGCGCGACCTCCTCGATTTCTACACCAACGCGCCGCTGCTCGAGCTCGGCGCCGAAGCCGACCGCATCCGGCGCGAGAAGCATCCGGACGACGTCGTCACGTTCATCGTCGACCGGAACATCAACTACACCAACGTGTGCGTGGCCGACTGCGGATTCTGCGCGTTCTACCGCCGGCCCAAGCATGCCGAGGGGTGGACGCTGTCGTACGAGCAGATCGGCGCGAAGATCGACGAAGCCAAGGCGCTGGGCGCGATCCAGATCCTCATGCAGGGCGGGCACAACCCGTACATCCCGTTCGAGTGGTACCTCGACCTGCTGCGCTACATCAAGACCTACCATCCCATCCACATCCACGGCTTCAGCCCCAGCGAAGTGGACTTCTTCGCCAAGCTGTTCCGCATGGATGCCCGCGACGTGATCCGCGAGCTCATGAAGGCGGGACTCGACTCGATTCCCGGCGGGGGCGGCGAGATCCTCGTGCAGCGCGTGCGCGACCAGGTCGCCCGGAAGAAGGCGGGCGCCGACCGCTGGCTCGAGATCATGGAGATGGCACACGAGGAGGGCATGAAGACCTCCGTCACCATGATGTACGGCATCGGCGAAACGCTGGCCGAGCGCATCGAGCACTTCCAGCGCGTACGGGAAGTGCAGGCCCGCACGAACGGCTTCACCGCGTTCATCTGCTGGCCGCTCCAGCCCGAGAACACGCCCGAGATGTCGCACATGCCGAAGACCGACGCCGTGGACTACCTGCGCACGGTCGCCATGGCGCGCATCGTCCTCGACAACGTGCCCAACCTCCAGGCGAGCTGGGTGACGATGGGGATGAAGATCGGACAGTTGGCGCTCCGGTTCGGGTGCAACGATTTCGGATCGCTGATGATCGAGGAGAACGTCGTGTCCGCCGCGAACACGACGTTCCGCACCACCACGGCGGAGATGGAGCGGCTCATCCGCGACGCCGGATTCACGCCGGCGCGCCGCCGGCAGGACTATTCCATCGTGCCGATCCCGGCCGGCGCCGCTGCCTAGCGTCCGTCCGCGTTCCGCGCCCAGCGGGGAAGCGTCTCCGTGCAGCACCCTCGAATGACCAGAATCGGCCTCGGCTACGACTCGCACCGCTTCGCGCCTCCCGGGCCGATGATCCTGGGCGGAGTGACGATCGAGAGCGACGTCCGCCTGGCCGGCCATTCCGACGGCGACGCCGTGGCGCACGCCGTCACCGACGCGATCCTCGGGGCGGCGGCGCTGGGAGACATCGGCCAGATGTATCCCGACAGCGACCCGGCCAACGAGAACCGCGATTCCATCGAGATGCTGCGCGCGGCCGTGCGCCGGGTACGGGACGCGGGATGGCGCGTGCAGCAGGTGGACATCACCGTCGTCGCGGAGTATCCGCGCGTGGGTCCGTACCGCGATGCCATGCGCGAATGCCTGGCCGAAGCCCTGGACGTCGGCACGGTGGACGTCAGCATCAAGGGCAAGTCCAACGAAGGCATGGGCTGGATCGGACGCGGCGAGGGGCTCGCCTGTCTGGCCACCGCCACGCTCGTTCCACGGACGTGAACCCGTGGGACTCACGCCGTTCCTGGACTGGGTGGGCGCCCTCCCGCTTGTCGCCCTCTACCTGATCCTGGCCGCCGCCGCGGCCACCGAGAACGTCTTCCCGCCGGTCCCCGCCGACAGCGTGGTGGCGTTCGGCAGCTTCCTCGCCGCCCGCGGACACGGGTCGCCGTGGATGGCATTCCTGGCCGTCTGGGTGGGCAACGTGGCCGGCGCCATGCTCATCTACGTGCTGGGGCGCCGCTACGGCGCCGAGCGCTTGGAGCGGCGCCTCCTGGGCCAGCGCGCAGAGCAGGTGGAGGCCCGGCTGATCGACTACTACGGGAGGTTCGGCCTCGCCGCGCTGTTCCTGGGACGGTTCATCCCGGGGGTGCGGGCCCTCGTGCCGCCGTTTGCCGGAGCGCTGCGCGTGCCCGCGCTCACCGCCGGACTCCTGATCGGCAGCGCTTCCGCAATCTGGTATGGCGTGGTCAGCTACCTCGGGTTCACGCTCGGCGCCGATTGGCCGGCGCTCGTCCGCGTGCTGTCGCGCGATGGCGGCACGGCGGCTGCCGTCGCGGCCGTGCTCGGGCTCGGCCTCGTCACGGTGATGCTGATCCGCCGGCGGAAGCGCTGATGGAGGACGCGGTCGCCCGGACGTTCCTGCTGGAGCGGTTCGCCGACTATCTGTCGCTCGAGAAGGGATCCTCGCCGCGCACGCGCGAGGCGTACGCCCGCGACGTCCACCGGCTCGCCGAGTTCGCGACCACCAAGGGGCTGAAGGCCCCGGCTGACTTCACGGCGAAACTCCTGCGCGAGTTCATCTACCATCTCAAGGATCTGGGGCTCGCGCCGGCGTCGATCCGGCGCAGCGTCTCCGCCGTGCGGACGTACTTCCGGTTCCTGCTCGCCGACGGCGTCCTGGTCCGGGATCCGAGTGAACGGCTCGAGACGCCGAAGCGCTGGCGGACGCTCCCCGACGTGCTGACCGTGGAGGAGATCGAGCGGCTGCTCGCCGCGCCGACGATGGACGACCCGCTCTACTTTCGCGACCGGGCCATGCTGGAGCTGGCCTACGGCGCGGGGCTCCGGGTGTCGGAGTGGATCACGGTGGACGTCAAGGACCTGCTCTTCGAACAGGGCGTCGTCCGCGTGTTCGGCAAGGGCAGCAAGGAGCGGCTCGTCCCCCTCGGGCGCAACGCCATTGCCGCGCTCGCGATCTACCGCCGCGAACTGCGGCCCCGGCTCGAGCGTGGCTCGGGGAAGGGCGCGCTCTTCCTCAACGCCCGCGGCGAACCGCTCACGCGCATGGGCGCGTGGAAGATTCTCCGCAAGTATGTGGAACGGGCCGGCATCGGGAAGCACGTGACCCCGCACACCCTCCGCCATTCCTTCGCCACCCACCTGCTCGAAGGGGGCGCCGACCTGCGCGCCGTTCAGGAGATGCTGGGGCACGCGGACATCTCCACGACGCAGATCTATACCCACGTTGACCGGGAGTACCTCCGCAGCGTGCACCGGCAGTATCATCCACGCGGCTGACCCCGCGCCACCCCGACCATGATCCTCGTCATCGACAACTACGACTCGTTCACGTACAACCTGGTCCAGTACCTGGGGGAACTCGGGGCTGAGCTGGTCGTCCGGCGGAACGATGCCATCACCGTGGACGAGATCGGAACACTCGCCCCGACCGCCATCATCCTGTCGCCGGGGCCGTGCGCGCCCGCGCAGGCCGGAATCACGGTCGAGACCGTTCGCCGATGGGGGCCGACCGTGCCCACGCTCGGCGTGTGCCTGGGCCACCAGGCCATCGGCGAGGCGTACGGCGGGATCGTCGTCCGCGCCGGCCACGTGATGCACGGCAAGACGTCGGCGGTCGTGCACAACGCCGAGGGACTCTTTGCCGGGCTTCCGTCGCCACTGGAGGTCATGCGCTATCACTCGCTGGTGGTGGACCCCGCATCGCTGCCGCCCGTGCTGGAGGTGGTGGCGCACACGGCAGACGATCCGACCGAGATCCAGGCGGTCCGGCACCGGGCGCATCCGGTGTTCGGCGTGCAGTTCCACCCCGAGTCCATCAAGACCGAGCACGGCAAGAGCATGCTGCGGAACTTCCTGGAGCTGTCGGCCGGCCACTAATCGCCGGGCGGAGCCGGAGCGAGCCGGCCGCATCGACGGCCTTTGCCTTTCGCTCGCCGCACTGGTAAATTGGCTGGCGTGAATCTTGCGGCCGGTCGCGCGGCTTGGCGCCGCCCATGAGGACGCTCGCCGTCATCCCAGCTCGTCTGGGCGCGACGCGCCTCCCCCGCAAACCCCTTCGCCTCCTCGCCGGCCTCCCCCTCGTGATCCGCGTCTGGGAGCGTGTGTGCGATGCCGGCGTCGCCGACACCACCGTGATCGCAACCGACAGCGACGAGGTAGCTGCCGCCGCCCGCGCCCACGGCGCCCCGGTGGAGCTCACCGCCCCCGAACACGCGTCGGGCACCGACCGCGTGGCCGAGGTCGCCGCCCGCGGGGCCTACGCCGGCTACGGGCTCGTCCTCAACGTGCAGGGCGACGAACCGTTCGTCGAACTCGAAGCCCTTCGTGGCGCGTGCCGCATGGTCGCCGAGCGGGGGTTTCCGCTCGGCACCGCCGCGGCGCCCGCTGCGTCGTCCGCCCTCGACAATCCGAACGTCGTCAAGGTCGTGGCCGGCGACGACGGACGCGCCATGTATTTTTCACGGGCGGCCATTCCGTTCCTCCGCGATCACGCCGATGCGGCGTTGCTGCGCGGCCGGATCTGGCAGCACGTTGGAGTTTACGCATATGCGCGCGACGCGCTCGCGCGGTGGGTGGCGCTCCCGCCCCATCCCCTGGAGCGCATCGAGCGACTGGAGCAGCTGCGACCGCTGGCCGCCGGCCTCGCGATCGGAGTGGCCCCGCTGGCCGCCACGGGGCGGGGCGGCATCGACACCGAAGACGATCTCGTTCGAGCGAACGCCGACTGGAATATCCTCAACCGGGAACAGCACTGATGTCATCGAACGCAAGCCAGCACACGACGAAGTTCATCTTCGTCACCGGAGGCGTGGTGTCCTCGCTCGGCAAGGGCATCGCGGCCGCGTCCCTCGGCCGGCTGCTCGTGGAACGCGGCCTGCGCGTTTCCATGATGAAGTTCGACCCGTACATCAACGTCGATCCCGGCACCATGTCGCCGTTCCAGCACGGCGAGGTGTTCGTCACCGACGACGGCGCCGAGACCGACCTCGACCTGGGGCACTACGAGCGGTTCATCGACCGCGCCCTGTCGCAGGCGAACAACGTGACGACGGGCCGCATCTACCTGAACGTCATCACCAAGGAGCGGCGCGGCGAGTACCTCGGCTCCACGGTCCAGGTGATTCCGCACATCACCGACGAGATCAAGTCGGCGATGCGGCGCATCGCCCCCGAGAACGATGTCGTCATCGTCGAGATCGGCGGCACGGTCGGCGACATCGAGTCGCTGCCGTTCCTCGAAGCGATCCGCCAGTTCCGCCACGACGTGGGGCGCGAGAACGCGCTGTTCGTCCACCTCACGCTCATCCCGTTCATCGCCGCCGCCGGCGAGCTCAAGACCAAGCCCACGCAGCATTCGGTGCGCGAGCTCATGGAGATCGGAATCCAGCCCGACCTGCTCATCGTCCGCACCGAGCGCCCCGTGTCCGACGAGATCAAGCGCAAGATCGCGCTCTTCTGCAACGTCGAATTCGGCTGCGTGATCGAGAGCCCGGACGTGCGGACCATTTATCAGATCCCGCTGGCGTTCCACGACCAGGGCTTTGACGACATGGTGCTGCAGAAGCTCGGACTCGAGCGCCCGGAACCGGACCTCACGGCGTGGCGCGCCATGGTGGAGCGCGTCCTGGCGCCGCGCGAGCGCGTGCGCATCGCCGTCGTCGGGAAGTACACCGAGTTCGTGGACAGCTACAAGAGCGTCCAGGAGGCGCTCATCCACGGCGGCATCGCCAACGACGTCGGCGTGGACATCCACTGGCTGTCGAGCGATGCCTTCACGTCGCAGGAACGCGCCGCCGAGCTCCTCCACGGGTACGACGGCCTGCTCGTCCCGGGCGGATTCGGCGTGCGCGGCGTGGAGGGCATGGTCGAGGCCATCCAGTACGCCCGCGAATCGAAGCTGCCGTTCTTCGGCATCTGTCTCGGCATGCAGGTGTCCATCATCGAGTTCGCGCGCAACGTGTGCGGCCTCGACGACAGCGACTCGTCCGAGTTCGCCCCCTCGTGCGACAATCCGGTCATCGCCCTCATGGAGTCGCAGCAGCATGTAACCGATATGGGCGGCACGATGCGGCTGGGCGCCTACCCATGCCGCCTGACGCGCGGTTCCAGGACCGCCGAGGTGTACGGCGTGGCCGAGGTGAGCGAGCGGCACCGGCACCGCTACGAAGTCGCGAACGCGTATCGCGAGATGTTCGTCCAGAAGGGACTCCGGCTCAGTGGGCTGAGTCCCGACGGCCAGCTCGTCGAGATCATCGAGATCCCGGGCCACCCGTGGTTCATCGGCTGCCAGTTCCATCCGGAACTCAAGTCGCGTCCCATGCGCCCGCATCCGCTGTTCGCCGGCTTCATTGCCGCCGCGTATCGCGCCAAGCACGGGCACGAGACGCGGACCGGCGCGGGCAACCTCGTGCAGGCGGCGGACTGACGTGACGCTCGCTTTTCCCTCCGACGCGTTCTTCCTCATCGCCGGTCCCTGCGTGGTCGAGGACGACGACCTCAACCTGCGGGTGGGCGACCACTTGGCGGCGCTGGCCGAGCGCGTGCCCGGCGGCATCATCTACAAGGCGTCGTTCGACAAGGCCAACCGGTCGAACGCCGGCGCGCCCCGCGGTCCCGGACTCGAAGAGGGGCTCGCGGCCCTCGATCGCGTGCGCCAGGCCACCGGCCTCCGCATTCTCACCGACGTGCACCTGCCCGAGCAGTGTGCCGCCGCGGCGCAGGTGGCCGACGTCCTGCAGATTCCCGCCTTCCTCTGCCGCCAGACCGACCTCCTCGTGGCCGCCGGCGCCACCGGAAAGCCGGTGAACGTCAAGAAGGGACAGTGGATGCACCCCGGAGGCATGAAGGGCGCGGTGGACAAGGTGCGTGGCGCCGCGGCCACGGCGTCGGAAGTCGCGGTCACCGAGCGCGGCACCTTCTTCGGATATGGCGATCTCGTGGTGGACATGCGCGACTTCATCCGGATGCGCGAGGCGTGCGGCACACCGGTCGTCTTCGATGCGACGCACAGCGTGCAGCGCCCCGGGCAGGGACAGGGCGGCGCCAGCGGCGGCGCGCGCGAATTCATTCCCGCCCTCACGATGGCGGCCGTCGGCGCCGGCGCGGACGGACTGTTCATGGAAACCCACCCCGATCCCGACCACGCGCCCAGCGACGGCCCGAACATGATCCCGCTCGAGCATCTCGACGCGCTGATCGAACGGGCGGTCGCGCTCTGGGCGCTCGTCCGCGCATGATCGACGCCGCCCTCGCCCGCCGCATCAGGCTCGTCGCCCTCGACGTGGACGGCGTACTCACCGACGGCGGCATCTACCTCGGCGCCGTCGACGGACGCCCCATGGAGTTCAAGCGCTACGACATCCAGGACGGCCTCGGCGTCTACCTGCTGCATCGGGCGGGCCTGCGCGTGGCCATCGTCACCGGCCGCGTGTCGGAGAGCGTGCGCATGCGCGCCGCCGAGCTGGAGATCGAGGACGTCGCGCAGGTCGTCGATGCCTACAAGCTGCCCGCCTTCATGGACCTGATCGAACGGCACGGCATCGCGCCGGCCGAGGTCGCGTTCGTCGGCGACGACTTTCCGGACCTCGCGGTGATGCGCATCGTCGGCCTTGCCGTCGCCACCGGCAACGCGGTCCCGGAGATCCGGAGCGAGGCCGGCCACGTGCTGACGCGCGAGGGCGGCCGGGGCGCGGTGCGCGAATTTGCCGAGACGCTGCTCCGTGCGCGGGGGGAGTGGGACGGCCTCTGGCGCGACTACGTGCACAAGCGCTCCATGCGCGGGGCGGCGCGGTGACCGAATCCGATATCACCGCGCTCGGCCGCCGCGTCCTCCGTCTCGAGTCGCAGGCGCTCGCCGAAGCCGAGAAGCGCCTCGGCGATTCGTTCGCCGCCGCGGTGCGCATGATCGCGCAGTCGACGGGACGGGTCATCGTCGCGGGCGTCGGCAAGTCCGGATTGATCGGCCGGAAGATCGCGGCCACCCTGACGTCCACGGGGACGCCCGCGTCGTTCCTGCATCCGGTGGACAGCGTCCACGGCGACCTCGGCATCGTGGGGCACGACGATGTGGCCATTCTGATTTCCAAAAGCGGCGAGTCCGACGAGCTGCTCGGGCTGCTCGAGCACCTGAAGGGCCTGGGCGTCCGCCTCATCGCCGTCACGGGCGATGCCGAGTCCTCCCTGGCCCGGCTTTCGGACCTCACGCTCGACGGCTGGGTAAAGGAAGAGGCCTGTCCGCACGATCTGGCGCCCACCACGAGCACCACGGTCGCGCTGGCCCTGGGCGACGCGCTTGCGGTGGCGCTGCTCGAGGTCAAGGGATTTCAGCGGGAGGACTTCGCGCGGCTTCACCCGGGCGGCTCGCTCGGCCGGAAGTTGTTGACGCGGGTGCGCGAGGTGATGACCACGCGTGACCTGCCCGTGCTGCGTAGCGGCGATACGATGCGGCAGGCCATCGTGCTGTTGGCGGAAAAGCGGGGGATTGCCATTCAACTCGACGGGGACGATCGCCTGGTGGGCATCATGACGGCTGGTGACCTGACGCGGATGATGGAGCGCGAGGCCGACATTCTCTCGGTCGCCACCGACCGCGTGCTCACGCGCACGCCGAAGACGGCCCGCGCCGACGAGCTCGCGAGCGCCGTGGCGTTCCGCATGGAGCAGCATGGGATCATGGCCATGCCCGTGGTCGACGACGGCAACCGGCTGCTCGGTGTCGTGCACCTGCATGACCTCATGCGGGCGCGGGTCCGATGACGCGCGTCCTGCCCGTGGCGCTGGCAGCGGTCGCGCTGACGGCGGTCCTCGCCTGCGGCCGCACGCCGGAGCCCCCGGTGTCGCACGTGCCCTCGGTAGCCGACAGCGCCGAGCAGGTCATGATCCAGTTTTCGTCGGTGCTCACCAACAAGGGCGTCGAGCGCGGCACCATGACCGCCGACACGGCCTTCGTGTTCGACGACCAGACACGGTTCGACTTCCGCCGCATCCACGTCGACTTCGCCACGCCCACCGGCGAACCGAACGGGACGATGGTGGCCGACAGCGGCCGGTACAACATGCGCACCGAGGTGCTGGACGGGTGGGGCCATGTCGTCATCACGACCACGAAGGGCGAGCGCCTCGAGGCGCCGCAGCTCAGGTTCAACCAGGCCACCAACCTCGTGTCGAGCGACACGTCGTTCGTGCTCACGCAGGGCGACAAGGTCTCGCGCGGCATCGGATTCACGGCAGACCCGGGCCTGAATCGGATCAACTGCCTTCGCGCCTGCAGCGGGTCCGGCGTCATCACGTCCTTCCCGGACCGCTGATGCGCGGCCTCCGTCGCGCCGTCGTGGCGGCCGCCTGTCTGGCGCCGGTGACCGTGATGGGGCAGGGCACCGCGACCCGCTGCAACGCGATCAACACGCCCACGACCCGCCAGACGAGCCTGAAGACGCCCACCGGCCAGTACAACACGTACATCGGAGGCGGCGTCGTCGTCGTGTGTCCCGCCAAGGACATCCACCTCAGGGCCGACAGCCTGGAGCAGTACGGCGACGAGAAGCGCCTCTACCTGGTGGGACACGTGGACTACCGCGAGCCGCGGTTCGCCGTGCTCTCCGACTTCCTGAACTACTACATGAACGAGGAACGCGTCGTGGCCACGGGGAACGTGAACGCGACGCTCCCCCACGGGTCCAGCCTCCGGGGGCCGGTCGCGACGTACCTGCGCCCGATCCCGAAGACCCGTCCCCTGGCATCCATCACCGCCACCGGGCGGCCGACGATCACGCTCATCGAGCAGGACTCGCTCGGGCGTCCCGAGCCGCCGATGGACGTGATCGCCGACCACGTGTTCATGAACGGCGACAGTCTCGTCTACGCCGGTGGACGCGTGCAGATGAAGCGGCAGGACCTCACGGCCCACAGCGACTCGATGTTTCTCGACGGGCAGCATGAGATTCTGCACCTCGTCGGTCACCCGCAAATCGCGGGGCAGAAGGGCGAGAATCCGTTCACGCTCGTCGGCACGCTGATCGACCTCTTCTCGCGCGACCAGAAGCTCGACCGGGTCCTGGCGCGCGGCGCGGCCGTCGCCACGAGCAAGGACCTCACGCTGCACGCCGACACCATCGATTTTCGCGTCACCGACGACGTGCTCCAGCGGGCCCGCGCGTGGGGACCGTCGCGTGCCAGCGCCAAGGCCCCCACCGACAGCCTGCAGGCCGACTCGATCGACGTGATCATGCCCGGCCAGCGGGCGCGCGAGATCCACGCGATCGGACGCGCGTACGCCGAAACCAAGCCCGACTCGGTGAAATTCCATACGACCGAGATGGACTGGATGCGCGGCGACACGATTCTGGCGAAATTCGACACGGTGCCGCCGGCGGACACCACGCAGGCGCCGAAGATCAAACAACTCACCGCGATCGACAGCGCTTCGGCGTTTTACAACATGGCCCCGCGCGACAGCACGCTCTGCGTCCCGGCCATGAATTACTCGAAGGGCAGCCGCATCGTGGTCACGTTCGGTGCCAAGGGGGCGGAGCAGGTCGACGTCGTGGGGAAGACCGTCGGGATTTTTGCGGAGCCCAACGACTCGCTCCCCGAGAACCGGTGCGCGCCGCCGCCGAAGCAGCCCGACGCCAAGCCGCCGGCCCGTCCCGACACCAGCGCCACCATCCGTCCATCCCGACCGTACCGATGACCGACTCCACGCCCTCCGAAAACCTGCTCGCCCTGGTCGAGCGCCTGTCGCACGGCGACCGGTCGGCGGCCCTCGCCGTCCACGCGCTCGTCAGCGCGGCCAATGACTACGGCGCGGCCAACTTCGACCGCGTCGCCGTCGTGTACCGCGACGACCACCTGGCCGCGCTCCGGGCCGCCGGGCACGACGCCGAGCGCGAAGCCGGGCGCCTGAGCCTCGACGAGGTCCGCGAACACCTGGCGCGGTCGGTTTTCCCGCGCCTGGCTGGCGAGGACGTCGTCGTGCTTCCGCCCGGCGGGCTCGTCAACCCCGACGCCGTCATCCGGTTCAGCGGGCCGGTGTGGGAACAAATCGCAGGCAGCCGCGCCGAGCTCGCCGCCGTGATGCGGCGCACCGGCGAACAGCCGGTGGTGGCCGTGGACCAGCCGCCGCTCGAGGCCGAGGCGGCCATTCTGCCCGGTGGCAGCACGCTGGAAGCGACCGGGCTGGTCAAAATGTACCGTCGGCGCCGGGTCGTGAACGATGTCGCTGTTCACCTTCGGCAGGGGGAGATCGTCGGTTTGTTGGGCCCGAACGGCGCCGGAAAGACGACGACGTTCTACATGATCGTGGGGCTCATCCAACCCATGGCCGGCCGCATCCGATTCGACGGCGAGGACATCACCAACATGCCGATGTACAAGCGGGCGCGGCTGGGAATCGGCTACCTTTCCCAGGAGCCGTCGATCTTTCGTAAACTGTCGGTGGAGGACAATATCCGGGCCATTCTCGAAACGCTTTCGCTCTCCTCCGCCGAGCGCGCCACGCGACTCGAGAGCCTGCTCGACGAGTTGGGGCTGAAGCACCTGCGCCACCAGAAGGCGTACGCCCTCTCGGGCGGCGAGCGCCGCCGCCTCGAAATCACGCGCGCGCTCGTGACCGAGCCCAAGTTCATGATGCTCGACGAACCGTTCGCCGGCGTCGATCCGATCGCCGTGCACGACATTCAGACCATCGTCGCTCGCCTCCGGACCCGGCACATCGGCGTCCTCATCTCCGACCACAACGTCGAGCAGACGCTGGACATCGTGGACCGCGCGTACATCATGTTCGACGGGCAGGTGAAGGTCTCCGGCACCGTCCGGGAGTTGGTGTTCGACGACACCGTCGCCGACATCTATCTCGGCCCCACGCTGACCGCCCGGCTGCGGTCGCGTTTCGCCACCGCCGCCACCTGAGACGGCGCATCCCATGAAGACCGGTCTTCAGCAGAGCACGAGTCTCCGCCAGGAACTGAAGATCAATCCACGCCTGTACCAGGCGATGGATCTGCTGTACATGCCCCTCCTCGATCTGCAGCAGCACCTCAAGCAGGAACTGCTGAACAATCCGTTCCTCGATCTCGTGGAGCCCGACGAGGACGAGAACGAGGAGAACGAGGACGAGCAGGAGCCGGCGCTCGACGCCGCCGCCGAGGACGACGCGGCGGAGCACGAGTCCGCCAAGGACGACGCCATCGACTGGGAGGAGATCCTCCTCGACGGCTTCGATCCCGGCGGGGCGCCGGCGGAAACGGAGGTGCGCGACCAGTACGAGCCCGTCACCGTCGATCGCGGCGACCTCGCCGACCACCTCCTCGAGCAGCTCTCGCTGCTCGACCTCTCGCCGCGGCAGCAGGTACTGGCCGAGGAGTTCGTGGGCAGCATCGGGGACGACGGCTACCTCGCGTCCACGCTCGACGAAGTGCTGGCCAGCGTGAACGATGCCGTCGCCCGCGCCGCGGAGCAGGCGGGGAACGTGGATGGGGAGCTGCCGCTCTTCACGCCCGCCGAAGCCGAGGCAATGCTCGGCATCATCCAGTCGCTCGATCCCGCGGGGGTCGGCGCGCGCGACCTGCGCGAGTGCCTGCTGCTCCAGTTGCGCGACGTCGGCGCCGTGAACGCCCTCCCGTACCGGCTCGTGAACGAGGCATTCGACGATCTCATCGCGCACCGCTGGCCGGAGATCGCGCGCCGGTACGGGTTGACGGTGCAGGAGGTCCAGGCCGCCGCCGACGAGATCCAGAAGCTCGATCCCAAGCCGGGCCTCCGGTTCAGCGCCGCCGAAGAGAACTACATCATTCCCGATCTGATCGTCGACAAGATCGACGGCGTCTACCGGGTCTCGCTGAACGACGCCAACCTGCCGCGGCTGCGGCTCAGCCGCACCTACCAGGACATCGCGCGCGACAAGAGCAAGTTCCAGGGCGAGAACAAGGAGTTCATCGCCAGCAAGCTCAACTCGGCGACCTGGATGATCCAGGCCATCGAGCAGCGGCGGCAGACGATGCTCAAGGTCATGAACTACATCGTCGACCGGCAGCGTGAGTTCTTCGAGAAGGGCGTGCACTCCCTCAAACCGCTCACCCTGCGCGAAGTGGCCGAAGCCATCAGCATGCACGAGTCCACGATCAGCCGCGTGACGAACGAGAAGTGGGTCCAGACGCCGCGCGGCGTGCTGCCGCTCAAGTTCTTCTTCTCGTCCGGCCTCACCACCACCGGCGGCGACGACGTCTCCGCCCGCGGCATCCGCGCCCAGATCGAGAAGCTGATCGAGGAGGAGGACCCGCGGCATCCCCTCACCGACCAGGAAATCGTGGCCATCCTCAACCGGCAGGGGGTGCAGATCGCCCGCCGCACCGTGGCCAAGTATCGCGACCAGCTCGGCGTGCTGTCGGCCCGCATGCGGAAACGCGTATGACGGCGCGCCCCCTCGTCGCGCCCGGCGCGCGCGACCGTGCGCCCGTGGATGTTTCGGTGCTCGTGCCGGCCAAGGACGAGGCGGAGAATCTTCCGCTGTTCATGGAGCTGGCCGACGCCGCGTTCCGCGGCGACGGCGCCCGGTACGAGGTCGTCGTCATCGACGACGGCAGCACCGACGGCACCTGGGCCGTCCTGCAGGAGCTGCAAACCCGCTATCCGTTCCTGCGCGCCGTGCGCCATCGCACGCAGCGCGGCATCGCCGACGCCCTGCGCACCGGATACCTCGCCGCGCGCGGGCAGGTGCTGGTCTTCTACCCGGCCGACCTGCAGTTCAAGCCCGAGGACATCCCGCGGCTCGTCGCCCCCATCCTGGCCGGCGACGCCGACATGGTCACCGGATTCAAGCAGGGCAAGTACGAGAAGGCGTTCGTCTCGAAGATCTACAACTGGCTCAGCCGCGCGCTGTTCGACGTGCCGGTGAAGGATCTCAACTCCGTCAAGGCGTACCGCCGCGAGATCATGGACGGCCTTCCCATCCGCCCCGACTGGCACCGCTACATGATCGTGCTCGCCGCCGCCCAGGGCTTCACCGTCGCCGAGATCCAGGTGCCGCTCTATCCGCGGCATGCGGGCAAGTCGAAGTTCGGCCTGTCGAGGATACCCGTCGGCGTGCTCGACATGCTCTCCGTCTGGTTCGAACTCCGGTTCGGAAAGAAGCCGCTCCTCGCCTTCGGCATGCTCGGCGCCGCCCTGTTCGCCGTGGGCGTGCTCTCGGGGCTGGTCGCGCTGTTCTGGCTCTGGTTCCGCGGCGAGGGCCTGCGCGCCGTGTGGACCGTCATCCAGACCTGCCTCATCCTCGGCAGCGTGTTCTTCGCCACCGGCCTGCTCGGCGAGCAGGTCGCCGGCCAGCGGGCCGAGGTGCGCGAGCTGCGGCGCCGCGTCGAGGAGCTGGCGGCCGAGCGCATTCCGCACGAACCAGAATAGCGCGTGCGAGCGCTCTGGCTCACCCATTCCTTCCCGCGCACCGAAGCGGACACCGCCGGGAGCTTCATCCTCCGCCTCGCCGGCGCGCTGCGCGGACAGGGGATCGACGTGCTCGTGCTCGCCCCATCGGCGCCCGGGCTTGCACCGGCTGAGCAGTTCCTCGGCGTTCCCGTTCAGCGGTACCGCTACGCGCTGCGGAATCACGAAACGCTGGCCTACACGGGCACGATGGCCGAGCAGGTCTCCGGTTCCCTGGGCGCCAAGGTCGGCCTCGCCAGCCTGATCGCGGCGGGCGCGCGCGCGGCCACCCGGGCCTGTCGCACCTTCCATCCGGACGTCGTGCACGCGCATTGGTGGTTCCCCGCCGGCCTGTCCGCCGCGTGGACGGCGTCGCGCGCCCACCTTCCGCTGGTCACCACGATGCACGGCACCGACGTGCGCATGGCGCGCAAGATCCGCGCGTCGCGTGGCGCGTTGGGCTTCGTGCTGCGGCATTCGGCAGCGGTGACGACGGTCTCGACGTGGCTTGCCCGGGAAGTGCGCGCGCTTGCGCCGGGCACCGAACCGGTCGTGGCGCCGATGCCGGTGGCGACCGACCTGTTCACGCCGGCGCCGCACCCCGTGCCCGGCACGCGCCTCCTGTACGTGGGAAGGCTGATGCCGCAGAAGGGACTCGACCTGCTGCTCGAGGCGCTGGCGCACATGCGCCATCGCGTCGCCCTCGACATCGTCGGCGACGGGCCGATTCGCGGTCATCTCGAAGCGCTGGCCGGCGAGCTCGGCGTCTCCGCTGCCATCAGCTGGCACGGCGCTCAGCCGCAGGCCGCGCTGGCCCCGTTCTACCGCAACGCACTCGCCCTGGTGGTTCCCTCGCAGGATGAAGGCCTGGGACTCGTGGCAGTGGAAGCGATGCTGTGTGGAACGCCGGCCGTGGCGTTCGCGTCGGGCGGGCTTCCCGACGTCGTGCAGGAGGGCCGCACGGGGTCGCTCGTTCGCGAGCGGACGCCGAAGGCACTGGCCTCGGCGCTCGACCGGCTTGCCGAGGCGCCGGAGCAGGCCCGCGGCCTCGGCTTGCAGGCGCGTGAGATCATGATCGGACGCTTCTCCCCGCAGGCCGTGGCCGCACGCTACGCGGGACTGTACCAGAGCCTTCACCGTGGCCCGTAACCGCTGGTTCCGCGCCGTCCGCGTCAGCTTCTCGATCCTCGCCCTTGGCTACATCGCGTGGGCGCTTCGTCACTACTGGCATGCCTACGAAACGCAACCACTCGAGCCGCACCTGCGCTGGGCGATGGTGCTGGCCTCGGGCGCCGTCTTCATCGCGACGTACGGCGTGCTCGTGCAGACGTGGCGGATCATGCTCGTGGAGTGGGAAGCCCGCCTCTCGTTCTGGCGGGCCGCGCACATCTGGAGCATCGCCAACCTGTACCGGTACGTCCCCGGCAAGGTGTGGCAGATCGGCGCCATGGGCATGATGGCGCAACGGGAAGGCGTCTCCCCGGTGGCCGCCACCGGCACGGCCGTGCTGAACACGGTCGTGAACGTCACCACCGGTTTCGCGGTCGCGCTCGCCACCGGGTCTGTCGCACTGGATGCGTACCATCCCGGAGCCAGTCGCGTCGCTCTGGTGCTCACCGTGCTCGCCCTCGGCGGACTGCTGGTGCTTCCGGCGGCGATGCCACGCGTGCTCGCCGTCGCGCGGCGCATCTCCGGGCGCGACCTCCCTGCGACTGCGCTTCCGCCCCGCGTGATCGCCTATGCGATCGTCGGAAACCTGATCACCTGGGTGATGTACGGATTTGCGTTCCAGCTCCTCGTCATCGGCGTGCTGGGCAGCGCCGCTGGCGCCCTCCCGAGCTACATCGCAGTTTACAGCGCATCGTACGTGCTGGGCTACATTGTGTTGTTCCTCCCGGCAGGCATCGGGGCCCGCGACGGCGCGATGGCAGCGGCCCTGCCGGCATTCAAGCTCATGACGGGGCCGCAGGCGGTGCTGATCGCCGTCGCGTCGCGGCTCTGGACTTCCATACTGGAACTCGTGCCGGGATTCCTGTTCCTCGCCGTCGACGCCTGGCGTCGCCCGTCCAAATCCGGATGACCAAACGACCACTCCGTCGCGACGAGGCGCTCGCGGCGCCCGTCCTTCCGGCGCCGCGCTTCGCGTTCGCCTGGGCGGCGCTCACGTACGCGCTGTGCACCCTCGTCCTCGCGTATCCGGTGTTCGCCGGACAATTCCTGGTGAATCCGAACAGCGACCAGTACATCGCCGGCTATGCCTTTCGCCTGTTCGGCGCCCAGTCGCTGGCGGCAGGGCACAGATTCCCCCTCTGGAATCCGTATCTCACCGGCGGCCTGCCGTACGTCGCGGCGATGCACGGAGACATCTTCTACCCGACCTTCCTCCTGCGCATGCTGATGCGGACGGACCTCGCGATGTCGTGGGGGTTCATCATCCACCTCTTCCTGGCAGGGCTCTTCACCTACGGGTTCCTCCGGGCGTGGGGGTTCGGGTTCTTCAGCGCGCTGTTCGGCGGCGTCGGCTACATGCTCGCGGGGCAGATCGCATCGCTGGCGTCTCCGGGTCACGACGGAAAACTCTTCGTGAGCGCCCTCTTCCCCCTCGCGCTGTGGATGCTCCTGCGCGGCATCAGAGACGGACGCCACTGGGCGTGGGGCGGGCTGGCCGCCACCGTGGGCCTCGCCACGCTGAGCCCCCACCCGCAGCTCCTGCAATACATGCTGCTCGGGTCGGGCGCGTTCGCGCTCTTCGTGGCGTTCAGCGACCATGAGGGCAGGGGCCCCCTCGACCGCAAGGTGGCGGTCCGGCGCCTCGCCTTCGCCCTCGGGGCAGTGGGCCTGGGCATGCTCATCGGCGCCGTTCAGTTCATGCCGGTCATCGAGTATACGCCCTGGTCACCCCGGGCCGGCGGCCGCGGCGGGTACGATTTCGCAACCCAGTACTCGATGCCCATCGAGGAATTCTTCAACACGTATCTCCCCCAGTTTACGGGGATGCTCAACAACTACTGGGGACGCAACGGCATCCACCTGCACAGCGAGTATTTGGGGGTGAGCGTGCTCATCCTCATGGGCGCGGCATTCGGCGCCACCACCCGGCGCGGCTTCCGCGCGTTCTGGATCGGAACGGCGGTCGTGAGCGCCCTGTGGGCGATCGGCAGCGGGACGCCCTTCTACCACATCGTGTACGCCGTGGTACCCGGCAGCAAGTTCTTCCGCGCGCCGAGCACGATCTTCTTCATGACCAGTTTCGCGGTGGTGATGCTCGCCAGCGTCGGAACCGAGCGCGTGCTGCACCGGCGGGTCGGTGCGAAGTATGCGCTCGGCTGGGCCATCGCGGCGACCGTGATCGCGCTCCTCGCCTCCGGCGGCATGCTCACGAATCTGGCGCAGTCCATCGCGGCATCATTCGCCGGGTCACAGCTGTACGAGCGCGTGCAGGCGAACAACGGGGCGCTCGTGGTAGGGGCCTGGCGGTCGTTCCTCGTCGCGGCACTCACTTGCGGGCTGCTCGTTTCCATTGCGCGCGACACGATTCCGCTTCGCACGGGCGCGATCGCCCTCGTGGTCGTCGCCGCGGTCGACCTGCTCAGCATCGACCACAGCTACTGGATGTTCTCGCCGCCGGCTTCGCAGCTCTTCGCTCCGGACTCGACCATCACCTACATGCAGCGGCAGTCCCAGCCCGGACGTGTCGTGCCGATCGTGTTCTCCGCCGAAGGCCTGGCGCCGGGACGGGATCCGTACTTCGATGGCGATGGCTTCATGGTCCACCACATCCGGTCGGTGGACGGATATCACGGCAACGAGCTCGGCGCCTACGAGCAGCTCGGGAACAAGGTCAACGGGACCTACCAGAACGCGGTTCTCCCGGAGTTCTGGCGGCTGACGAATGTCCGCTACGTGTACTCGACCTCCGACGCTGCGCAGCTCGACACGATCTACGCCCAGCAGGCCAAGCGTCCGGACTTGACCTTCACCCGCGTCGCCGGCCCCGTGCGGAATTCGGCCGGGTCGATGGTGTACCTGCTCGAACCGTCCCAGCGCGATCCCTACGCCTGGGTGGCGCCGGCGATCGTCAAGGCACCCGAGGAGCAGATCATCCCAACGGTGCTCAATCCCAAGTTCGATCCGGCAACCGTGGCGGTATTCGATACGGCGGCCAATGTCACGGCGCAATCGCTCTCCAAGTTGCCGGCCCCGCTGCCGATCACGACGAACGTCACGGCCTATGCGCCCGGGCACGTGGCGCTCGACCTGAGCCAGCCGGCCCCCGAGGGCTCGGCGCTCGTCGTCTCGGAGAACTACTACCCCGGCTGGCACGCCGTCGTCGATGGCAAGCCCGTCTCGAGCATCGGACGCGCCGACGGCTCGCTCATCGGCGTCGCGCTTCCGATCGGCGCCAGGCACGTCGAGCTGAACTTCGACGACGCCGCGTACGAATCGGGAAAGAAGGTCACCCTGGCGGCCATCGCACTCACGCTCGTCCTCATCGGCTGGGGCGCCGCCGCCGAGCGCAGCCGCCATGCCTGAGCGCGCCCTCGTCGTCGTACCGACCTACAACGAACGCGAGAACATCGCGCGAATCATCGAGGCCGTCCTGGGGCAGGACCCCCGGCTCGAGATGCTCATCGTGGACGACGGCTCGCCGGACGGGACGGCCGGGATCGTCAAGGATATCATGGCCGCCAACCCGAGGGTCCACATCCTCGAGCGGGCCAAGAAGCTGGGCCTCGGCACGGCCTACCTGGCGGGGTTCGCCTGGGCGTTGGAACAGCACTTCGACTACGTCTTCGAAATGGACGCGGACTTCTCGCACGACCCGGCGCACTTGCCACAGTTCCTGGCTGCCATCCAGAGCGCCGACCTGGTCCTGGGCTCGCGCTATCTGGACGGACGCGTGA
The DNA here is from genome assembly GCA_036393095.1 of Gemmatimonadaceae bacterium. Lineage (GTDB taxonomy): Bacteria > Gemmatimonadota > Gemmatimonadetes > Gemmatimonadales > Gemmatimonadaceae > JAGWRI01. The sequence goes on along the minus strand of DASVWS010000167.1, from coordinate 8,712 downwards.
GTGTCGTGAACTGGCCCATCTCACGCCTTCTCCTCAGCTACTTCGCCAACGTGTACGCCCGTTGGGTGACGGGCCTGCCTGTTTGGGACTCAACCGGTGGCTTCAAGTGCTTTCGGAGATCAGTTCTGGAAGCCATTGATTTGAATGGTGTTCATTCAAACGGATACGCGTTTCAGATCGAGATGAGCTTCCGGGCCTGGAAGAAGCGCTTCCGCATTGCCGAGATCCCGATCGTCTTCGTGGACCGGACGGAGGGCACGAGCAAGATGTCCAAGGCGATCGTGCGCGAGGCCATCTGGATGGTCTGGTGGATCCGGGCCAAGTCGATCTTCCACCGGCTGTAAGCCGACCGAGGCGCCCCGCGCGCAACCGATGATCCCAGCGGGCCGGGAGTTCTACAAGATGAGCGGTTCGGGCAACGACTTCGTGTTCGTCGACGCCCGGGACATGCCGCCGGGACGCCTCGAACACGTGGACGTGATCCGGGCGATCTGCGCTCGCGGCACCGGGGTCGGGGCGGACGGAATCGTTTTTCTCGAGCCCAGTCCGTCGGCATCGATCCTCATGAGGTACCTGAACAGCGACGGGTCGGTGGCCGCTCTCTGCGGAAATGCCACCCTCTGTACGGCACGCCTGTTCGTGGAGCTGGGGGGCGCGGCCCCCGGCGAGCCGTTCACCATTCAGACGGCCGCGGGCGTGCTCCAGGCCGTCGTCCACGCAACCACCGGTCCCGAGGTGGAGATGCCGGCCGTCGGCCACCTGACGGCAGCGGCCCCGATTCCGCTGGAGGCGGGCGAGCAACGCGCCGGCTTTGCGGAGGTCGGGATTCCGCACCTGGTCATCCTCTGCGACGACATCGACGCGGTGGACGTGGTGGGCCGGGGACGCCCGCTCAGGTTCGACCCCGCCTTCGAGGCGGGCACCAATGTGGACTTCGTGGCCCGCGGCCCCGGCGGGCGATGGTACATGCGGACCTACGAACGCGGCGTGGAAGGGGAGACGCTGGCCTGCGGGACCGGGGCGGTGGCCTCCGCCGTGGTTCTCGACGAGTGGGGGCTGGCGCCGGACGGAGGCACGATCGTGACTCGGTCCGGTAAGGAGCTGCGCATCGGGATACGGCCGGAACGGGACGCCATCATGCCCAGGCTTGCCGGTGAGGCTCGCATCGTCTACCGAGGCTTTTTCGCCGAGGTCTAGCGCCGGATCGGCACGGGTGGGCTGGTCGGCTCCGATGCTTCTGGTCAGGGATGGCACGTCTGGTGGCAGCGGCATGATGCTGCGTATTACCTCTACAATCCTAAGTATCTACGGTGCAGGCAATTAGATGCGGCAGCACCATGGAGGAATGCACATGGCAGCCATGATTTCCACAGTGTAGGTTTACATAATATTTCTTATACGAACTATCTATGCGACAGAGTGTTCCCGCACGGGCCCGATGCTGGCGCTAGTGCCAACCGCGCTTCGTCAGTTTGACCACAAAAAAAGACGGCCGCCCGCAACCTGCTCGGGCGGCCATCGGAAGGCCTGAACGCTCAGCTATTCTGGCAGAAGTTCGGCCCGGCGGCGCCGGTCGGACGAACCGTTGGCGCGACGCCGGCTCAGCTCTTGGTTGCCGGTTTGGCTTCGATCTCGCCCAGCCGGACCCTGGCCTCCGCCGCCACCCCAGGATCCTTGGGACTGTCGGCGAGCGACTGCCAGAGCGTCTTCGCGTTCGTCGTATCACCGGCTGACAGGAACGCCCGCGCCGCCTTGGACTGCTGGTACGCCCGGTTGGCGTCCGACTTGGCCGCCGCGGCGGCTTTCTGATAGGATGCTGCCGCTGCAGCCGGCTTGTTGGCCTGCATCTCGCCGTCCCCGATCAGACTGTAGATCGAGGCCATGTCCAGACTGGCGGCGCTTGCCTTCGTCAGCTTCTGGAGCACCGCCAGCCCCGAGTCCACCTTGCCGGCGTTGAAATCGATCTGGGCCAGCAGCAGCCCGGCCTCGATCCCGGACTGGGTGTCGCCGTAAGTCTCAGCCACCCGGTTCAGGTCGCTCTGTGCCAGCGCCCGGTTCCCCGCCGACACCGACTGGAGTGCCGTATTGAGCGCCCGCTCGGCCGCCTGGTTCTTCAGCTCGATGGACCGGTTGTAGTACCAGTAGGCGCCCGCGGCAATTGCCACCACGACGGCGGCGATGCCGACCGTGCGGCCATTGCGCTGGAACCACTCGACGATGGTTTCCTCGCGGCTCGAACCGGCCGCGGATGATGACGTGGGTTCGGTCATTTCGTTGGTGATGAGGTGCCCCTGGGGTGACTCGAACACCCGGCCAACGGTTTAGGAAACCGCTGCTCTATCCACCTGAGCTACAGGGGCGAGTGTTGAGAAAGCCGGCCAACCCCCAAAGCTAATGGACCACCGGCGTGGCACCAGTGCCGCTCGCGCTCGCAGGTGACGTTGAGTCGAAGGGTACGAATACCGCGGCGGTGTCGCGCAGACTGGAGGGCGTGCGGTACCGGTACCACTTCCGCGCCGCGAATCGCGAACGCAGCAGCGAGTCGCGCGCTCCGAAGTCCCGCACGAACACCACATCGCCACCCACGCGACCGTGCACGACACGCTGCTTCGCGAGGAAGACCGGATACGGCATGGTGCCTGTGAAGTCCGCCTGGGACTCCCGCAAACAGGTGGCCGTGGGACGTGATCCGGGAACGATGGACACGGACTGATCGGCGGGGAGCCCCTGCACCGGCTCGGCGCGACCCGCCGCCCGAACTGCCGCCAGCACGCGCTCCACTCGCCGCTCGGAGTTTACGGCCGGCAGCGTGTCTTCCGCATCGAGCGCCGTCTCCAGCGCGCACGCGTCGTATCGGCTCACGTCCCGGTCCGCTGCGAACTGATCGACCCCCAGCACTCGGAGCCGGGCCAGCAGGCGTCCCCGCCAGCTCTCGTTCACGAACACGAGCGCGTGCTGGAGCCCCGCCCGCGCAACCTGCGCGTCGATGTCCGTCTTTTCCTTGGTCCGCTGGGCGTGGTACGATCGGATCCGAACCAGCGCGCCCTGCGTGCCGACCGGCATGAGCCAGGCGAACGCGACGCATAGCGGGACGACGCCGAGCACGGCCTGCCGCGCCCGCGCGCGCGACAGGCGTGCCCGCACCGCTATGGGCGCCCGCGCCGTGAACAGTACGAAGGCCGGCACCGCCGTGAACAGAAATCGAGGTCCGGCGAAGAATCCGTCGAACCAGTAGGCCCCGTAGCCCGCGACGAAGGCCCACATCAACCCCACGAGCAGCACATCCCATCGCGACGCCCGGCGAACCGCGACGAGCGTTGCGATCACGAACACGAGCGCGGGAAGTGGCCACTCGTAGAGGTAGCGATCCAGGCGCATGAGATAGCCGGAAGCCAGCAGCAGCCCGCGCAGCGGCGTGTGCATGCGGCCGTCCGGCGCCATGTGGAACCCTACCCCGTGCCCCGCCCCGTCGAGCAGCGTGTACGCGAATTCCAGAGGGTGTCCGGTCGTGCGCGCATTCGCCCACAGCAGGAGCGCCACGGGTATGCACCCGACGGCGATCTGCCATGCCACGGTCCGCGCGAGCTCACGCCGCCTCGCCACCGTCATCAATTGGAACGCGCCGATCACCGCCGCCGTGAGCGCGGCATCATACGGGCGTACGGTCGCCATGACGCCGAGCGCGCCGCCGATCAATGCCGCGCTCGGAACTGCGCGGGCCGGGGTCGGCGCCGTGTCCCACGCGGCCAGGGCGGCAAGCGCAACGGTCGCCGCTGCCAGTGCCGGCACGTGACTCATCTGGCTGGCGCTCATGATGAGCACCATCGGGCTGGCCACCAGGAGCAGCGACGACAGGCGGGCGGTGCGGTCGTCGTATGCTCTGGCGATGAACCGGTAGAAGGCCCAGACCGTGACGCCGAGCAGCAACGGGTTGACCAGCCAGGCGGCGCCGGCCTCGAGTCCGAGCGCGATGAGCGCCGGCCCGCCGATGGGGTACTGTGAGAACCAGCGGCCGGCATCGTACACCGGCGCGGTATTGAAGAACTCACGGAACCGCTCGGCGGCAATGGCCACGTGGCCGTCCAACAGCATTCGCGCGTGCCACTGCTGGGCCATCTCATCCGTGGTGAACGGTTGCCCTGCAAAGCAGTAGCGAGAGAGCACGGCCGCGGCAGCGACCGCCAGCAGCGACACGCCCAGCGCGAAGCGCCACGAAGGCACCGCCTCCAGCCGGGCGACGGCGCGCCCGGCCGCCCGCTCCAGTCGATCGCCGAACATCCGCGCGACGGCAGTGCACACGGCGGCGACCAGCACGGTTCCGGCTGTCCACTGAAGCACCGCGCCGTCCCACCACGGCACCTCGGCGCCCCCGCTCATGAGGTTCGCCACCGGCACGATCCCGATCGCGAGGAGGAGCGCCGCGCTCACGCGCAGTACCGCGGTCCGGGCCGCTTGCGTCTTCTCGGTCTGGGGCTCGTTCATGAGCTTCGGGTTTCGGGATCCGCCCACTGCATCAGAGTCGGCGCCCGAAGTTACGGGCCCGCGCCGCCCTGGGAAAGCGACGGGCGCCCAACCAGTCCCGCGCTCAGTGCAGGTGCAACACGCGGAGCAGCAGTACGCTCATCCCCATCAGACCGAGCAGTGATGCCGCCACCGCCGTCGTGACGCGGCCTCCAACCGAAACCATCCCGCGAAGCTCCACCCCCAGTCCCATCCCCGCCATCGCCAACACCATCAGCAGCGTCGTTGCCGTCTGCAGCGGAGCGGCGGCCGCATCGGGAACGAATCCCGACGAGCGGGCTGCCGCCATCACGACGAACCCGACGATGAACCACGGGACGAACCGGTGCAGCGCGAGCCGCTCACGATCCGACGACTGCCGGTGCCCGACGGCCAGCAGCAGCACGACCGGCCCGAGCAGCAGCACGCGCACGAGCTTCACGAGCGTCCCCACCTGCCCGGCGAGCGCGCTCACCGGAAACGTCGCAGCCACCACCTGTGGCACCGCATACACCGACAGGCCGGCAACGACGCCGTACTGGTACATCGACAGTCCGATCAGGTGGCCGATGGGCGGCAGCACGAGCACCAGCATCACGCCCAGAATGTTCGTGAACGCCACGGACGACGCGACGTCGTGCCCCTCCGCCCGGATGACCGGCGCCACGGCGGCGATGGCTGCATTCCCGCAGATGGAATTGCCGCAGGCGACGAGCACCGACAATCGGTGGGACAGCCCGGCGGTGCGCGAGATGCCATAACTCAGCATGATGGCGGCGGCGACCGTGGCGACGATCCCGAACAGCAGCGCGGGTCCCGCGCGCAGCAACGCCGGCAGATTCACCGAGGCGCCGAGCAGGACGATGGCGATTTCGAGCGCCGGTTTCGCTGCCACGCGAACGCCCGGCGCCCATCGCGCCCCCATCGGCCAGAACGCCCGGACCGCCATCCCCAGCAGGATCGCAAGCACGAGCGCCTCGACCAGGGCATGGCCGAACACCCGCGCCTCGACCCAGGCGAGCGCCCAGGCCCCCAGCCCGACGGCTCCGGCCAGCAGCAGCCCGGGAGCGGCCGCCCCCCACCAGGCAAGGCGCACGGGCGATGACACCGGCGCCGCCATCTCGATGGATTCGCGCATCGGAATAGGTTCGGCGGACGTGCGGCCCCGCGCCATTGCCTCCGCGGCATACGTCTCATAACCTATGGTTATGCCACGTCCGAACGTGCCCGCCGCGCCCGCCGCCGACCTCGATCTCCTCGCCGTCCTCGCCGTCATCGCGCGCGAACGATCGTTCACGCGCGCCGCCACCGCGCTCGGTGTGAGCCAGCCCTCGATCTCGGCGCGCGTGCGACGACTGGAGTCGCGCGTGGGGGAGCCGGTGTTCGAACGGCTGGGACGCGGCGTGCGCCTCACGCCCACCGGCGAGGCGCTCCTCCCCGCCGCCGAACGCGCACTCGCCCTCGCGCAGGAGGCCGATCAACTGTGGACGGGGCTCGGCGCCCAGTCCCACGGGTTCGTCCGGTTGGCGGCGAGCACGACGATTGCCGGCTATGTCCTGCCGGCCGCGCTCGCGCGCTTCCGGCAGCAGCACCCCGACGTCGAGGTGGAGGTCCAGGTCGGGAATACGGCGCAGGTCTCGCGCCTCGTGGAAGCGGGAGAACTCGCCTGGGGTCTGGTCGAAGGGCCGGTGGACACGACGGCGCTGGTCGCGCGGACCTTCATGGACGACGAGATGATCCTCGTAGCGCCCGCGCGCCATCCGTGGGCACGCCGGCGGGCGGTCACGCCGCCGGAGCTGGAGCACGCCGATTTCCTGGCCCGTGAACCGGGATCGGGAACGGGGGCCATCTACGAGGCGGCGCTCGCGGCCGCCGGGGTGCGGCTGCGTCCCCGAGTCCGCATCGCGCATTCCCACGCGATCGTCGCCGCGGTCGCCGCCGGCGCCGGCGTCGCGATCGTGTCCGCACTGGTCGCGCGCCCCCTCCTCGAGGCGAAGCGGGTGGCGCACGTTCCCATTGCCGGCATCGCGATCCGGCGCTCCTTCAGCATCATCCACCGCCCCGGGCGCACGCTGGCCCGCCTGGACCGGGACCTGCTGCAGGTCCTGACGCACCGCGCCCGGCGCTGATCCGCGGCGGCCGCCGCGGGCGGCTACACGGTGAGCAGCGTCTCGACGCGCCGCCCCTTCAGTGCCTCGACGCCCCCAAGAAAGCTCAGGGTCATCAGGAAGCTGAGACCGACCACCGTCGCACCCACGCGCTCCACCAGACGGCATGCGGCGGCGGCGGTGCCCCCCGTTGCCAGGACGTCGTCGACCACCAGGACCCGCGCACCGCTGGCCAGCGCGTCGGCATGCATCTCGAGTGCGTCCGTGCCGTATTCCAGCGCGTACTCCTCGCGGGCGCGCGCGGCGGGGAGCTTCCCGGGTTTGCGCATCGGAACCAGCCCCGCCCCGAGGCGCAGCGCGACCGGCGCGCCGAGAATGAATCCGCGGCTCTCGATCGCCACGACGTGCGTGATCGCGTCCCGCGTGTACTCGTCGGCCAACGCGTCGGTGGCCCGGCGGAAGAGCATCGGATCGAGCAGCACGGGCGTGATGTCCTTGAACAGGATGCCGGGCTTCGGAAAGTCCGGGACGTCGCGAATGGCGCGGGCAAGATCGGCTGAAAGGGACACGGCGTGGAGTCGGCGAAGGTGGCGGAGGTCAGCGGAGGACGATGAACCGGTCGGGCAGCGGAGTCCGCTCCTCGCGGTCGCCGAGGCGCACCTCCGCCACCTCGGCGGCCGGAGGGCCGGTCTGCAGCTCCGCGACGAAGCGGGCAATCACGTGGCGCGGCGCCATGACTTCGAGCACGACCGAGCCATCGGGCATGTTGCGCGTCCACCCGACGACGCCGAGCGACCGCGCCGTCTCGCGGGCGAACCATCGATAGCCCACGCCCTGCACGCGGCCCGTGACGGTGATCCGGTACTCGACCGGATCGCCGGGCGTGATCAGGGGGTCCACCCGTGGCGTCCGAGCAGGGGGACGAAGCGGACCGCATCCAGGTCCTCGCGGTCGAACGCATCGCCTCGCCGCGTCACCAGCACGAGCGTCTGCGTGCTGCGATCGCCCACGGGCACGAGCAGCCGTCCGCCGTCCGCGAGCTGGCCGAGCAGCGGGGCCGGCACGTCGGGCGACGCGGCGCTCACGATGATCGCGTCGTATGGCGCGTAGTCCCGCCAGCCCACCGTCCCGTCGCCGACGAGGAGCGAGACGTTGTTCACGTCGAGCGCACGGATCTGCAGCCGCGCCGACTCCATGAGCGGCGCGACGCGTTCGATCGAGAACACCTGGTCGACGAGATGCGACAGCAGCACCGTCTGGTAGCCCGACCCCGTGCCGATCTCGAGCACCCGTTCCCGCCCGGTGAGCCTGAGCAGCTGGAGCGACCGCCCATGCACGGACGGCTGGGAGATGGTCTGCCCGTTGCCGATCGGCAGCGCCGTGTCCTCGTACGCCCGGTGCCGGATGCCGGTCGGCACGAACTCGTGCCGCGGCGTCAGCTCGAAGGCGCGAAGTACGGCGAGGTCGGACACGCCCTTCTCGCGGAGCGTCTCCACCAGCCGCTGTCGCGGCCCGCGCATCTCTACGCCAGCGGAGGATCGCGCCACCATTCACTCGCGGTTCGGAGAATGTCGTAGTTGGTGACGTCCAGGTGCAGCGGCGTCACGGAGATGTAGCCGTCTTCGATGGCGCGGAAGTCGGAATCGTCTTCCCCGCTCCAGCTGATCGAGCCGCCGCCGATCCAGTAGATCGGCCGGCCCCAGGGATCCTGCATCGGCTTCAGGGAACCGGAATAGGCCCGGCGTCCCAGCCGCGTGAGGCGCACGCCCTTGATGCCCGCCGGCGCCACCGGCGGCAGGTTCACGTTGAACAGCGTATGCGCGGGAAAATGCCGCAGGGACGTCAGATGGGCCAGCAGCGGCGTGAGCACGGGCACCTGGGCCCGGAGGTGCGAGAGGTCGGCCCGCAGATCGCCGCCCGCGAACGACACCGCGATCGACGGGATGCCGAGCGACAACCCCTCCATCGCCGCCGCGACCGTGCCCGAATAGGTGACGTCGTCGGCCAGGTTGCCGCCGAAATTGATGCCCGAGAGCAAGAGGTCGGGCCGCTTGTCCTTCAGCACCTCCTGGATGCCGAGCAGGACCGAGTCGGTCGGCGTGCC
>DASVWS010000166.1:0-2983 GCA_036393095.1 Gemmatimonadaceae bacterium | reverse complement strand
GCATCGGCAGCGGGGTGAAGCATAGATTTCTGCCATGATGCTCGACGCCAGACCAGGTGCGCATGCCGCAGCGAGGGTCACCCATACGGTCACCGAGTCGCCACTCGGCCCACTCACGCTCGTGGCGCATGATGGCGTGCTCGCAGGCGTCCATTTCGACGCGCGCACGCGGCGGCCAGCGCGATCAGCGCCGGGCGCGCGCGACGATGCCGGGTTCGGCGATGCGATCCGCCAGCTCGACGAATACTTTCGCGGCGAGCGCACGCAGTTCGAGCTGCATGTCGCGCCGCGCGGGGATGCGTTCCAGCAGAAGGTATGGGCGTTGCTGCAGCGCATTCCCTACGGAGAGACGCGCTCATACGGGCAGCTTGCCGCGGAGCTGGGCGATCCCGCGCTTGCCCGCGACGTCGGCGTGGCCAACGCGCGGAATCCCATTGCCGTGATCGTGCCGTGTCACCGGGTCATTGGCGCCGACGGGCGACTCGTGGGCTACGCCGGCGGCCTCGAACGCAAGCAGTTTCTGCTCGACCTGGAACAGCTTGGCGTCCTCATGGCGTACTCGCTGAATTCCCTGCCACTCCCGGCACCGCGGTCCGCAGCTGAAACAGACCATCACGCGCATCGGACCAGCGCAGGTGAAAGCGACCGTGATTGTCGGTGACCATGGCAAAGTGAGCCGGCGCATCGCGGCGGGCCGCGACGCGCCGACCCGGCGCCCCAGTCAGCTTGCCGTCGCGAGTGGAAGCACGGCTGCCGTGCGCCGCAGCTTCGCGGCTATCACCAGGTGAATGAGCAGAAAGAGCGGCACGAGCAGCACGGGGATCATGACCCACGGGAGCGTGGTCATGGCCAGCATGCCAGGGCCGCCGGTGAAGACGCGAAATGGCACGCCGTCCGTGGAGAGCATCGCGAGCGTCATGGCGACGATCAGGTCGAGCGTGCCGAACGCGTTCCACACGCCGAGCCACCACGGGCGTCGGCGATCGCCACGGGCGAGCAGCAAGGCGAGCGGAATGGCGACGGCCCCGGTGATCATGTCACCGATGCCGGCGGACGATGCGAAGGGCGCGGAGAGGCGACCGCTTGCCGCGAGGAACAGGAAGAACACGCCGCCCAGGCGGGCCGCATTGAGTCCGACGAGGACGGGGAGCGGTATCGCAAGCAGGGCGTTGCGGAAGCCGGGACGCCGCACCCACGCGACGCCAAGCGAAACGACGAGCACGGCGAAGGCGACAATGGGACCGGGGACGGGCCCGGTGACTCCGGGCGCGAAGCCGCCGAGCGCGGCCACGAGGACGATGAGCACACCCCACGCCGCGCCGGTGGCCAGGATGGCGCGTCGGGTGGACGCGCGGGCGGGCGTGGAGCTGACGAGCATGCCGAGGAGCGTGGCGAAGGTGGCCGTGCCGAAGATGGTGCCGAACAGGTCCAGCATGGAATACCTCCCTGTGTGTATATACACCTAATTATGAGCGCGGCGGCGGACATGGTGCTCCGGAGTGTTGGGGGCCGGGGCTAGCCTGCCCGTCCGACCGAGGACGCAGGGCGGGATGCCCCGCGCGCCGCCTAGCTGGCCGTGTCCTGCGCGGCCTGCCAGGCGGGCAAGACCGATTCGAGTTTGCGCATGCCCGTCGCGGTGAGCTTCCACGCGCGGCGCCGGCGGTCGGCAGAGGGCGCTGTCGTAATCCACTTGCGACGCTCGAGCAGCGCGGCACTGCGGGTGAGGGTCGTCCGATCCATGCCCAGCCCGTCCGCGAGAGCGGAGACCGGCGTCGGCCCCTGGATCGCGAGCGCCGCGAGCACGGAGAACTGGGTCGCGCGGAGCCCCTGGGGGCGCAGCTTCTCATCGTAGAGCCGCGTAATGGCGCGCGCGCTGCGCCGGGCCGCCAGGCAGTGGCACTCGGCAATGCGGCGGAGGTCGGGTGGCGTGAGCATGGATGTAAGGTGTATATGCACGTATCGCGCTGTCAAGTGTCGGGCGTCACCGCGCCGGCGTCATTCCCGCGGTTCGAACCGCTCGAACCGGTACGCCAGCTCGGGCCCACGGTCTCCCTCGTACGCGAGCTGCGCAACGAGCAGCGCGAAGGGCTCGGTGTACCGGGCAATGCGCAGGGGGCCCGCATCCACCGGATCGAATCCGGCGTCACGTATGAGTCCGGCTGTCACTTCCTTGGCGTTTGTGTCGTCGCCGCAATACAGGAGATCGGGTCGAGAAGGATTGTCCCGCGCCTCGAACACGGCGAACAGGACCTCACTTGGTACGGTGTTGAACGCCGAGACGATCCGCGCTCCGGGAACTCTCCCTGCCAGCTCCTCCGCGCCCGAGGAGGTGTGAGCGACGACGAGTCCGGTATCGTCGGCGTTCATTGGGAGCGAGCAGCTCACGATGACCTTGCCCGACAGGTCGCCTGCCTGATGCAGCACGTCGTCGACGCGCGACCAGTGCACGGCGAGGAGCAGAACATCGGCGTCACGCGCGGCCTCAGCCGGGGTGCCGGCCCGCGCGTTCTTTCCCGCATCGCGCGCCAGCTTCACCAGCTTCTTCTGGCTGCGCGCATAGCTGAATACCACGTCGTGCCCGGCGCGCGCGAAGATCGTGCCGAGCTTGCCGCCCATCAGTCCTGAACCCAGAATGCCAAGTCGCATGGTGCTTCTCTCCGGTTCCGATGACGTGAAAGCTATCTTGAAGGTTCGCCGTCGCCGACCACGGCCCTGACGTATGTCGCGATTCAGGAGCAGCTCGGCGGCAAGACCGTCGACTGGATGGAGAAGGTCAGTGACGGTCAGTACGGCGCCACGCCTTCCCGCAACCGCCAACCCGTGGACCAGACATGCTGACCACCCGCACACTCGGCACCCAGGGGCTCACCGTCTCCGCGCTCGGCCTTGGCTGCATGGGGATGACCTATGCCTACGGCACTCCCGCAGAGCGCGACGAGCGCGAGTCCGTCGCCACCATCCACCGGGCCCTCGAGCTCGGCGT
>DASVWS010000165.1:0-4742 GCA_036393095.1 Gemmatimonadaceae bacterium | reverse complement strand
CATCCACACCGGCGCCTGCCGGCAGCACGTTCCAGTTGACCGAATGAAGAATGTGGTTGTCGGCCGCGACCACGTAGGTCTCGATCGTATCCCCGCCAAAGGCGAAGCCCGACAGCGTGGATGTGAGCGGGCCGCTGTTGTGCGGCGGGTAGAACATCGCCAGCAGATACGGCGGCGTCTTGTCCACGAGCGAGATCTGCGTGGCCAGAGACCTCGAACTGACCTGCAGGGCGGCATCTTGGGCGTACACCGTGACCGCAAGCGGGATGCCGAGCTGACATGCAGCAGGGATCGGGATGCGCACCGTGTCGTCGAGCGCCGTCTGCAGGTGTCCGGCGACGGTCTTCTGGACGGCACAGGGTCCGGAAAGGTCGACGGCGGTCTCCCAGACGCCCTCGGCGCTGGTCACCGCGTAGTCGACGGTGAGTGTGTCGCTCGGCTGGACATCCGCTGCGTCGTGTTGGACGACAATGGTGTTGATCGATGGTGCGGGCGTGCCCGGCTCCACCTTGGGCCCGCAGTCGAACTCGACTTTCGCCGTCTGCTTGGCGGCGTTGGCGGGTTCGTAACTGTATTCCATCACGGCATGGAACGGCGCACTTTCGTACACGTACCAGCTCGACGCCAGGGTCTGTCCCGCATTGATCACGGCACTACCCCACGACGACTGCATTTGTGTAAGCGATAGTGTCGCGGAATCGGTGGGCGCGGATCGAGTGGGCCCGGTGTACCAGAGAATCTTGCCGTCGAACCAGGTGGCCGAACCCGAGCCGCTGGCGGTCGCACTCAGGTCAATCGTGCAGGTAATGCGTGGCGTGGAATCAGGCGCCGTCGAGAACACCGGCGCCGATACCTGTGTGACCACGATCGCAATGTTGAGGGGGCGAGGGCCCGTAACGTCGCGACAGCCGGCCGCAGCCAACAGCAGGAGCGGTGGGAGCGCGCGCGCGAGGCCAAACCCGAACGGTCCACGGCGACGGCATGATGCAAAGTGGCGTGCCTTCACGGCGATCATTGGCCTGTCTGCGGCATCGAGGTTACAGCGAAATCATATGCTGGCCCGAAGACGCAACCGGCGCAAGGCCCGCCCGCTCCCCACCCCACCGTTGACACATCCGTCGTCGGATACCATCTTCTCCCCTAACCTGGTTGGTAGAGGACCCGATGCCCCGCGACGCCAACGACCTGCTCCACGGCACCCTCGACGTGCTCGTCCTCAAGACGCTCTCCTGGGGTCCGATGCACGGCTACGGCATCAGCACCTGGATCGAACGCCATTCCGGACACGAGCTCGACATCGTCGACGCCGCGCTCTACAAGGCGCTGCACCGCCTCGAAGCGAGCCGCGCCATCACCGCCACCTGGGGGATCTCCGAGAACAACCGCCGGGCGCGCTACTACTCCCTCACCGCCAAGGGGCGGAAGCAGCTCCAGGCCGAGCTCGCCACGTGGAGGCGCTACGTCTCGGCGGTCTCCGGCGTGCTGGAGACGCCATGAAACGCCTCTTCGGATGCGACAGACTCCCGCCCGGGGTGCGTCGCGCCTTCCGCCTGCCGTGGAGTCGCTCCGAGATGCGCCGGGAGCTGGACGAGGAGCTGGACTTCCATCTGCAGATGCGCATCGACGAGCTGCGCACTCGGGGACTCGACGGGAAAGCCGCGCATTTGGAAGCGCTCCGCCGGCTCGGCGACGAGCGCGAGCTCAAGGCGTACTGCCTGCGGCTGGACGAGCGGCGCACCTTCGTCGACCGCGCCCTCGGCTGGATCCGCGACTGGCGGCAGGATACCGGCCTCGCGTGGCGGCAGGCGCGGCATCGTCCCGCGTTCACCGCGCTCGCGGTCCTCACCCTGGCGCTCGGCATCGGCGCCAACTCGGCGATCTTCAGCGTCGTGCACCGGCTGCTCATCGCGCCGCTCCCCTATCCCGACGGAAATCGGATCGTGGTGCTCACGATGCACGGCGACCGGGCCAACGCACAGCCGCCAAGTGGTCCCCTGCTCCGGGCGTGGAGCGAGCGCGCGCATGGCATCGGTCCCATTGCCGCGATTGCGGTGGATGCGATCATGGTGCAGGACCTCGCCGAGCAGGACACCGTGGTCGCGTACGTCACGCCCAACTATCTGAGCGTGCTCGGGCTGCGCCCGGTCATCGGGCGAAGCTTCACCGGGCGCGAAGCCCACGGACGCAATGCCACCGTCGCCATGATCACCGACGGGCTCTGGCGCCGGAGCTACGGCGGGCGCGCCGGCGCGATCGGGTCGACGATCCGCGTGGACGGAAGGCCGTACACCATCGTGGGGGTCACGCCGCCGGCGATGGGAGATCCGTACGCGCTGAGCTGGTCGGGGCAGCGGCTTCACGAGGCAACGCCGAGCATCTTCCTTCCGGCGCCGCTCGACTCGCTCGACGGCGGCGACGCCTTCGCCAGATTGCGCGACGGCGTGTCCCAGGCCCAGGCCGACCACGAGCTGCAGGACATCGCCGCGACCGTTCCGCCGATCACCGGCTCCCGAGTGCCGCAGTGGATGAACCTCCGCTGCTGCGCGCGGACGGTGAGCGCGCGCAACATGCTCGACCAGCGCGAAGTGCGGGCCGTGCAAGTCCTCTTCGTTGCGGTCGGGGTGCTGCTCCTCATCGCCTGCGCGAACGTCGCCAATCTCCTCATGACGCGCGCGTGGTCACGCCGCCGTGAATTCGCGGTGCGCGCCGCGCTCGGCGCCGGCCGGAGCCGCCTCGTGCGGCTCATGCTCACCGAGAGCATCATGACCGCGCTCGCCGGCGGGGCACTCGGCGTGGCGCTCGCTTGGGAAGGCGTGCGTGGCATCGTCGCCCTCCGCCCGCCCACCCTCGGCGACCTCGGGCATGCGGGCATCGACCCCGCCGTGCTCTGGTGGAGCGTCGGCATATCGGTGGTGACCGGCGTGCTGTTCGGCAGCGCACCGGCGCTGTTCGCCGGCGGCCAGTCGGTGAACGACGTGCTCAAGGGAGAGTCGCTCACCACCTCCGGCGACCCGAAGCTCCGGCGGGCGCGCTCGGCGCTCATCGTCGTCGAGATCGCGATGGCGTTGGTGCTGCTCGTGGGCGCGGGGTTGCTCGTGCGATCCTTCGTGTCGCTGGAGAAGATCCCGCTGGGGTTCGATCCGCACGGGCTCGTGGCATACGACGTCATATTCGGGCCGTCGCCGCCGCCCCCGCCCGGCACACCGCCGGGACAGGGTCGCGCGACCCGCCTCGCCCTCGAACAGCACATTCTCGACGAGCTTCGCGCCCAGCCCGGTGTGCTCGGCGCGAGCTTCGGGCCGATGCCGGGCCAGCCCTGGCATGCGTTCGCGACGACGCTCGAAGCTGGCGGCGATGGGAGTGCCGGGTCCGGGGTGATATCGGACTTCGGGGTCAATCTCGTGACGCCGGAGTACTTCGCGGTCACGCGCATGCCGCTGCTCGAAGGCCGCCCGGCGGCGTTGTCCCCCGCGTCGTTCCTGGCGCCGGTGCCGGGTGGTCCGCCCGGCGAGGTCGTGGTCGACCGGGCGATGGCGGAGCGCCTGTGGCCCGGGCGCAGTGCGGTCGGCCGATACCTGGTGAGCGTCAGTGGTCGGCCCAGCCGCCGCGACTCGTCGCTCGTGGTCGGCGTTGCGGAAGGGGCGCACGTTCCCGCGCTCGGCGCGCCGCGCGCGCCCGAGTATTTCCAACCCGTCGTAGTGCCGGGAAACGAGAGCTATCTCGTGCGCGTGCCGGGGGACCCGCACGCCGCGGCCCCGAAGCTCCGCCGGTTCATCTCGCAGCTCAGCGCCTACGCCGTCCCGCGCAGCACCACGATCGGCGACGACTACATCCGGGACGCACTCGCACCGTC
This sequence comes from Gemmatimonadaceae bacterium, assembly GCA_036393095.1. Lineage (GTDB taxonomy): Bacteria > Gemmatimonadota > Gemmatimonadetes > Gemmatimonadales > Gemmatimonadaceae > JAGWRI01. The sequence goes on along the minus strand of DASVWS010000165.1, from coordinate 889 downwards.
GCGCTTCGCGATGGCGCTGCTCGGGACGTTCGCGGCGATCGCGCTCGTACTGTCGGCGGTGGGGCTGTACGGAATGATCGCGTACAACGTGAGCCAGCGGACGCGGGAGATCGGCGTGCGGATGGCGTTGGGCGCGCGGCCGGGATCCATCACCGCGCTCTTCGTGCGCGAGGGCGTTCGCCTTGCAGTCGCGGGATTGGTGATCGGAACGGCGATCTCGCTGGGCGCAACGCGAGTAATGGCCGGAATGTTGTACGCGGTGACGCCGCAGGATCCGGCGACGTTCGTGGGGATCGTCGGGCTGGTGGCAGCGATCGCGTTGGCGGCGAGCTACGTGCCGACGAGGCGGGCGTTGCGGGTGGATCCGACGGAAGCGCTGCGGGACGGGTGAGCCGGCGCTCCATCGCATGCGGTGTTCGACCCGGTCCAGCAGCGGCTCACCGGTTGGCGTCGCACGATGGTGTGAGGAACGGACGCCCCGATCGCGCATGCCGCCACGTCGCCATGGCATCCTTCGAAGCATCCGATCGCTGCCCGTTCGGCAGTCGAGGCTTGAGTCTCGGGCGCCGCGGTATTACCGTATTACCGTGCCCACGATCACCTTCAAGGTCACGCCGCAGGAAGCGGCCCGCATTCGACGCATGGCCCGTCGGGAGGGGCTTACCGTGTCCGAATTTCTGCGCCGGCGCGCCGTGGAGGCGCTCCCTGTCGCGGGCGAAGGCGGCGACTATCACATCGAGCCCAGTAGGGTGACCGGACTGCCGGTCATGCACGCGCCAGGGGGCACCACGCCGGTATCCAGCGAGCAGGTGCACGCGCTGCTCGCCGACTTCCCGTGATCTTCCTGTTGGACGTGAATGCGCTGCTGGCGCTCGCGCACGCCGCGCAC
>DASVWS010000164.1:0-10462 GCA_036393095.1 Gemmatimonadaceae bacterium | reverse complement strand
GTGCCTGGGCAAGTGCAAGAAGCGCTTCCGCCTGGACCACCTGCAGGAGGCCGCGATCGAAGCCGGCGAGGATCCCAACGCGGTCGTCTGCCCGACCTGCGGCGGCGAGCTCTCGGAGCCGCGCGAGTTCAACCTGATGTTCAAGACGTTCATGGGCCCGGTCGAGGACACGGCATCCATCGTCTATCTGCGGCCCGAGACCGCGCAGGGCATCTACGTCAACTTCGTCAACGTCCAGCAGTCGACGCGACAGAAGATTCCGTTCGGCATCGCGCAACTCGGAAAGGCGTTCCGCAACGAGATCACCCCGGGCAACTTCATCTTCCGCACGCGCGAGTTCGAGCAGATGGAGATGCAGTTCTTCGTGGATCCCGAGAGCGATCACATGCACTGGTTCGAGTACTGGAAGGCCCAGCGCATGGCGTGGCACCGGGCGCTGGGACTCGACGAGTCGCGGCTGCTCTTCCACCAGCACACCCCGGAGGAGCTCGCGCACTACGCGCGCGCGGCCTTCGACATCCAGTTCGACTTCGGGGGCACGCTCGCGTTCCAGGAAATCGAGGGCGTGCACCATCGCGGCGACTTCGACCTGAGCCGGCACCAGGAGTATTCGGGAAAGAAGCTCGAGTATTTCGACCAGCCCAACAACCGGCGCTTCGTGCCGTTCGTGATCGAGACGTCGGTGGGCGCCGACCGGACGGCGCTGGCCGTGCTCGTGAACGGCTACCGCGAGGAGACGGTGGAGGGCGAGTCCGAGGGGCGCACGGTCCTGCGCCTGCACCCCTCGCTCGCGCCGATCAAGGCCGGCGTGTTCCCGCTGGTGAAGAAGGACGGGATGCCGGAATTCGCCGAGAAGCTGGCCCACGACCTGCGGAAGTCGTTCCCCGTGTTCTACGACGAGTCCGGCGCGATCGGCCGCCGCTACCGCCGCCAGGACGAGGTGGGCACGCCGTTCTGCCTGACCGTCGACGGACAGACGATGACGGATGGCACGGTGACGCTGCGTGACCGCGATTCGCTCGCGCAGGAACGGGTGGCGGCCGACCGGGTCGGCGCCGTGATCGCGGAGCGGCTGTCCGCGTGAGCGCGCTCTCCCTCGACCGCCTGCGCCGCGACGGACAGGCGTTCACGGAGGCGATCTCGCGCGAGTACTACCTCGCCCATTCGGGGCAGAAGGCGACCGCCGAGCTGCAGCCGCTGTACGAGCAGTACGGCGACGTGATGAGCGAGGAGTCGCTGGCGCTGGTGCTCGACGCCTTCCGCGCTGCGCCGCGCGACAGCGACGACTACCGGAGCCTGCGCCAGCTGCTCGACTGGCAGGTGGAATCGCAGGCGTCGCGCGAGCTGGCCGAGCTCGACGAGCGGGAAATCGCGTGGGAGAGCGAGGCGACGATTCGCCTGCCCGGCGGGGGAGCGGTGCCCTTCCAGCGGGCCTCCATCGACCTCGCCAACAGCACCGATCGCGCCGAGCGGCTGGTGCTCGACCAGGCCCGGGCGAAGCTGGTGGCCACCGAGCTGGCGCCGCTGCGGCTGGAGCACTTCCAGCGCGAGCGCGAGATCACGGAGCGGCTGCACCTGGCCGACGGATACAACGCCACGTTCGACCTGCTCGCGGGCTTCTCGCTGCTCGACCTGCGGGCCGAGTGCGAGCAGTTCCTCCGCGACACGCGGGCCATGTGGGACGACGTCCATCCCGAGTTCGTGAAGCGCGGGCTGGGCATCGCGCCCGCCGAGGCCACCCGCGCCGACGCGCTGGCGCTGCTCCGCGCCCGGGAGTTCGACGCCGGCTTCCCGTGGGAGACGATGGAGCCGCGCATCCTCGGCCAGGTGAGCGACATGGGGATCGCGCCCGACGCCCACGGGCGGGTGGTGTTCGATACCGGGAACCGCGAGGGGAAACGGGCCCGCGCCTTCTGCTCGCCGGTGCGCGTGCCCGAGGAAGTCTATCTCGTGCTGCGTCCCCACGGCGGCCAGAACGACTGGAACACGTTCCTGCACGAGCTCGGGCACGCGCTGCACTTCGCGTACATCCGCCCCGAGCTGCCCTTCGAGTTCCGGTGGCTCGGCGACAACTCGATCACCGAAGGCTACGCGATGCTGTTCGACCACCGGATGCAGGATCCGCGGTGGCTGGCCCGGTACGCATCGCTGTCCAGGGCCGAGGTCCCCCGGTTCCTGCGCAGCGCCGGATTCGAGGAGCTGCAGTTCCTGCGGCGCTACTGCGCGAAGCTGATCTACGAGACGGAGCTGTACGGGGGCGAGGTGTCGTGGGACGCGCTGCCGGACCGCTACGTGCAGCTGCTCACGGATGCGACGAACTTCCGCTACGATCCCGCCGACGCGTTCGTGGACGTGGATCCGCGCTACTACGCGGCGCGGTATCTGCGCGCGTGGCAGCTCCAGGCGGTGCTCAACGAGACGTTGACGGAGCGGTTCAACGAGGACTGGTGGCGCAACCCGAGTGCCGGCCCGTGGATCGTGAACGAGCTGTTCGCGCACGGGCAGCGCGAGCTGGCGCACGAGCAGGCGGCGCGTGTGTCGGGCAAGCCGCTGAGCTTCGCGCCGCTGGTGCGGAGCGTCGAGCGGCTGCTGGGGTGAGCCGCCGCCCGGCGCCCGCCGCGAAGGAGGAACACATCATGCCACGACCCACAGCCGTCGTCACCGGCGCCTCGCGCGGGATCGGCCGCGCCATCGCGCTCCGTCTCGCGCCGGACCACGACATCGTGGCCGCGGCGCGCTCGGCGGGCGATCTCGCATCGCTTGCGGCGGAAATCCGGGACCGCGGCGGACGCTGCACGACGATCGCCGTCGACCTCGCCGACGGCCGCGCCGTGGCGGCGGCGTTCGCGGGCATCGAGGCGGACGTGCTGGTGAACAACGCCGGGGTGGGCGTGATCAAGCCGCTGCTCGAGATGACGCCGGAGGAATGGCACCGGCAGGTGGACGTGAACTTCAATGCGCTCTACCACGTGACGCGCGCGCTGCTCCCGGGCATGGTGGAGCGGAAGCGCGGCCACGTGGTGATCATCGGATCGATCTCGGGGCGCAGCACCTTCGCGGGCGGCACGGCGTACACCGGCACCAAGCACGCCGTGATGGCGTTTGCGGAATGCCTGCTGTTCGAAGTGCGCGACCGGGGAGTGAAGGTCTCCGTCGTGAGCCCGGGGAGCGTGGCGACGGAGTTCGGCGTGGCCGATCCGGCGTCCAAGTCCTGGGCGCTCAAGCCGGAGGATGTCGCAGAGGCGGTGGCGGAGGTGCTGGCGACGCCCCCGAACGTGCTGATTCACCGGGTCGAGATCAGGGCGCTGGCGAAGAAACAGTAGGCAGACGGCAGTCGACAGTGGGCAGTCTTCAGTCGGGGCACCCGGCGAAACATCCGTCTGGACCGGATTCGCGCGGTCGCATACATTGCCGTCTCGTGACCCAAGCCCCCGCGACGACAGGCGACGTGCGCCTGCGAACGCCCGCCGAGGGCGTCGATTTCGGACTGCGCGAACTGATGGCGGTCCGCGAAATCGTCCATGCCTTCCTCACCGCCGACCGGCCCGAGGACGTCTTCCAGTTCGCGCTCGACCGGGTGAGCCCCGTCGTCGGCGCGACGTTCGCCTGCGTCTACCTCGTGGACGGGGCGTCCGAATTGATGCGGCTCGCGGCGGCCTACAACTGGCCCGAGCGGTACACGCGGTTTCTCGGCGAGATGCGCGTGCGCCTGGGCTTCGGGCCCAGCGGCGAGGCCGCCAGCGAGCGCCGGGCCATCGAGGTGCCCGACATCTTTGCCGATCCGTCGCTCGAGGACTGGCAGGAGGTGGCCAACGAGCTCGGCTTCCGGTCGCTGGCCGCGCTGCCGCTGCAGACGGGCGAGGGGGTGCTCGGCACGGTCACCTTCTACTTTGCCGACGCCGGCGGGCTGAGCGTGGAGACGCGCAGCCTGCTCCGCATGGTGGCCGACCAGATGGCCGCCACGGCGCAGAAGGCGCGGCTCATCGAGGACCTGCGCCGCGCCAATTCGGCGCTCACCGACACGAACGCCGAACTGGAGCGGCAGTACGCCGCCCTGCTGGAAGCCCAGCGGCTGCAGGACGAATTCCTGGCCAATCTGTCCACCGAGCTGCGGGCGCCGCTGGCTGAGTTGGTCGGTTACATTTCGAGAATCCAGACGGGAGCCGCGGGTCCGCTCACCGACGCCGAGAGCGCGGCGCTGCTCGAGGTGAAGGAGTCGGGCGAGGGGCTGCTGTCGCGGATCGCCGATCTGCTCGAGATCTCGGAGCTGAAGCGGGGCGGGGTGGAGCCGGCGGTCAGCGTGTTCGATCCGCGGGAGCCGATGCGCGAGGCGCTGACGCTCACCGGCGGGCGCCGGGAAGGCGTGGCGCTGCAGAGCACCGAGCCCGATGCGGCGCCGCCGATGGCCAGCGACCGCCGGCGGATCGTGCGGATGTTGTCGGGGATCATCGCCAATGCGTACGCGTTCACGGCAACGGGAACGGTGCGGACGGCGGTGGAGGTGCACGACGATCGCGCGGTGTACCGCGTGGAGGATACGGGGGTGGGGATCCCCCCGGCCGCGCAGCGCTACGTGTTCGAGGAGTTCCGGCGCGGCGAGGCCGGGTCGCCGCCGGAGGGGCGGGTGGGAGCCGGGCTCGGTCTCTCGCTCGCGCGCCGCACGGCGCGGCTCCTCGGGGGCGACATCGTCCTCGTGAGCGCGCCGGGGGTGGGAACGACGCTCCGCGTCGAATTGCCGCTGGTGTACGAGGGGCCCGCCGAGCGGGCGACGGAGGCACGCGTTGCGTCTCCGGGAACACGAACGAAACCGGAATGATCGCCATGAAGCCGTCGACAGAAACGATGCAGGAATACGTCACGACGCTGCCGCCCGACGAGGTGCTGACGCGGGCGCGGACGTTCTTCGCGACGCGGAATCCGCTGTACGCGGCGTTCAGCGACAAGCAGGGGCCGGGGTGGGCCAGCTTCCGCGGGCAGGGGGGCGAAGAACTCGTCGTCGCCGCGGTTGCGGTCGCCGGCGGGAGCCGCGTGACCGGGTCGTCGTACATGTTCACGATGCAGCTCCGCCGTTTTCTCACCACGCTTCCGGCGCTCGACACGCCGGCGGAGGTCGCATGAGCGCGCCGGCGCCGTTCGTCACCACGCTGCGCGCCCGCCGCGCCACGATCCGCATGGGCGCGGAGGGCGAGAAGACGATCACCATTCGCGTGGAGATGCAGGCGGTCTGGGACGTGGTCCGCATCGAGGTGCCGCCGGACACGCTGGTGGAGGACGTCAAGAAGCGCGCCCTCGAGGCGCTCTTCCCCCAGGCGCAGTACCACGAGGACTTCGTGGCCAAGCTGCACGGGTGGGAGATCCTCAACGAGCATGAGTCGCTCTCGACGGCGGGCGTGAAGGACGGCTCGATTCTCCTGCTGATGCACCGCCGCCGGCGTCCGCTCCGCTAACGCGGCCGGACGCAGGCCCGGAGCGACGCTGCGGGGCCGCGATGTCCATCGCCTACATCTCGCACTCCGACTGCGGCCGCCACGACACCGGGTGGGGGCATCCGGAGCACGTCGGGCGGTTGCGCGCCCTTCCGCGCGCGCTGCGCACGGACCCGGACCTCTTCCACACGCTGCAGCATGTCGAGGGGCGCCACGCCACCGAATCCGAATTGGCGCTGGCCCACGACGCGGCGTACGTGGCCCGCGTGCGCGAGCTCGCCGCCGCGGGGGGCGGCCGGCTCGACGCCGACACCGTGGTGAGCGACGGGTCCTGGGACGCGGCGCGCGCGGCCGCCGGCTGCGTGCTCGACGGCATCGACATGGCGTTCGACGGGCGGGCGCTGCGGTCGTTCGCGGCGGTCCGGCCGCCGGGGCATCACGCGCTGCGCGACCGGGGCATGGGGTTCTGCCTGTTCGGGAATGTGGCGATCGGCGCCCACTACGCGCGGCAGCGGCACGGCGCGGAGCGGGTGCTGATCGTCGACTGGGACGTGCACCACGGCAACGGCACGCAGGCGCTGGTGGAAGACACGCCGGAGATCCGGTTCGTCTCCATGCATCAGTGGCCCTGGTATCCGGGCACGGGGGCCGCCGAGGACCGCGGGCCGCACCGCTCGGTGTGGAACGTGCCGATGCCGCCCGGGCTGCCGCCCCAGCAGTACGTCGACGCCTTCCTTGGCGCGGTGGACGAGGCGGCCCAACGGTTCACCCCCGATCTCGTGCTCGTCTCGGCGGGGTTCGATTCGCTGGCCGGCGATCCGCTGGGCGGGTTCACGCTGGAGCTCGAGCACGTGACGGCGCTGACGCAGGCCATGGTGGCGCGCGCCGGGTCGTGGTGCGGCGGCCGGCTGGTGAGCGCCCTCGAAGGTGGGTACACGCCCGACCGGCTGGGCGCGGCGTGCGTGGCACATCTGAATGCGCTTCGCTGATGCAGGAGTGGCGCGTGGATGCTAAGTTCTGACGTGACCCCGATCTTCCCGCCACGGCGATCGACCAAGCGGAGCGCGTAGCATGTTCTGCCCCGAGTGCGGCACCTGGAATCGCACATCCGCCGACAGCTGCGTGCGCTGCAACTCGGCGTTGCCGGAGTTGGAGCGCGCGCCCTCCGAGAAGCCCAACGAGACCATCTCGGCGCTGCGGCAGGCGACCGGCAGCCGCTATCGCGTGATCCAGCGGCTGGGCAGCGGCGGGATGGCGGACGTCTTCCTGGCCGACCACGCGCAGCTCGAGCGGCCCGTGGTGATCAAGGTGCTGCATGCGCACCTGGCCAAGGACACGGAGATGATGGAGCGCTTCCGGCGCGAGGCGCAGGCCGCGGCCCGGCTGGTGCATCCGCACATCTGTCCCGTTATGGACGCGGGCCAGCACGGGACGACGGTGTACACGGTGATGCCGTACCTGTCCGGCGGCTCGCTGTCCGACCGCATCGCCCGCAACAAGACGGTGGACGCGGTGGAGGCGGCGATGGCCATCGCGCAGGTGGCGGTGGCGCTGGACTACGCGCACCGCCGGGGCATCGTGCACCGCGACATCAAGCCCGACAACGTGCTGTTCGACGAGGACGGCAACGCGATCATCACCGACTTCGGCATCGCCGAGGCGCGGCACCAGGGGCGGCTGACCGCCTCGGGGCGCGCCATGGGCACGCCGCACTACATGTCGCCAGAGCAGGCGATGGGGAAGCTCGTCGACGGGCGGAGCGACGTGTACGCGCTCGGCATCGTGCTGTACGAAGCCGCCGTCGGCTTTCCGCCGTTCGACGGGCCGGACGCGTTCTCGGTGGGCTACAAGCAGGTGCACGAGCAGCCCGTGTCGCCGGACACGATCGATTCGCGCGTGTCGGCGGAGTTCGCCGCGATCATCATGCGCTGCCTGTCGAAGGCGCCGGCGGCGCGGTACGCGCGGGCGAACGACCTGGCCGACGCGCTGATCGCGTTCATCAAGAGCATGCCGGGCCGGGCCGACGCGCTGCGCGCGGCGCAGGTGGCGCGGCATGCGGTGCGGACGCCGCCCGCGTCATGAAGCTGTCGTACGATCGCGTGGTGGTGCACACCGCGAATCCGTTCGTGATCGCGCGCGGCGGCTCGAGCGAGTACACGCGCGTGCGCGTGCGGCTCGTGGACGCCGACGGCGTGGAGGGGCTCGGCGAGGCGGCGCCGAGCACGTTCTACGGCGAGACGGCGGACACGGTGGTCGCGGCGCTGGAGCAGCTGCGGCCGATCGTCGAAGGCGCGGATCCGTGGCAGCTCGAGGCGCTGGAGCGATCGCTGCAGCGGGCGCTGCGCGGCAACGCGGGGGCGCGCATGGCGGTGAGCGCGGCGGCGCACGACATCGTGGGCAAGCGGCTCGGCGCGCCGCTGTATCGCCTCTGGGGGCTGAGTCCCGACTCGGCGCCGGCGTCGAGCTTCACGATCGCGATCGCGCCCACCGAGGACGAGCTGGTGTCGCGCGTGCACCAGGCCGCCGCCTATCCGATCCTCAAGGTGAAGCTCGGCACCGACCGCGACGACGACATCGTGCGCGCGGTACGGGGCGCCGCGCCGGGCAAGACGATCCGCGTGGACGCCAACGCGGCGTGGACGCCGAAGCACGCGGTGGCGATGGCCGAGCGGCTGGCGCACTACGGGGTGGAGTTCGTGGAGCAGCCCCTGCCCCCCGACGACGTCGAGGGGCTGCGCTTCGTGCGCGAGCGTTCGCCGCTGCCGATCATCGCCGACGAATCGTGCGTCACCGCCGCCGACATTCCGCGCCTCGCCGGCGCCGTGGACGGGATCAACATCAAGCTCGCCAAGTGCGGCGGGCTGCTCGAGGCCCGGCGCATGATCGCCGCCGCCCGCGCGCACGGACTCTCGGTGATGATGGGGTGCATGATCGAGACCAGTCTCGGCATCACGGCGGCGGCGCATCTGGCGCCACTGCTCGACTACGCCGATCTGGACGGCGCGGCGCTGCTCGCCGACGATCCGCACGAGGGGGCGACCATCGCGGGCGGCCGCATCGCGATCCCCGACGCGCCGGGGCTGGGAGCGCGGCTCCGCGGGCGTTGACGCGCCGCGCACCGGTGCGCCGCGCATGCTGATCTCGGTCGCCCTGCCGCTCCCGCTGTTCCGGGAGTTCACGTACGCCGTGCCGCCGCAACTCTCGGCGCGCGCCGGGGTCGGGTCGCGCGTCGTCGTGCCGGTGCGCGGCCGCCGCACGATCGGCTTCGTGGTCGGCATGGCCGAGCCGCGCGACGACGTGACGCCGAAGGACATTCTCGACGCCCCCGATCCGGCGCCCGTGGTGAGCGCGCCGTTGCTCGACCTCGCCCGCTGGATGTCGGAGTACTACGTGGCGCCGCTGGGCATGGTGCTGCGCACGATGCTCCCCGCCGCGCTGGCCGCGGTCTCGGCGCCCACGCCCGTGCGCAAGGAGCGGCGCGTCGCCCGCCTGGCGCGCGAGTTGCCCTCGCTGCTGGAGCGGGACGCGCTGTTCAGGCGCGCGCCCAAACAGCGCGCGGCGTACGAGATGCTGGAGTCGATGGGTGGGCAGGCGCCGGTGGATCATCTCGTGGCGCAGCTCGGCGCGTCGCCGGCCGCGCTGACGGCGCTCGGCAAGCGCGGGCTCGTGGCGTTCGAGCGCGAGGTGGTGTCGCGCGACCCGTTCCTGGCGCGTCCGGCGCCGCCTGCGGCGCCGCACGAGCCCAGCGGCGCCCAGGCGGACGCGGTCCGCGCGCTGTGCCGGGCCGGGGGCGGCGAATCGTTCGTCCTGTTCGGCATCACGGGCAGCGGCAAGACCCTGGTGTACCTGGAATACCTGCGGAAGGTGGTGGACGAGTGGGGCCGGACGGCGATCGTGCTCGTGCCCGAGATCGCGCTCACGCCGCAGACGGTGGACCGGTTCCGCGCCGTGTTCGGCGACCGGATCGCGGTGCTGCACAGCGGGCTGAGCGACGGCGAGCGCTACGACGCCTGGCTCTCGCTGGCGCGCGGGGAGAAGCGGATCGCCGTGGGCGCGCGCTCGGCGGTGTTCGCGCCGCTGGCGAACCTGGGCGCGATCATCATCGACGAGGAGCACGAGGCCACGTACAAGCAGGGCGAGACGCCGCGCTACCACGCACGCGAGGTGGCGCTCGTGCGCGCGCGCCGCGAGGACGCAGTGGTGGTGCTGGGCAGCGCCACGCCGAGTCTCGAGAGCTGGCACAACGCGCAGCACGGGCGCCATCATCTGCTCCGCCTGCCCGAGCGCGTGGGCGGGGGCGTGTTGCCCCGGGTGGAGGTGGTGGACATGCGCCGCCCCGATCCGATGACGCACCCGAAGCGGCTCTCGCCGGAGGAGTACGCGCTGCGCTACGTGCTCAGCGAGCCGCTCGAGCAGCAGCTCGGCGAGCGCCTGGCGCGCGGCGAGCAGAGCATTCTGCTCCTGAATCGCCGCGGCTACGCGTCGTTCGTGCAGTGCGATGCCTGCGGCGATGTGGCGGCGTGCCCCAACTGCAACGTGAGCCTCACGTACCACCGGGTGCCGGAGCGGCTGGTGTGCCACTACTGTCAGCACGCCGAGCCGATGCGCACGGCGTGCCCGAAGTGCGGCGGCCCCGTGATGCGGGGGCGCGGGCTGGGAACCCAGCAGGTGGAGCGGCTGCTGGGCGAGCGCTTTCCGGCGGCCCGCGTCGCCCGCATGGACATGGACACGACGAGCGGAAAGTGGGCCCACGCGAACATCCTCGACCGCGTGGGGCGCGGCGAAGTGGACATCCTGCTCGGCACGCAGATGATCGCCAAGGGGCTGGACTTCCCCAACGTCACGCTGGTCGGCGTCGTGAACGCCGACATGGCCCTGCACGTGCCGGACTTCCGCGCCGCGGAACGGACGTTTCAGCTGATCTCGCAGGTCTCCGGCAGGGCAGGGCGGGGGCCGCGCGGCGGGCGGGTGCTGGTGCAAACGTACTCACCGGACCACCCGTGCATCCTGCACGCCGCCACGCACGACTACAACGC
>DASVWS010000163.1:0-16238 GCA_036393095.1 Gemmatimonadaceae bacterium | reverse complement strand
CCGAGCTCCGGATTGGGCATCAGGTAGTCGCCCATCGCGGCCGGCGCATGCACGAACACCGGCACCGCTCCGCCGGGCCACGCCACGCGCAACACCACCTCCACGACGCCCACCAGCACGAACGGCGTGAGCAGCGTGATCACCATGAACAGCCAGTAGCGTCCGCGCGTCATCAGAAGATCGAGTAGATGAACGGCGCCAGCGCCGATCCCTGCACAAGCAGGAGCAGGGCGCTCGCCAGGAGCAGCAACACGATGATCGGGAGCAGCCAGAGTTTCTTCCGCTGGCGCATGAACGCCCACAACTGCCGCAACATGCTCAAGGTGGCCATCGACGACTCCAGATTAGAACTGGCGTTCCAGCGCGCGGCGGCGTTCGTCGGCGTCGGGCCGCGCGCGCGGTATCCAGTACGTGGACGCGCCGGGATCCCGCGCCAGCGGGCTGCGGCCGAAGGTCCGCCTCAGGTACCCGATGGGTGTCAACGCTACGTAGTACACGACGGCGAGCGCAATCGGACCGGTCACGCGCCCGATCGCGTGCCCCAGCGCCATCCACCCCCGTTGCACGGGCCCCAGATGCGTGGGCGCCGCCACGCCGAGCAGCAGGAACAGGACACCGAGCGCGAAGGTCGCCTCCGCAGCCGGCGTCCGATGGCGGAACGCCAAAAGGGCCGAGAGCACCGAGAACGCCGCGCCGAGGGTGAAGGCGAACTTCATCCCCTCGCGCCGCGTCAATCGAGCGGAACGGGACGTTGCCATTGCGTGGGATCCTGAACGGGTTGGTCGCGCTTCATCAGGACGAACGGCGGCATGACGAGCGCGTCGAGGTTGGTGCGCATGAAGCAGTCGTACGCGTCGGCCGGCGTGCACACGATCGGCTCCCCGCGGACGTTGAACGACGTATTCACGAGCAGCGGACATCCGGTCCGCTCGTCGAACGCGCGCAAGACGGCGTGCAGACCCGGGCTGCGGTCCGCCGTCACGGTCTGCAGCCGCGCCGAGTAGTCCAGGTGCGTGACGGCTGGGATGTCGGAGCGCGGGACGTTGAGACGGTCGATCCCCCAACGGGTATCGCCCTCGGCCGGCGGCAGCCGCCGCTCCTCTCGCACAGGTGCCACGATCAGCATGTACGGCGACTCGCCGTCGATCTCGAAGTACTCCCCCGCCCGCTCGGCGAGCACGCTCGGCGCGAAGGGACGGAACCCTTCGCGGAACTTCACCTTGAGGTTGATGCGCGCCTGCATCTCCGGGTTCCGCGCATCGGCCAGGATGCTTCGGGCGCCGAGCGCGCGCGGGCCGAACTCCATCGCGCCGTCGAACCAACCGATGACCTGCCCTCCGGCGAGCAGCTCCGCGGCGCGCGCCACCGCGCCGTCGCGGTCGAGGCGTTGCCAGACGGCGCCGGCACCGCCGAGCGCCGACTGCATCTCCTCTGCCGAATACGAGGGGCCGAGCAGCGCGCCACGCATGCCGTCGTGCGCGCCGTCCGCGGACCGCGGCTGGCCGAAGTATTGGTGCCAGGCCACGAGTGCTGCGCCGAGCGCGCCGCCGGCGTCGCCGGCCGCCGGCTGCACCCAGAGGCGATCGAACACGCCCGCGCGCAGCAGCTTTCCGTTCGCCACGGCGTTCAGCGCCACGCCTCCGGCCAGGCACAGGTTCCGTTGCCCGGTCTCGCGGCGCGCCGTCTTCGCCATGCGCCGCACGATCTCCTCGCACACGTCCTGCACCGACCGCGCGAGGTCCATCTCGCGCTGGGTCAGCGCCGATTCCGGCGCGCGGGGCGGGCCCCCGAACAGCGCCGAGAAGGCGTCGTTGGTCATCGTGAGGCCGCCCAGGTAGTTGAAATACTGCTGGTTCAGCGTGAACGAGCCGTCGTCGCGAAGGTTGAGCAAGTTCTGATGGATGGCATCCACGTACTTCGGCTCGCCGTACGGCGCGAGCCCCATGAGCTTGTACTCGCCCGAATTGACCTTGAATCCGGCGTGGTACGTGAACGCCGAATACAGCAGGCCCAGCGAATCGGGCCAGTGCAGCTCCTGCACGAGTTCCAGATCGTGCCCGTGGCCGACGCCGATGGACGCGGTCGCCCATTCTCCCACGCCGTCGATCGTCAGGACGGCGGCGTCGGCGAACGGGGACGGATAGAAGGCGCTGCCGGCGTGCGCCTCGTGGTGTTCCGTGAACAGCACGCGTCCGGCGAACCCGTCCAGCCCGCGCCGGATGGTGCGCTCGATGTCCAGCCGCTCGCGCGCCCAGAGCGGGGCGCCGAGGCGGAACGAGGCGAAGCCCGACGGCGCCATCCAGAGGAACGTCTCGAACACGCGGTCGAGCTTCACGAGCGGCTTGTCGTAGAACGCCACCGCGTCGAGGGCGTCCGCACGCACGCCACCGGCCGCCAGGCAGAAGGCGATGGCACGCGCGGGAAAACGCTCGTCGCCCTTGATCCGCGAGAAGCGCTCTTCCTGGGCGGCCGCGACGACGACCCCGTCGCGCAACAGACACGCGGCGCTGTCGTGATAGAACGCTGAAATGCCGAGGACGGTTCGCGGCAAGAAGGGTGCGGTGGGCCGCGGCGCGGCGGCGGGAAGGGCGGCAGGCGGCCCATCCGCGGCGGCGAACGCCCGCGTCGTGGACCGATTATTGCCAAGATAGACCCCCCGGATCGGGGCCGAAAGCCGCCAAACGTCTGTGCTTGAACCGCCCGGTGGCTTCCGATAGGTTACGCCTCTACCCGCGCGCGTAGCTCAGCTGGATAGAGCGTCGGCCTCCGGAGCCGAAGGTCACAGGTTCGAATCCTGTCGCGCGCGTCACTCCTTTTTCGTTGCACGATCGAGCGCCCGGCGGGTCCCGGGCGCATCCGCTCCGAGGTTCCCTCCCCCAGCGGCCGCTCTCGTCGATTCCGAATCGACACCGACCCTCCCGTTCTGCAGCAGTCGTCCGTCGTCAGCCGCCAGCCGTTCCATGTCATCGCCGTCTTCCGCCCCGGCCGTCGTCAGCATCGCCGAACTCAAGCGCAAGCCGCTCCCCGCCCTGCTCGACATGGCGCAGGAGCTGGAGCTCGCCGACGTCGAGACGCTGCAGCGCCACGACCTCACGTTCCGCATCGAACAGGGGCTGCTGGCCAACGGCGCCGTGCTCACCGGCCAGGGCGTGCTCGAAGTGCTGCCCGAAGGGTACGGGTTCCTGCGCAGCCAGGATTACAATTATCTGAACGGCCCCGACGATATCTACGTGTCGCCGTCGCAGGTCAAACGGTTCGGCCTGCAGACGGGCGACACCGTGCAGGGGCAGGTGCGCCCGCCCAAGGAGTGGGAGCGCTATCTGGCCCTCCTCAAGGTCGAGGCGGTGAACGGCGGCGACCCCGAGCTCGCCAAGGAACGCACCGCGTTCGACAATCTCCGGCCCCGGTATCCGGAGGGGCGCCTGCGCCTGGAAGTCGCGAGCGGCGACGTCAGCATGCGGGTGATGGATCTCATCGCGCCCATCGGCAAGGGGCAGCGCGGCCTCATCGTCTCGCCGCCGCGCGCCGGAAAGACGATCCTGCTCCAGAAGATCGCCAACGCGATCGCCGAGAACTATCCGGACGTCGTGCTCATCGTGCTGCTCATCGACGAGCGCCCCGAGGAAGTGACCGATATGAAGTTCACGGTCCGGGGCGAGGTCATCAGCTCGACGTTCGACGAGCCGCCGCAACGCCACGTGCAGGTGGCGGACATGGTGATCGAGAAGGCCAAGCGGCTGGTGGAGAGCGGGAAGGACGTGGTGATCCTGCTCGATTCGATCACCCGGCTGGGCCGCGCGCACAACGCCGTGGTGCCGCATTCGGGCAAGATCATGTCGGGCGGCGTGGACGCCAAGGCGCTCGAGAAACCCAAGAAGTTCTTCGGCGCCGCGCGCAACATCGAGGGCGGCGGTTCGCTCACGATCATCGGCACGGCGCTCATCGAGACCGGCTCGCGCATGGACGAGGTGATCTTCGAGGAGTTCAAGGGCACCGGCAACATGGAGCTGGTGCTCGACCGCAAGATCGCCGAGCGCCGCATCTACCCCGCCATCGACATCAACCGCTCCGGCACGCGCAAGGAAGAGCTGCTGTTCACCCAGGAAGAGCTGAACCGGGTATACCTCCTGCGCACCTTCCTCGGCGACATGCCGGAAACGGAAGCCATCGAGTTCCTGCTCAAGCAGATGTCGCGGTCGAAGAACAACAAGGAGTTCTTCGCCCAGATGGCGCAGGGGGGATGACGGTGACGGCCGACCGGGGCCGGTGGCTCGCCGTGGACTGGGGCGAGCGGCGCATCGGGCTCGCCATCAGCGATCCCACCGGCACCATCGCGTCGCCCGCCGGGTTCATCCAGCGCCGCACCGGAAAGCGCCCGCCGATCGCCGAACTCATCCGCCGCGCCGAGGCGCTCGAAGCCCGCGCGTTCGTGCTCGGCCTGCCGCTGGACGAGGCGGGCAACGACACCCCGCGCGCCGTCGAGGTGCGACGCGTGGCCGCCGAGCTCGCGAAGCGCACCGGGCTTCCCGCGCAACTGCTCGACGAGCGGTTCACCACCGCCGCCGCGCTGCGCGCCGTGCACGAGATGGGCGGCTCGCCCCGCGGCCGCAAGGGCGACGTGGACGCGCTGTCGGCCACCGTACTACTCCAGCACGCGCTCCGCCATGCGCCGTAGCCGCGCCGTTCGCGCCGCGCTCGCGCTGTCGATGCTGCTCGCGCTCGCGGCGTGCGCCACCGACGACCCCGCCGTTGCGCGGGTGATCGTGCCCTCTGGGGCGTCGGTCCGCATCGCCGCCGACTCGCTCGCCCGCGCCGGCGTCGTCCGCGCCCCGCGCCTCTTCCGCATGTATGCCTGGCTGCGCGGCGGCGACCGCCGGATTCGCGCCGGCACCTACGAGTTCCGGCGCGGCGACAGCTGGAGCACCGTGCTCGGCATGCTGCGCGCCGGACGCGGGCTCGTGGCCACGGTGACGATTCCGGAAGGATTCGCGCTCAGCCAGATCGAACCCCTGCTCGCCGAACGGCTGAATGTGCCCCTGGACTCGGTGAAGGCGGCCGAGTCGGACACCGCGCTCCTCGCGCGGCTCGACCTCCCCACGCCCACCCTCGAGGGATACCTGTTCCCGGATACGTACTTCTTCCCCGAGGGCACCACGGCGCGCCAGGCGGTAACCGCGATGGAGCGCCGGTTCGAGCACGAGTGGAAGCCGGCCTGGACCGCCCGGCTCGACACGATCGGCATGTCGCGCAACGACGTCATGACCCTGGCCTCGATCGTCGAGAAGGAAGCGAAGCTTCCCGAAGAGCGCCCGGTGATCGCCGCCGTCTACCTGAACCGGCTCAAGGCCGGCATGCTGCTGCAGGCCGATCCCACCGTGCAGTACGCGCTGCCGGCGCACGAGTCGCGCGTGCTGTACAAGGACCTCAAGGTCAAGTCGCCGTACAACACCTACCGCCACCTGGGGCTGCCGCCGGGGCCGATCGCCTCGCCCGGCGCCGCCAGCATCGAGGCCGCGCTCTATCCGGCCAACGTCCCGTTCCGCTACTTCGTGGCCGCGCCCGACGGGCACCACGAATTCCGCGTGGACTACAAGGGACACGAAGCCGCGGTGCGCCAGATGCGCCGCGAGCGCGCCGAACAGGCCCGCAAGACCAGGACCGCGCACGATTCGGGGTCCGCGCGCGCGCCCGGCCGCACGCCGCGCTGAGCCCGCACATGTCCGGGCACAAACACGCGGTGGTCACCGCGAAGGGAGCCCGGCGGTGGGAGCACGGCCATCCGTGGATCTACCGCAGCGACGTCGCGGCGCGCCCCGAGGCGCCGGCCGGCATCGTCGCCGTCCGTGATGCGCGCGGCAAGCCGCTCGGCTGGGCGCTCTGGAGCCCACGCTCCGAGATCTCGCTGCGGCTGCTCGATCGAAATCCCGGCGTCACGATCGACGACGCCTGGTGGCGGAGCCGGCTGGCCGCGGCCATCGCGCGACGCGACGTGCTCCGCCATCGAGCGACGGCGTACCGGCTCGTGCACGCCGAGGCCGACGGCCTGCCCTCGCTGGTGTGCGACCGGTACGACCGCTGGCTGGTGGTGCAGCTCATGAGCGCCGGGCTCGAGCCGTCGCGCGCCACGATCGTGGATGCGCTGCAGGCGCTGGCGCGCCCCGACGGCATTCTGGCCCGCAACGATGTCTCGCTCCGCGAGAAGGAAGGGCTGCCGCGCACGGTGGAACTGATCGCCGGCCAGGTTCCGCGGGAGATCGAGGTCGAGGAAGACGGCATACGCTATCTCGCCGCGCCGTGGGACGGCCAGAAGACCGGCGCGTTCCTGGATCAGCGCGAGAACCGGGCCCGCATCGGCGCGCTCGCGCGGGGCCGGGCCCTCGACTGCTTCAGCTACCACGGCTCGTTCGCGCTCCATCTGGCCCGCAATGCCGACCGGGTCACGGCCCTCGACAGCTCAACGTCGGCGCTGCAGCGCGCCGCCGGCAACTGCGCGCTCAACCATCTCCGCAACGTGGAGCTCGTCGAAGCCAACGCGTTCGATTACCTGAAGCAGGCCGACCGGGAGGGCGCCCGCTTCGAGACCATCGTGCTCGACCCGCCGGCCTTCGCCAAGACGAAGAGCGCCCTCGCGGCCGGCATTCGCGGATACAAGGAGATCAACCTGCGCGCCATGCGCCTGCTCGCGCCGGGCGGCGTGCTCTTCTCGGCGAGCTGCAGCTTTCACCTGACGAAGCCGCGGTTTCTGGAAATGCTCGAAGCCGCCGCGGCCGATTCCGGACGCCGCCTCGCCCTCCGCGATTTGCTCGGCCAGCCGCTCGACCACCCGGAAATCCTGACGATTCCGGAGACGGGGTACATCAAGGGGGCCATCATCGAAGCCATGGACTGATGACCGGCGGACTCTGGCGCATCGAGACTGCGAGCGCCATGCTTGCGGCTCCCCTTCCACCCGCAGCCCCCGACCGATCATGAGTCCGACCATCCGCCTCTCCCTCGTGGCGCCACTCGCCGCGCTCTGTGCCGCCGTCCCCGCCGTTGCGCAGCAGGCGACGGTGCCGATCCCACCCGCCGCGATGCAGCTCATCCGGCGGTCCGATCTCAAGGCAGATCTCTACTATCTGGCCAGCGACGCCATGCGCGGACGCGAGGCGGGCACGATCGACGAGCTGCACGGCGCCATGTGGGAGGCGAAACGCGCGCGCGAAGCGGGGCTGGTCCCGGCCGGCGACGACGGCACGTTCCTCCAGTGGTGGAGCATGAAGCGCACGTTGCTCTCGCCGGCCAGCGCGATCACGGTCGGCGACCGGCGGCTCGTGCTCTGGAAGGACGTGGCCGCCACGACCACGCTCGATCTCGACGTGCAGGCGCCCACGGTGTGGGCCGGCGACGGCAGCGACACCACGATCGACGTGAGCGGCAAGGTAGCCGTGGCCCAGCTCGTCAAGCCGCCGGCCAACGCGCGGAAGTTCGAGGGGGTCTACTCCCCCGAATGGCACTACGCCACGGCCTCCATCGGCGCCCAGGCCCGGGAGCTCGCGCGCCGCGGCGCGGTGGCCGTGATTCTCGTCGCCGACTCCATCGGCGACGTCGCGTTCGACGCCGTGCGCGCCGTGTCGTCGCGCGGGTACTACGACGTGGACGACTCGGCGACCAATGCGGCCGGCGGGCGGTACGGCCGCGCGCCGTCCGGACCGCCGGTGCTCCTCGCCCATCGGGAGCTGCGGGCCGCGCTGGCCCCGTCCGGCCAGCAGGCGCACATCCATCTCATCACCGAGAGCTTCGACTATCCGTCGGTCAACGTGGTCGGCATCGTGCGCGGCACCGATCCCACACTGCGCCACGAGTACGTGATGTTCAGCAGCCACACCGATCACGACGGCGTGCGATTCCCGATGGCCAGGGACTCGATCTGGAACGGCGCCGACGACAACGCGTCGACCAGCGTGGCGATTCTCGCCATCGCGCGCGCGTTCGCGAAGCACCCGGCGAAGCGCTCGGCGCTGTTCATCTGGCACGGCGCGGAAGAGCGCGGGCTGCTGGGCTCACGCTACCATGCGGCGCATCCCGTGGTGCCGCTGCACGACATCGTCGCGGTGCTCAATGGCGACCTGATCGGCCGCAACAACCCGGACACCGCTTCGCTGCTCGGCGTCCAGCCCCCGCATCGCAATTCGAGCGACCTCGTGCGGATGGCGCTCGAGGCCAACGCGGCCACCGGCAAGTTCGTGCTCGACTCCACCTGGGACCGTCCGACGCACCCCGAGGGATGGTACTTCCGCAGCGATCACGTGCCGTATGTCCGCCGCGGCATTCCGGCGCTCATGTACTCCACCAATCTGCATCCCGACTACCACACGCCGCGCGACGAGGCCTCGCGCATCGACTACGCCAAGCTCCAGCGGATGACCGACTGGATCTACGAAACCGGATGGCTGGTCGCCAACGCGGCCCGGCGTCCGGCGGTGGATCCCGGGTTCAGATTGGAGCGGTAGCCGGCCGCCGCCCCGCGCCCGGGACGATCGCGTCGGAAGCGCGGTGGGGCCGCCCCCTCACCGCTGGCACCGCGGGCAGTAGTACGTGGAGCGGCCCGACTGGACGATGCGGCGGATGGGCGTGCGGCACCGCCGGCACGGGAGCCCCTCGCGGTCGTACACGTTCAGGCGCGCGGCGCCGGCGTCCGTGTAGCGCGCGCCGGTCGCACGGGCGATCACCGCGCGGACCGCGGCGATCAGTGGCATCAGGCGTGCGCGCGAGAGCGACGACGCCCGCGCCCGCGGACTGATCCGGGCGCGCCACAGCGCCTCGGCCGCGTAGATGTTGCCGAGGCCGGCGATCACGCGCTGGTCGAGCAGCGCGGACTTGATCGGACCGCGCCGCGCGGCGAGGCACGCATGGAGGTGGTCGGGCGTGAGCTGCGGATCCATCGGCTCGACGCCGAGCGCCAGGTGGACGGGCGCGTCGGCGGGATGCACGTCGAGCGTGGCCAGCGCCCGCGAATCGTCGAGTACCAGCCGGCGCCCGTCGTCGAGCGTGAACACGGCACGGGCGAAGCGCGGGAGGGGAGCGCCGCTCGGCGCCACTACCCAGTCGCCCGTCATCCGGAAGTGCGCGTGCAGCACGCGGCCGTCGGCCAGACGGATCAGTTGGTGCTTGCCGCGCCGTTCCACGGCGGCGACGCGGGCCCCGCGCAGCGCCGCGACCACGGGCGCCGGCAGGCGGCGCCGGAGACTCGGGTGCAGCAGTTCCACGCCCGTGATGGTCCGCTTATGCAGCGCCCGGCGCAACCGGCGGACCGCGTGTTCGACTTCGGGAAGTTCAGGCATCGTGCGTCGGGCCGGTTGACGGGAGGCGGATGACGGGGCAAGATGCGCGCGTGACGACCGGAACTCAATCGGACGACGGCCGGCGAAGTCTCGCCGTGCGCCGCGTGCTGCTCCAGGTGCTGGTGCTCAACGCGCTCGTCGTCGCGTTGAAGCTCGGCATCGGGATCCACACACGGGCGCTGACCGTGCTCGGCGCCGCCTTCGAGTCGGGGCTCGACCTGCTCAACAACGTCATCGGGATGACCCTGGTGGCGATCGCGGCGCGGGAACCCGACGAGGATCATCCCTACGGACACGCGAAGTTCGAGACGATGGGAACGATCGGCATCGTCATGTTCCTCTCCGTCACCTGCTTCGAGCTGCTCCGGCAGTCGATCGCCGGACTGGTCCGCCATCGGGCGCCGCACGCCGCCACGCCCGTGGAAGTGTGGCTCATGGCGGCTACCCTCGCCGTGAACGTCGGCATCGTCTGGTTCGAGCGGCGGCGCGGGCGCGCGCTGCGGAGCGCGTTCCTGCTCGCCGACGCGGCGCACACCTCGACCGACATCTTCGTCACCGTGCTCGCACTCCTGTCGCTCGTGCTGACGAGGGCGGGCTCGATGCGCGCGGACGCTGCGTTGGGCATCGCCGTCGCGCTGATCATCGCCTGGACGGGATGGCAGATCCTTCGCGACTCGGTGCCGATCTTGGTGGACGCACGGGGGATGGACGCGGCGGAACTCCGCCGGATTGCCCGGAGTATTCCGGGGATACTGGAGGTCCGGGCCGTGCGGTCACGCTCCACGGCATCCGGCCAGTTGTTCGTCGAGATGACGATCGTCGTCGCCGGCAGCTCCACGGTGCACGACGCGCACGGACTGGCCGACGCCGTGGAGTCGGCGGTGGAACGCGCGGCCGGAACCGCCGAGGTCGTCGTGCACGTCGAACCTGCATAGGGAAAGACCCGCTTGCGCGGCGATCAGCGCGATACAACATTTGTGAGTCCACACCCGGGTGCGCATGGCATCGCAACCGCAGCGGTCCCTTCGACACGAGTACGAGCTCTACGTCGATGAGGAAATCGAGAACTACAAGGAATCGATCCCGCGCTCGGCGCTGCTGAGCATCGGTGACGAAGCGGTGTCCCGTCTCGGGTCGGGCGACCAGATCCTCCTCACCGAGCTGCTGCTCTGCGACGAGGTGAACCGGATCATCTTCAAGCGGCTGCGCCTGCCGGGCTACGACACGTGGCGCCGCAAGCGGATGAAGATCGCCCAGGAGCTGCGGCGTCCCGAACACTGGGGACTCACCGCCGACCACGTGGCCGTGCGCGCGATGTCGCAGACGTCCGAGGGACGCGTGCTCGTGGCCGGCGACACCGACGAAGGATCGGCGCTCTTCCTGGCCGCCAACGGATGCCAGGTCACGTCCGTGCACCGTGAGCCCACCAGTCTGGAACGCGTGCGCCAGGCGGCGAACGACGCCGGGCTCGCCGAGCGAGTACGCGCGGTGGCCGCCGACCTCAACACCTGGGAACCCGACGACGCGCCGCTCAGCGCCGTGATCTGCACGCCGGCGGCCTTCGCGGGGCTCAACCTGAAGGCTCGGCGACGCGTCATCGAGCTGCTGAAGTCGGTCACCGCCGACGGCGGCGTGCATCTGCTGCAGACCATGGTGGCGTCGACGGGCAGACGGCGGTCGCCGTCGCTCGACGAATTGCGCTCGCGCTACCGCGGATGGGCGATCACCGTGGACGAAGACCCGGCGTGCGGCGGCCTGAACACGCTCGTGGCGCGGAAGGAGATCGCCTGAGGCGTATCAGAGCGACACGATCAGGCCGGAATCGTGCGTGTCATCGCGCGACACCTGCGCGGAATCCACGGGAGATGACCAATCGTTTGTGATTGTCGCGCTGCAACTTAGCTGCTGACCGGGTCTGGCACCGAGTGTGCGCTTAGGCGGGTGTTCGCGCGGCCGCAGTGGCTGCGCCACGGGGCGGGCGGCGACCCGTTCTCGCCGCCTCGCCCCGAGTTCCCCGACTGAGCGGCAGTGGTGATCCATATAATGAAGGAAGAGCGCAAGACCTCGAAGGAGACCGAGCCGGTCGGCATCGTGATCTCGCAGGGGTGGCACGACGAGAAGCCGACGGTGTTCAGCGCCTACGTATGGGGCCCGGCGCCGGACGATCCGGCGGGCAGCGGAAAGCCGGTCGCGGCGTAACGCGCGACGGCGCATCGAATGAGAACACCGGCGACCGTGATCGCCGGTGTTTTGTTTTCAGCGTGCGCGAAGCGAGCGGCAAGCGGCCGGCTGGCACGCGTGGATGGCGTGGCGCCCCGGCGATGCCGCGGCACTCGTGAACGCGAGAAAGCCGGTGCGAATGCACCGGCTTTCTCAACAGCTACCACGAAGAGAGGACTACTTTCTCTTCTTGGCCGCGCGGCGCTTCGTCGCCTTCTTTGCGCCCTTGCGCGCTTTCTTGGCGCCCTTGCGCGCCTTCCGAGCCTTCTTTGCAGCTGCCATGGTCAAATCTCCAATATTGGAGGTTGATCTGCTCGACCGATCCCCCGGTGGATCAGCGAGCCGGCGACCGAGAGCCGAAGCTTTCGTCCGCCGCTACACCCGCCTCCGCGGAGTCGGGTGAAGCTGGAGCCCATCACGCCAACTGCTGCGACGGGCCAGATGCCAGAACGTGGACCACGTGACGCTACCTGAACCCAACGACGACCGGCAAACGAAAACGCCACGAGCGGGATGGCTCGCGGCGCAGAAGATCGAACGATGCAGCGTGGTGTGGAGGGAGCGCGTTGCGTGCGGACGCGCGAGGTACACGGACAACGGAGCGGAGGAAGGGACGACGAACGCGCCGGCGACATTGGTCGCGGCCTGCGACTGCTGCAGTTGAAGTATCGGTCGTCGCGATGAGCCCACTGAGTATCCTCGCGTTCGCGTCACGCAATCGTTACTCCGCGCGAATATAGGAACGCGCCAAATCGAACGCAATAGCGAATTTACCGCGCGCGCACCGCGCGACGGCGGACTTCCCCCGTTCCATTCACCATGCGAGTTTCCATTCGCGCCGCGTTGCACGGCGCGAACCACGCCACCGAATATCGAAGCGAGGAACACGTGAGAGCGCTGGTCAAGGAAACTGCGGCTCCCGGATTCACTCTCAAGGACGTGCCGGTCCCGACCATCAGGGACGACGAAGTGCTGATTCGCGTGCGCCGCGCCGGCGTGTGCGGCACCGACGTCCACATCTACGACTGGGACGCATGGGCGCAGGGCCGCTGCAAGCCGCCGTTCGTCGTCGGCCACGAATTCGCCGGCGAAGTGGCGAAGGTGGGCAAGCTGGTGACGGACGTGCACGAGGGCGACCGCGTGACCGCGGAAGGACACATCGTGGACGGGCGCTGCCTGCTCTGCCGCACGGGAAATTCCCACGTCTGCCCGCACACCCGGATCATCGGCGTGGATCGGGACGGATGCTTTGCCGACTACATCGCGATGCCCGCCACGAACGTCTGGCACCTCGACGACAACATCTCCTTCGACATCGGCGGCATCCACGACCCGATGGGGAACGCGTTCCACACGACGCTGACCGCCGAGATTCCCGGCGCGACCGTGCTCATTACCGGCTGCGGGCCGATCGGGCTGTTCGCCGTCGGGATCTGCAAGGCCGCCGGCGCGTCGCGCATCATCGCCTCCGACGTCAACGAGACGCGCCTCGCACTCGCCCGCCGGATGGGCGCGCACGACGTCGTCCATCCGAACGAAGCCGCGGACGCCGTCCACAAGGCCACCGACGGACTCGGGGTGGACGTCGTCCTCGAGATGTCGGGCGTGCCCTCCGCCATTCACCAGGCCTTCGAGCTCGTCCGCGTCGGCGGCCGGGTGCAGATGCTCGGCATCCCGTCCAGGCCGATCGAGGTGAATCTCGCCACGGAGATCATCTTCAAGGGGATCACGATCTACGGCGTGGTGGGCCGCCGCATGTACGACACCTGGCACCAGGTGACGCGCTTCCTGCGGTCGGGAATGTTCGACCCGACGCCGGTGATCACGCACCGCTTTCCGCTCGAGAAGGCCGACGAGGCGATCCACGCCATCAAGTCCGGCGCGGCCGGCAAGGTCATTTTCGAAATTGCATGACGGGGAGAAGACGACGGTCGGAAGTGGGCAGTCCGCAGACTGTCCGCTGACGGCTTCGAACTGCCTTCTCCCGATTCCTTCGAGGTCAACCGATCATGTCCGTGAATCAGAACTTCGTGCGTGAGTTGAACGCCACGCTCGACCAACTGAAAGCCGACCGCGTCTACAAGCGGCTCAACCATCTCCAGTCGCCGCAGGCCGCGCGCGTCCGCATGGAAGGGCGCGGCGACGTCATCATCCTCTCCTCCAACAACTACCTCGGCCTGTGCAATGAGCCCGCGGTGGTGCAGGCGGGCATCCGCGGCCTCGAGGAATTCGGCGCCGGCACGGGCAGCGTCCGCTTCATCTGCGGCACGTTCACGGTCCACCGGGATCTCGAAGCGGCGCTCGCCCGCTTCGTCGGCTGCGAAGCGTCGATGAGCTACGTCAGCGCCTGGAACGCGAATGAAGGGCTCACCGCCACGATCGTCCAGGAAGGCGACTTCGTGGTGAGCGACGCCCTCAACCACGCCTCGATCATCGACTCGATCCGCCTCGCCAAGGCGATCACCAAGTGCACGACCGCGGTCTACAAGCACGGCGACCTCGACGACCTGCGCGCCAAGCTGCAGGGCGCGAAGTCCGCGAAGCGCCGCCTGATCTGGACCGACGGCGTCTTCTCCATGGAAGGATCGATCGCGAAACTCCCCGAGCTGGTCCAGATGGCGCGCGACTTCGATGCCGTGCTGATCGTGGACGATTCGCACGCCACGGGCGTGCTCGGCAAGCACGGCCGGGGAACCGCCGAGCACTTCGGACTCCTCGGCGAGGTCGACGTCATCACCTCGACCCTCGGCAAGGCGTTGGGGGGTGCGGCCGGCGGATTCACCGCGGGACCGCTCGCCCTCACCGACTATCTGATCCAGCGTTCGCGGCCGCAACTCTTCTCGAACGCGCTGCCGCCCACCGTGGCCGCGAGCGCGCTGGCTGCCGTCACGTTCATCGAGCAGCATCCGGAACGCGTGCAGACGCTCCGCGACAACGCGGCGTACTTCCGCAGCCGAATCATCGAGGCGGGCTTCAAACCGCTGCCCGGCGAGACCCCCATCGTCCCGATCATCGTCGGCGAGACCGCCGCCGCGATCCAGATGTCGGACATGCTGCTCGACGAGGGCGTCTTCGTCACCGGATTCGGGTTCCCGGTCGTGCCGCAGGGCGAAGCCCGGGTGCGGTGCCAGATCTCGGCAGCCCATACGAAGGCCGATCTGGACGCCGCGATCGACGCGTTCAAGCGCGTGGGGAAGAGGTTGAAGCTGATCTGAAGTCGCGCGCCGAACGCACGGGAGGGTGAGGAAGCGCACAGCCGCCGCCTCGCCCTCCTTCGCGCACCGCCCCTTCCAGCGGAATCCGGGATCCGGGCTGGCGGGCCCGGGCCCCTTGTGACCCCACCGCCCCTGCCCTCGTCCGTGTGTCGGGGCTGCCGTGACTACGGCCCCCGGACTTCACCCCGAGGATTCGTATGAAAGCGATCCGTACGCTGGCGGCCGCGCTTGCGGTGTTCACGCTGGTGCCCGCCGCCGCAAGTGCTCAGGCCTACCGGCCGTTCCAGAACTCCTGGTTCTGGGGCGTCAAGGGCGGCGGCACGTTCATGTCGGCGCCGAGCAATTCCAACGTGTCGTCGGCCATGTTCGGACTCGACTGGCTCATCACGCGGAAGCGCGGCGGCGTGTACGTCTCGCTCGACCAGTCGTTCCTGTCGCAGTACGCGGTGCTCGCCGATTCCGTGAACGCCGGGGACACGCCGACGGTCGTGAACGTGAAGGACATGCGCCGGCTGACGATCGCCCTGATGGGCTATCCGGGCGACTGGGTGCGATTCCACCCGTACGCCGGCATCGGCATGACGTACAGCTCGATCGGGCAGGTGCTGCCGCAGACGGCGTATGCATCGTCGGATCAGTACACGCTCGCGCAGGAGATCATCCAGCAGTACAAGGCCGTCTTTTCGCCGACGCTGATCCTCGGCGCGCAGATGGAGTACCGGAACACGGCGCTCTTCGTGCAGGCCATGGGTTGGCAGGCCAACCAGCAGTTCTTCCTGTCGTCGAGCACGCGCGGCTACAACGCCTCGATCGAAGCGGGCGTGCGCTACAACTTCGGCAGCTCGATCCAACCGGATCGCTGATCCCTGCTGAGTTCGGTACGACGGGCGCGGATCCCACGGATCCGCGCCCGTTCGTCTTTCGGCTCCCCGCCTAGACGGTCGTGGCGGGCCGGTCGAGCACCGCTTCGAGCACGCGCAGCATGTTGCCGCCCAGAATCCCGGTCACGCCGGCTTCGTCGTAGCCGCGGTCGAGCAGCGCCTGCGCAATGTTCGGCAGGTGGGTGACGTCCAGCATCCCGTCGGGCAGCACCTGATCGACGCCGTCGAAGTCGCTCCCCAACCCCACGTGTTCCACGCCCGCGACGCGCGCGATGTGATCGATGTGGTCGATCAGCGCCGAGAGCGGAATCCGCGGAATGGCGTGGAGCCGGTCGGAGAGCAGCTGGCGATAGCGCGCCCGCACCCCGTCGACATCGGCCCCCGGTCGCGCCATCTCCCGGGCCTCCTCCGCGGCCGCCGCCTCGCGCAGGCGCTCGGCCTCCGCGGCGACGGCCGGATCCAGGAACACCGAGAAGAAGTTGACGTTCACGACGCCGCCGGCGTGCGCCACCGCCCGCAGCATGTCGTCGGAGAGATTGCGCGCGTGCGGGTTGAGGGCCCGGGCACCCGAGTGGGAGGCGATGACCGGCGCCGAGCTC
>DASVWS010000162.1:0-10237 GCA_036393095.1 Gemmatimonadaceae bacterium | reverse complement strand
CGTTCGACGACCGTGGCGTAGAGGTCGCTCTTGTCGTTGAAGTAGTAGTAGAGCGAGCCCTTGCTCATCCCCGCGCGGTCGATGATGCGGTTGAGCGAGGCGCCCTCGAATCCGTGGTCGCTGAATTCGTCGGCGGCCGCCTCGAAGAGGCGTTCCTGCTTGTCGGGGTCGAGGTTGTCGAACCGTTCGCGAACCATGGGAGGATCGAAGGCTAGACCGGTATTGTAGACCACTTGGTCTAATTCTAGTCGATGTACGCGGCAGGGGAAGTGGGCGGACTCTGAAGTTCCAGTTTCTTGATGCCCGCCTGCACGTCGCCCCCCGGCCGCCAGACCGGCTCGACCCCCGCGAGTGGCAACTCCGCGGCCCGGCCCGTATATCTGCCCAAACACCTCACGACTCGGGGTCCACTCTCATGCGCTTGCCCGCGCTCGCTGCCGCACTCGCCCTTCCCCTCGCCACACTCTCCGCCCAGCAGACCCAGCTCGGCTACTACCGATACCCCGCCATCTCCGGGAACACGGTGGTCTTCACCGCCGAGGGCGATCTGTGGAAGGTCGCTGCTGCCGGCGGCACCGCCGAGCGGCTCACCACCGCGCTCGGCGAGGAAACCAACGCCGCCATCTCCCCGGACGGCAAACAGGTCGCCTTCTCCGCCGCCTACGAGGGACCCACCGAGGTCTACGTCATGCCGATCGACGGCGGGCCGCCCAAGCGGCTCACGTATGAAGGCAGCGTCGCGACCGTGGTCGGCTGGACACTCGATGGCAAGGTGCTCTACGCCACGCAGGCCTTCGCCACCTTGCCCGATGCCGAAGTCGGGTGGGTGAACCCGGCCGACGATTCGCACGGGCTGCTGCCGCTCGCGCAGGCGGCCGCCGGCGGGTACGACGCCAACGGGACCTTCTTCTTCACGCGCTTTCCCCCGCAGCCGAGCTTCACCAAACGCTACAAGGGCGGAACCGCAGAGAGCATCTGGCGCTTCGCGAAGAACGGCGCCGAAGCGCAGCCGCTCACCGCCGATTATACGGGAACCAGCAAGGACCCGATGCCGTGGAAGGGGCGCATCTACTTCCTCAGCGACCGCGACGGGATCATGAACCTGTGGTCGATGGACGAACAGGGCCACGACCTCAAGCAGCTCACGCACCATCCCGTCTATGACATCCAGTCGGCATCGCTCGGCGACGGCAGGATCGTCTACCAGCTCGGCGCCGACCTCCGCGTCTACGACATTGCCTCGGGGAAGGACGCGCTGATCCCGATCCGCCTCCTCTCCGACTTCGACCAGACGCGCGAGAAATGGGATGCCGACCCGATGGCGCTCCTCACCTCGGTGCACCTCTCCCCCACCGGCGACCGCCTGGTGCTCGACGCGCGCGGCCAGGTATGGGTCGCGCCCACGGGCGACGCCGGCGGCCGGCTCGCCGAGGTCACCCACGACCAGGGCGTGCGCTATCGCATCGCGCGCTTCATGCCCGACGGCAAGTCGCTGCTCACCCTCAGCGACAAGAGCGGCGAGGTGGAATTCTGGAACGTGCCGATGAACGGCGGCGCCCAGAAGCAGCTCACCACCGGCGCCACCGAGCTCCGCTGGGACGGCTGGCCGTCGCCCGACGGCAAGTACGTCGCCCACTCCGACAAGAACGAGCGCCTCTGGCTGCTCGATCTCGCCACCGGGCACGAAACGCTCGTCGCCGAAGACAGCGTGAGCCAGATTATGGATGTCGCATGGTCGCCCGACAGCCGGTGGATCGCCTATACCGCGGCCGCGAACAACCAGCTCGACCAGATCCGCATCTACGGCGTCGCCAGCGGCAAGAGCGCACGCGTGACCACCGACCGCTACAGCAGCAGCAGCCCGGCGTGGAGCGCCGACGGCAAGTGGCTCTACTTCCTTTCCGACCGGCACTTCCAGAGCTCGGTGGCGTCGCCCTGGGGCGAGCGCCAGCCGGAACCGTACTTCGACCACCGGACAGAGCTGTTCGCCCTCGCGTTGCAGCCCGGCACCCGGTCGCCCTTCACCCCCGACAACGAGATCGCGAATCCGGTGCGCGCGCTCGCGTCCGAAGACAGCATGCCGGCGCGCGGCGAATCGGGCGCCGAGAGTGAGAACGCGGGCCGTGGCATGCGCGGCGGCCGCGGCGCCATGCGCGCGCCGGCGAACGTGAGCATCGACTTCGCCGGTCTCGATCAGCGGCTGATCCAGCTCCCGATCGCGCCCGGCGACTATAGCGATCTCTCAACCGACGGACACCGCCTGTACTTCCTGGAACGCGGCGCCGCGGGCGGCGGGCGCGGAGGCGGCGCGGGCGGCTTCGGCGGCGCACGCCTCATGACGTACCCCATCGGCAACGCGCCGGCGCGTCCCACGCCCTTCGCCACCGGTGTGCGCCAGTACGAGCTGTCGATGGACGGACGCAAGGTCATGATCCGCCGCGGCAACGAATTCTTCGTCTATGACGCCGGCGCCAGGGCGCCCACCGACAGCGGCAAGTACAAGGTCGACCTCAGCCACTGGGCCCTCCGCATCGTGCCCCGCGACGAATGGCGCGACGAATTCGTCGACGCCTGGCGGCTGGAGCGCGACTACTTCTACAACCCGGCCATGAACGGCGTCGACTGGAAGCTGATCCGGCAGCGCTACGAGCCGCTCGTCGCCCGCGTCACCGACCGCTCCGAGCTGAACAACCTGCTCTCGCAGGCCATGGGCGAGCTGTCCACGCTGCACACCTTCGTGCGCGGCGGCGACATGCGCACCCCCGACGACTCCATCCACCCCGCAGCGCTCGGCGCCGCATTCGCACGCGACGCCGCGGCGGGCGGGTATCGCGTCGCCCACATCTATCGCAACGATCCCGATTCACCCGACGACCTGTCGCCGCTCGCGCGCTACGGCGTGAACGTGCACGAGGGCGACGTCATCACCGCGGTGAACCACGTGTCCACGCTCTCGGCGCCCGACATCGGCGCGCTCCTGCGCAATCAGGCGGGGCGCCAGATGCTGCTCACCGTGAAGCCCGGCGGCAACGGCGCCGAGCGCGAGGTGGTGGTGGAGCCGATCACGCAGGCGCAGGAGTCCAACCTGCAATACTCGGAGTGGGAATACACGCGGCGCCTCGCCGTCGATTCCATCGCGCACGACTCGATCGGCTACCTCCACCTGCGCGCCATGGGTGCCGCCGACATCAACCAGTGGGAGCGCGACTTCTATCCCGTCTTCCAGCGCCAGGGCCTGATCATCGACGACCGCCACAACCGCGGCGGCAACATCGACAGCTGGATTCTGGAAAAGCTGATGCGGAAGGCGTGGTTCTACTTCAAGTCGCGCGTGGGCGACCCGACGTGGAACATGCAGGAGGCCTTCCGCGGGCACATCGTGCTGCTCACCGACGCGCACACCGCGTCCGACGGCGAAGCGTTCGCCGCGGGCTTCCGGGCGCTCGGGCTCGGGACGATCATCGGCGTGCGCACCTGGGGCGGCGAGATCTGGCTGAGCCAGCAGAACGTGCAGGTGGACCGCGGCATCGCGAGCGCCGCCGAGATGGGCACGTATACGCCCGACCGGAAGTGGCTCATCGAGGGGCACGGTGTCGATCCGGGCATGGTGGTGGACAACCTTCCGCACGCGACCTTCGAGGGGAAGGACGTCCAGCTCGACGCCGCCATCACCGAGCTGCGCGCCGAGATCAAGGCCGATCCTCGGCCCGTGCCGCCGCCGCCCCCGTATCCCGACAAGTCGTTCCACAACAACGGCAAGAGCGGCGGGGGAAACTAGCCTCTCCTTGGTACGCCCCGGCGGTCATCAAGCAGGGAGACTGGAACTGCAGATGAGACGGACAGGGCCGATGATACGGATACTGATAGAGGGACCCGGCATCGAGATCTCGCCGCGGGGAACCCCATCTTTATCAATCTGTCTCATCCGGACGGTCCGTTTCATCTGCAGTTCCCTTCGTTCTTGATGCCTGCCGGGCGCACCGAACCAGGCAAACCGGGAACTCCATTACGCCCATGCCACGCGCTGTCAGGAATCACCCGACGCTCGCGTAATCCTCCCTCCACGCTGTTTCGGCCATCCCCCGACACCATTGTGGCCCGGCGCTTTGCATTCTCCCCGCGTCCGAATGCAAGTTGCTGGCGGACATCGGGTTATTCACCGAGGAGAGGGGCCAGATGCACCCACATCAGGGCCATGGCGACGCGCAGGGCCATGGGAATGGACGCGGCCGGGCCGGCATCGCCGACTTCGACTTCCACAAGTCGCCCTTCGTCGTGATCTGGGAAACGACGCGGGCCTGCGACCTCGCCTGCCGTCACTGCCGCGCCGAGGCCGTCCCGTACCGGAA
Source organism: Gemmatimonadaceae bacterium (assembly GCA_036393095.1). Taxonomy (GTDB): domain Bacteria; phylum Gemmatimonadota; class Gemmatimonadetes; order Gemmatimonadales; family Gemmatimonadaceae; genus JAGWRI01. The sequence continues at coordinate 5,888 of DASVWS010000162.1, read as the reverse complement.
TCCCAACGAGCTGAGCACCGACGAAGCCAAGGCCATGCTCCGCAAGGTGCGCGAGTTCGGCAACGTCGTGTTCGTGCTCTCCGGCGGCGACTGCCTCAAGCGGCCCGATGTGTTCGAGTTGATCCGCTACGGGTTCGAGCTGGGTCTTCGCATGGCGGTCACGCCGGCGACGACGCCGCTCGCGACGCCCGAAGCGATCCAGGCCTTCAAGGACGCGGGGATCTCCCGCCTGGCCGTGAGCCTCGACGGGTCCACCCCGGCGATCCACGACGCCTTCCGGCGTGTCGACGGCTCCTTCGACTGGGGTATCCGCATCCTTGAAGAGTGCCGGCGCATCGGCCTCTCCACGCAGGTGAACACGGTCATCGCGCGCCACAACATCGATGACTTCGACAACCTGGCCGCGCTCATGGAGCGGCTCGGCATCGTGTTCTGGGAAGTCTTCTTCCTCGTTCCCACCGGCCGTGCCAAGCCGGGCGACGTGGCGAGCGCCGAGGAGTACGAGAAGATCTTCAACAAGATGTACGACCTGTCCAAGCGCGCGCCGTTCGACATCAAGGCCACCGCCGCGCCGCAGTATTCGCGCGTCATCATGGAGCGCCAGGTGGCCGAGCGGCGCCAGGGGTCGCGCGGCGAGAAGCCGGACGTGCTCACCGGCGGCGTCATGTTCTCGCTCTCCGACGGCATCGGCCGTGCGCGCAGCGTGAACGACGGCGACGGGTTCATGTTCATCAGCCACACCGGCCAGATCATGCCCTCGGGATTCCTGCCCATCCCGGCCGGCAACGTCCGCACCGACGACCTCGTGCAGGTGTACCGCGAGTCCCCGATCTTCACCCAGCTCCGCCGCCGCGAAGACATCAAGGGCAAGTGCGGCGTGTGCGAATACCTCAAGGTGTGCGGCGGCAGCCGTGCCCGCGCCTACGGGATGACCGGCGACTTCATGGAAGCCGAGCCGTTCTGCGCGCACATCCCGAAGAAGTACGCGGCGATGGTCGAGCGCGGCGAGGCAGAGCCGGTGACGGAGTACTTCGAGCAGCGGTTCCGGCAGCCGCTGCCGGTGCTCGAGTCGGTACCGTTCGTGAGCGGGAGCGCCGCATGAGCGCCACCGCGCTGCACGACACCGAGACCGTCGACGCGCCGGCCGGCCATCCGGTCAATATCCCGCTGCGGCGGACCGCCGAGGGCGGCCCCGTCTGCGTCGGCGTCTCCTTCCGCACCGCACCGCTCGCCCTTCGCGACCGGCTGGCGATGCCCGAGTCCGCCATCGAAACCGCGCTGTCCCGCTTCGGGTGCGGACCCGACGCCCGCCCCTCAGCCATCAGCGAACTGGTAATCCTGTCCACCTGCAACCGCCTGGAGCTCTACGCGGTGGGCGGACGCAACGCCGACCAGTCGCTGTTCGATCTCATCCAGGACACCACCGGCGTCACCGCCGCCGAGCTGCGGCCGGCGGCGTACGTGCTGTCGGGAGAGGACGTGGTCCGGCACCTCTGCCGCACCGCCGCCGGCCTCGAGTCGATGGTCATCGGCGAGCCGCAGATCCTGGGACAGGTCTCCGAGGCCTTCGCCGCCGCGTCCGCGCACAACGCGGCCGGCCACGTGATGTCCACGCTCTTCCGCGGCGCCATCCGCGCCGGCCGCCGCGCGCGGTCGGAAACGGACATCAGCCGCAATCCCACCACCGTCAGCTCCATGGCGGTCAAGCTCGCCAACGCCGCGTTCGACGACCTCTCCTCGGCGTCCGTCGCGATCGTGGGTGCCGGCGAAATGGCCGAGCTCGCCGTGTCGGCGCTGCACTATCGAGGCGTCGCGGACATCAGCGTCGTGAGCCGCACCAGGGAGAGCGCCGAACGGTTGAGCGCCCGGGTCGGCGGCCGGCCCGTGCCGCTCGAGCGTCTGCAGGACGCGCTCGACGGCGCCGACGTCGTGATCAGCTCCACCTCCGCGCCGCACCACGTGATCACCCGCGAGATGATCGCGCGGTCGATGAGCTGCCGCCCCGCGAGGCCGATGCTCCTCATCGACATCGCCGTGCCGCGGGACGTCGATCCCGAGGTCCGGACGATCGCCAACGTCACCTACGCGGACCTCGACGTCCTGGAGCACCGCATCGAGGAGGGACTGCAGGAACGCCAGGCCGAAGTTCCCCGCGTGGAAGCCGTGGTGGAGGAGGCGGCGGCCCAGTGCATCGCCGCCCTCGGCCAGCTCGACGTGCAGCCCCTCATCGCCGATCTGCGCCACCACACCGACGCCGTGCGCCGGACCACCCTGGACCACGCGCGCCGCCACTTCGCCCATCTGAGCGACGACGACCGCCGGCACATCGAGGCATTTTCCGAGTCCCTGGTGAACCGGTTGTTCCACGAGCCCATGCAGCAGTTGCGCCGGGAGGCACAGAACGGACAGGTTGCCGGGTATGCAATGGCACTCCGGCACCTCTTCGGACTGAAGCAATGACCGCTCGCGTCGCCATCATCGGCGGCGGAATCAGTGGGCTGACGGCACTGGAGCATCTCACACGGGTGAACCCCGCGCTCCAGGTCACGCTCCTCGAGGCCTCGCCGCGCATCGGGGGCCACATCCGCACCGAACGCTCGGGAGGCTTCCTCATGGAAGCCGGCCCCGACGTGATCCTCGCCGCCAAACCCGCCGCCGTTGAGCTCGCCCGGCGCGTGGGGCTCGGCGAGCGGCTGCAGGGCACCAACCCCGCCGCCAAGGGCTCGTACATTCTCAGCGGCAAACGGCTCTTCCCGATGCCCGACGGACTCACGGGCCTCGTGCCGTCGCGCTTCGCGCCCTTCGCCACCACGCCGCTCGTGTCGCCGCTCGGCAAGCTGCGCGTGGGGATGGAGTACTTCATTCCGCCGCAGCGGAACGCGCCCGACGAATCGATCGAGCGCTTCGTCACCCGCCGCCTGGGGCGCGAGATGTACGAGCGACTCGTCGAGCCGCTGCTCAGCGGCATCTCGGCGGGCGACGGCGCACGGCTGAGCATGGAAGCGATGTTCCCGCAGCTCCGCGCCTACGAGCGCGAGCACGGCGGCCTGGTGAAGGGCATGCTGGCCACCAAGCGGAAGCAGCGCGCGGCGCGAAAGGCCGCGTCCCCCGGCGCCGCTGCCCCCGGCCAGCCGCCGCGCCAGCCGGCGTTCGGATTCCTCTCGTTCCCCGGCGGGCTCGAGGAGCTGGTCGAGGGGATCCGGCGCGAAGTGCGCCGCCGCGATCCCGCGGGGAAGACCGCCGTCATTCGAACCGGCGCCCGCGTCGAGCGCGTGGACCGCATCGGGACCGGACACGACGACGCGCCCGAATTCGTCGTCACGCTCGCCAACGGCGAACAGCTCGCCGTCGACGCCGTCATCCTGGCCACCCCGGCCTACCACTCCGCGGCCCTGATCCGCTCCGTGGACGAGGAGCTGGCGTCGGCGCTGCGGGCCATCGAGTACGCGTCCACCGTCACCATCTCGGTGGCCTACCCCGACGCGGCGGTGCCGCGGACACTCGACGCGTCGGGGTACGTGGTGCCCCGGATCCAGGGCCGCCCGGTGCTCGCCTGCACCTGGGTATCGAGTAAATTCGAGGGCAGGTCGCCCGCCGGCCACGCGCTCTTCCGCCTCTTCCTGGGCGGGGCGGGGCGCGGATCGTTCGTGGAACGCTCGGACGAAGAGCTGCTCGGCGTCGTCCGCGACGAGATGCGCGAGATCATGGGCATCACCGCCGAGCCCGAGCTCGTGCAGATCAACCGGTTCGACCGCGCGATGCCGCAGTACCACGTGGGGCACCTCGACCGCACGGCGGCCATTCGGGCGCTCGCGGCGCGGAACCCCGGGGTGAGCGTGGCCGGGGCCGCGATCGGCGGCGTGGGCATTCCCGACTGCGTGAAGTCGGGCGTGCGCGCGGCCGAGGAGGTGCTGGAGACGCTGGGCCGGATGCATCCATCCGAATTGGGGAACGTGAATTGACGATCGATACGACGGTGTTCATGCGCGCCGCCCGTCATCAGCCGGTGGAGCGCACGCCGGTCTGGTTCATGCGGCAGGCGGGGCGGGTGCTCCCCGAGTATCGCGCCATCCGCGAGCGGTATTCGCTCATCGAGATCACCAAGCGGCCCGACGTGTGCACGGAAGTGACGCTGCAGCCGGTGCGCCGCTTCGGGGTGGACGCGGCGATCCTGTTCGCCGACATCATGCACCCGCTCATCGGCGCCGGCGTGTCTCTCGACATCGTGGACGGCGTGGGGCCGGTGATCGAATCGCCGGTGCGCACCATGGCCGACGTCCGCGGGCTGCGTCCGCTCGATCCCGACGCGGGACTGCCGTACGTGCTCGAGACGATCCGGATGCTCAAGGCCGAGCTGGGCGATCGGACGCCGCTCATCGGCTTCACGGGCGCCCCGTTCACGCTCGCCGCGTATCTCATCGAAGGGCGCGCGTCGCGCGAGTTCCTGGGCACCAAGACGATTATGTACGCGGCGCCCGACACCTGGCACGAGCTGATGACGCGGCTCAGCGACATGGTGATCGCGTTCCTGCGCGCCCAGCGCTCCGCGGGCGCCGACGCGCTGCAGCTCTTCGACAGCTGGGTGGGCGCGCTGTCGCGCAACGACTACGTGCGCTACGTGCAGCCCTACGCGCGCCGCATCTTCGCGGCGCTGGCGCCGCTGGGTGCGCCGCTCATCCACTTCGGCGTCAACACGGCCACCCTGCTCGACGCCATGGCCACCGACGGCGGCACCATCATCGGCGCCGACTGGCGCATTCCGCTCGACCGCGCCTGGGACGTCATCGGCCACGACACGGGCATTCAGGGGAACCTCGATCCCGCCGTGCTGCTTGGTTCCCCGCAGGTCATCGAACGCGAGGTCAACGACATTCTCGACCGTGCAGCCGGCCGCCCGGGCCACATCTTCAACCTCGGGCACGGACTCCTCCCGGAGACGCCCGTGCCGAGCATCGAGCTTGCCATCGCCACCGTGCGCGCGCGGACGCGGCGCGCCGGTGCCACCACCGCCCCCACCTCCTCCGACCCCGGGGCATCACCTGCTACGGCCGGAGGCCGCTAGATGAACCACGACACCGCAGTCCTGCTGCTGGCCTACGGAACCCCCGCCACCCTCGACGACGTCGAGGCGTACTTCACGCACATCCGCCACGGACGCACGCCGCCCCCCGCGGCGGTGGCGAACCTGCGGGCGCGGTACGAGCGCGTCGGCGGCGCCACGCCGCTGCTCCAACTCACCGAAGACGTGCGGAACGCCCTGCGCCGCCGGCTCGCCGCCGGCGGGACGCCGGTGCCCGTCTACATGGGCATGAAGCACTGGCATCCGTACATCGCCGACACGGTGCAGCAGATGTACGACGACGGCATTCGCAAATTCACCGCGCTGGTGCTCGCCCCGCACTATTCGAAAATGAGTATCGGGCAGTACCGCGACACGATCGAGAAGAAGCAGGCCGAGCTGGGCAGTCCCTTCGAGATCCGGTTCATCGATCACTGGGGCGACGATCCGGGGTTCGTGCAGTTCATGGCGCAGACGGTGCGGGCGGGGCTGGCCACGTTTCCGGAAGGCGAGCGCGGCAGCGTGACCGTGGTGTTCACCGCGCACAGCCTGCCCGAGCGCATCCGCACCTGGAACGACCCGTACGAGGCGCAGCTCCAGCAGAGCGCCGAGATGGTGGCGAAGGCGGCCGGGCTCCCCGGCTTCCGCCGCGCCTGGCAGAGCGCCGGCGCTACGGGCGAGCCCTGGATCGGCCCCGACATCCTCGACTTCCTCGACACGCTTGCGGCCGAAGGCGTGAAGAACGTGCTCCAGGTGCCGATCGGCTTCGTCAGCGATCACCTGGAAGTGCTCTACGACATCGACATCGAAGCCACGGACAAGGCGAAGG
>DASVWS010000161.1:0-11621 GCA_036393095.1 Gemmatimonadaceae bacterium | reverse complement strand
CCAAGGCGTACCCGTGGGCATCGGCCGCCTTGCGGAGTCCCGCTTCGAGCTGCCGGTAGAACTCGTCCTCGCGCGTGAGCAGCGAGACGCCGATGGTCTTGGTGGGCTTGGCGGCGCCCTGGTCGGCGCCGCGGCTGCACGCCGCCGGCGCGACGGCGAGGAGAAGAACGGCCCACGCGCCCGTCAGGCGGCGGGGCAACCCGAGTGCTTGCATCTGGAATGTCACCGTATGGAAGGGAGAACTGCCGCGAAAGCTCCCACCGGCGCCAGCAAAGTTCAAGTTGGGAACCGACAAAGCCGCACCGCGGCGGCGCCGGGCGTCCGGGGGCCTCCCCGCGGGACGGGGTCGTCCCATTGAAGGACTGGCGGCGCGCGCTCCGGAAGCGAACATTAGCGGTTCAGGAAGTCTTCGTTACAAGTTCATTAAACTCGATGCCGGCGCTCGCGCCACGCGCCATATTGGCCGCGGCTTCGATGCCGCGGCGCTGCGTGCATGCAGGCGGCGGGCCGGCGTGACGGCTCGCAGCAACCATCGGGCGGCGCCCCGTGTCGAACCGGCGGTTTCGCGCGTTGGACGGCGGACGCATCGGCCCGGAGCCGCGCCCGCACGGCAGTCATCGGCTCGTCGCTCTGGTGGAGGCATCATGGCTTTGCTCCGCTCGCGCTGGTTTCGCGTCGCCCTCGTCGTCGTGCTGCTCGGCATCCCCGCCACCTGGCTCTTCGCGCGGAGCGAACGGCGTCCGGACGATGCGCTGGTCACCTCGGTCAAGCACGGCGACTTCAAGGTGCTGGTCACGACGTCCGGGGAGCTGCGGGCCCGGCAGTTCGTGCAGATCAGCGCGCCGCAGGGTGCGATGCAGGCGCAGATCTACCAGATGAAGATCGCGACCCTCGTGCCCGAGGGCACGGTCGTGAAGGCCGGCGACGTGGTGGCAACGCTGGACCGAGCCACCGTGGCGCCGAAGCTCGCCGAGGTCACGCTGGCCGTGCAGAAGGCACAGGCGCAGTACGAGCAGGCGATGCTCGATTCGACGCTCAACCTGTCGAAGGCCCGGGAGAACATCCGGTCGCTGGAGCTGGATCTGGAGCAGAAGAAAATCGTAAAGGAGCAGTCGATCTACGAGGCGCCCAGCATCCAGCGGCAGGTCGCCATCGACTACGAGCAGGCCGACCGCGCGGTGACGCAGGCCAAGGCGGACTACAAGACGCAGGTGCTGCAGGCCAAGGCCAAGATGAGCGAGGCCGAGGCGGAGTTGGACCGGCAGAAGAACCAGCTCGGCATGGTGCAGTCGGTGATGGCGGGGTTCACCATCCGCGCGCCGTCGCCGGGCATGGTCATCTACGTGAAGGAGTGGAACGGCAAGAAGCGCACGGTGGGCGCGCAGATCAGCCCCTTCGACGGCGCGGTGGCCACCCTGCCCGACCTGACGAAGATGGAGTCGGTGACGTACGTGAACGAGATCGACGTGCGCAAGGTGGCCGTGGGCCAGCACGTGTCGATTTCGCTCGACGCCGATCCGACGAAGAAGCTCGCAGGCGTGGTCGCGAGCGTGGCCAACGTCGGCGAGCAGCGCCCCAACTCCGACGCCAAGGTGTTCGAGGTCCACATCACCGTGGAGAAGCCCGACACCACGCTGCGCCCGGGCATGACGACCGGCAACGCGATCACCACGTATTCGGCGAAGGACGTGAACTACATCCCGATCGAGGCCGTGAGCAGCGACAGCGGAGTGCCGGTGGTGTACCGCGAATCGGGATCGCGCGTCGTGAAGCAGCAGGTCGAGACCGGCCCGATGAACGACGACGACGTGATCATCATGCGCGGGCTCGAGCCGGGCGACCGGATCCTGATGTCGCTGCCAAACGACCGCGCGTCGCTCCCGCTCGTGCGCCTGCCGGGCGCGCCGGCCGCGGCGCCCCCGAACGGGGACACCGCCTTGCCGGTGACGCCCGCGCCCGGGGCGCCGGGCAAGCCGGGGCGGGCGCCCGGGGCGGCCCCGCGGCCCGCCACCGGCCCTTGATCCGCGTGCCGTCCGCCAACGAAGCGTTCGCCCGGCTGCGCGCGCAGGTCATCGCGCACGTCCTGTTCAGCCTGCGCACGGCGCTGGAAGCCGTGGGGCACAACAAGGTGCGCGCCGGCCTCACCTCGCTCGGCATCCTGTTCGGGGTCGCGTCGGTGATCGCGATGCTCGCCATCGGCCGCGGCGCCGAGCTCGAAATCATTTCCGAAATGCGGCTGCTCGGGTCGAACAACGTGATCGTGACGCCGATCGTCGCCCAGAAGGAGGAGAAGACGACGACGGCCGCGGACGCGGAGAAGCAGCCGGTACGCTTCACGCCCGGCCTCACCTATCTCGACGCGCGCGCGATCGCCGACGTGGTGCCCCACGTCGTGGAAACGAGCGGCGAGGTCGTGCTCAACACGACGCTGACGCGCGAAGGGCTGCGGCGCTCCGGCAAGGTGGTGGGCGTGGATCCGGACTACTTCGACCTGCTCAACCTGCACATCGAGCGGGGCACGCCCTGGGCGCCGGGCCAGGTGACGGACGGCAGCCCGGTGGCCATCATCGGCTGGGGCGTGCGCTCGCGCTTCTTCACCACCGAGAATCCGATCGGCCGGGCGATCAAAGTGGGCAACGTGTGGCTCACCGTCGTGGGGGTGCTGGCCGACCGGCCGGTGAGCCCGCAGACGTCGCAGCAGCTCGGCATCCGCGACGCCAACATGGACGTGTACGTCCCGATGCAGACGATGCTCGTGCGCTACCGCAATCGCTCGCTGCTCACACAGCAGGAGGTCGAGGCGGCGGCGCAGCAGTTCACGGTCACCGAGGCGGGCGACACGGCGGACGCGGCGACGCGCGCCGAGCGCGCCAACCACAACCAGCTCGACCGGATCATCGTGCGGGTGGAGGAGAGCCGGTACATGCCGGCCGTGGCCGACGTGCTGCGGCGCATGCTCACGCGCCGCCACAACGACGTCGTGGACTTCGAGATCACCGTGCCCGAGCTGCTGTTGCGGCAGGAGCAGCGCACGCGCTCGATCTTCAACATCGTGCTGGGCGCGATCGCGTCGATCTCGCTGCTCGTGGGCGGCATCGGCATCATGAACATCATGCTCGCCTCGGTGCTCGAGCGTATTCGCGAGATCGGCGTGCGCCGGGCCACCGGCGCGACGCAGAAGGACATCCTGTTCCAGTTCCTGAGCGAGGCCCTGCTGATCAGCGTCGCCGGCGGGATCGCCGGCATCGTGGTCGGCGCCGGCATCAGCGGCGGAATCCAGCACTTCGCCGGCATCACCACCGCGATCTCCTCGCTCTCCGTGCTCCTGGCCTTCGGCGTTTCGTTCACCGTCGGCCTGGTCTTCGGGATCGTGCCGGCGTGGCGCGCCGCGCAGCAGGATCCCGTGGTCTGCCTCCGCTACGAATAGGTCACCGCCATGATGCGATCGCTCCTCGCCGGCGTCCTCGTCGCCGGCTTCTCGCTGCACGCGCCCGCCGCCGGCGCTCAGGATTCGCTCACCCTGCAGCAGTCCATCGGCCTGGCGCTGCGCCAGGGCCTGCAGGCCCAGGCCGCGCGCGACGCGCTCGCCGCGGCGATGGCCCGCGACCGCGCCTACGGCGCGCGGCTCCTGCCGCAGATCAGCCTCGGCGGCACCGTCCCCAACTACAGCCGCGCCATCGTGCCGGTGATCCAGCCCGACGGCTCGCAGCTGTTCACGCCCCTGCAGCAGACCACGTCGCAGCTCGGCGTCACGATCTCGCAGAAGCTGCCCTTCACCGGCGGCAACCTCATGGTGTCGTCGTCGCTGCAACGATTTCAGATGACCGGCGCCCAACAGGTCCGCACCTGGTCGTCGGCGCCGATGACGGTCACGCTCTCGCAGCCCATCCTGCGCCCCAACACCATCCGGTGGGACACCCGCGAGCAGGACCTGCAGACCGATCTCGCGAAGCGCCGGTACCTCGAGGCCCGCGAGACCGCCGCCGCCGCCACCGCCACCGCCTTCTTCGATCTCTACTCGGCGCGCTCGGCGCTGCAGAACGCGACGCACAACGCGGCCGTGAACGACACCCTGTACACGCTGAACAAGGGCCGCTATCAGGTGGGGAAGATCGGCGAGAACGACCTGCTGCAGAGCGAGCTCGCCCTGCTCCGCGCCCGCACGGCGGTGGACGGCGCCAAGCTGGACTACGACCGCGCACTGGCGGCGTTCCGGCTGGCGATCAACGTGCCGGCCGACGCCGCCGTGAGCATCGTCGTCACGCCGGACGTGCCGGCGGTGCCGCTCGACACGGCCCGCGCGGTGGCCGAAGCACTGCGCAACAGCTCCGCCATCACGACGCTCGACCTGGAGGACGTCCAGGCGCGCCGCGCCGTGACCGAGGCCCGGCTGTCCACCGGCATCGGTGCCACGCTGCAGGCCAGCTACGGCTTCAACGCCAGCGGCACGGCCGCCTCCGCCGTGTACAGCAACCTGCTGCAGGCGCAGCAGCTGTCACTCGGCGTGCAGGTGCCGCTCGTTCAGTGGGGCGCGCATTCCGCCGACGTCCAGGCCGCGCGGGCCGACCAGGAGCGCGTCTCGGCCACCTCGCAGGCCACGCGCGAGCAGACGGTCCAGAACGCCCGGTTCGCGGCGCTGCAGCTCGCCCAGGCAGCGCGGAATCTCACCGTGTCCGCCAAGGCCGACACCGTGGCGGCCAAGCGATTCGACGTCGCGTACGAACGGTACGTGATCGGCAAGATCACGATCGACAACCTGTACATCGCGCAGAACGACAAGGACCAGGCGCTGCTGCAGTACGTCCAGGCGCTCCGCGGGTACTGGACGGCGTACTACCAGCTCCGCCAGCTCACGCTGTACGACTTCGTGAACGGGCATCGGATCGTGCCGTAGCGCGGGAACCCGGCCTGACGGGCCGGCGGCGCCCGGTGCCGAACGGGCGGGCGCACCATATCGGATCTGGAATCTCAACGAATCGCCGCCGTGTTCCGTAGGCCCTATGGAACACGGTGCACACGATTGGATGCAATGGCCGCCGCAGGCCCGTGTGCGCATCTCGCATTTCAGCCTCCGGAGATTCCACCATGCCGTCTCGGAAATCGCTCGGATTGGCCGTGGCCACGCTCATCGTCGCGACTGCGCCACTTGCCGCGCAGACCGGCCGCACGCAGACCCCGGCTTCACTCGTCGGACTCGCCAACCTGTCGCTCGGCGCGGGCATCGGTCCCATCCCCAGCGGAACGGCGTGGTCCGCCAGCGCCGAGTACCTGCCGTTCGTTACCGACCATCTGCAGATCGGCGGCGGATTCTCGTACGCCGGATCCAATGGTCCGTTTGGGGCGGAGAGCGGCGGCCTCACCGCCGCGGCGCGCTACCTCTTCGGCCCGAATCCCCGGTCCGCGCCGTATCTCTCGGCGTCGGTGAGCGCGAGCGGCGGCCAGCACCAGAGCGGAGTCGCGGGAGGCTACGCGTCGGTCGGGTGGCTGCACTTCCTGACGCCGCTCACGGCCCTCGACGCACAGCTATTCGTCTCCGGCACGTCGCGGGCGAACTCGAAGACGGTAACCGGCCTCTCAGCCGGCCCGTCCGTGTTCCTCGACGGATGGCGCTCATCCGCGACTGGCGCCGTCCAGCGCCCGTGGGCGTACGACTGGAACGCGTCCGTGAACACCATTTTTTCACCCACAACCCGGTACGGCGCGGGCGCGCAGTTCGCCCCCTTTCTCGCCGACTTCCTGCAGGTCGGCATCGGCGGCGCGTTCACGACCGTCTCGTCGCAGAGCGGTGTGGTCGGCACGTCTCACAGCTACAGCGCGAATGGACTCGTACGGCTCTATTACCCGACCGACGCGACCCTGCGCCCGTTCGTCGACGCGTACGGGTCCACCAGCCGAACGACCACCAGCCCGGCGTCGTTCGACACCCACGTCCACGGCGCGTCGATCGGCGTCCGCCACTACTTCTCGAACGAGTTGGCGATCGACGCCCGAATTCTCCGGGAAACGACCGACATAGTCGGGGAGGTTCCCATCGGTGTTCCCCCAGTGCTGCTGCGCGCGGCGACGCACCGCACGCAGACGCGGTTGAGCCTGGGGCTCACGCTGCACCAACCCGGCCGCTGAGTCGAGGGGACCAACGGCCCGAGCCGGGGCGCCCAACTACTCGCGCCCCGGCCACCCGCCGCCGAGCGCCTTGTACAACTGCACCGCCGCGGTGAGCTGCTGGAGCTGGGCCTGGCTCAGCGCGAGCTGCGCCGAGAACAGGCTGCGTTGCGCGTCGAGCAGATCGAGGTAGCTGGCCAGCCCCGACTCGTAGCGCAGCTCGGCGAGCTGCAGCGCGTCGCGGAGCGCCGCCACCTGCGTGGCCTGCGCAGCTTCCTGATCCCGCGCCGTCCGCACCCCCACCAGCGCGTCGCTGGCGTCGCGCAGCGCGCTCAGGGCCGTCTGCTCGTACTGCAGGCGCGCCTGGTCCACCCGGGCCCGCGCCGCCGCCGACTGGTCGCTCAGACGTCCGGCGTCGAACAGCGGGAACGACACGCCGGCCTGCAGCTGGTAGATGCGCGTGTTGCCGCCGAACAGGTTTCCCGGCGTGGCCGACTGGCTGCCGTACGACCCCGTGAGCATCACGGTGGGCAGGCGGGCCGCATCGGCCACGCCCAGCCGCGCGGTCGCGGCCGCGTACGCCCGTTCGGCTTCCTGGATGTCGGGCCGGCGGCTCAGGAGCGTGGCCGGCACGGAGTCGGGAACCGACAGCGCCTTCACCGCGTCGGCCAGCGTGCCGCCCCGTGGAATCGGCGTGGGGCCCTCGCCCAGCAGGACGTCGAGCGCATGCTCGGTCTGCGCGCGCTCGCGCTCGGTCTGCGCCAGCGTCACCGCCGGCGCCGCCACCTGCGCTTCGAACTGCTTCACGTCGAGCTCGGAGATCAGCCCCTGCTGGTAGCGTTCGCGCGCGATGGCCAGCGTCGCCTGCCGCGATGCCAGCGTCTGCTGCGCGATGGCGTGCTCCTGATCCAGTTCCAGCAGCTGCAGATACGCCGTGGCCACGTCGCTCACGAGCGAGAGCACGGTGCCGCGCTCCGCGGCCACTTGCGCCGCGGCGTCGGCATTCGCGGCGTCGAGCCCGTGGCGGATGCGGCCCCAGAAATCCAGCTCCCAGCTCACGTCACCGGTGACGCGTATGGCGTGGTAGGCGACCGGCGGGATGAACCCGAGCGCCACCTGGTTGCTGCTCACCGAACCGTTGGCGGTGACCGTGGGAAAGAGCGGGGCGCGCGCCACGCCGGCGTCGGCCCGGTATTCCCGGATGCGGGCGACGGCGGTCTGCACGTCGCGATTCTGGCGCAGCGCCGTGTTGACCAGACGCACGAGCGTGGTGTCGCGCAGGATGTCGAGCCAGGCCACGCCGGCCAGCGAATCCTGCACGAGCAGGCGCTGGGTGAGTGGCGCGGCGGCCGCGGCCACGCTGTCGCGCGTGCGCGCAACGGCGAGCGAATCGAAGAACGCCCGCGTCGAGTCGGGCATGGCCGGCACGCCGAGCGTTGCGCGCGCGGGCGCGGGCTCGGGCGCGTGGTACGACGGCCCCACCATGCATCCGGTGAGCGCGGCCGCCGCGAGCAGGACGGTCATGCGCCGCATCAGCCTTCCCCTCCCCCGGCGGCCGGCACCGCGGTGCGGCGTCCTTCGGCCAGGCGGCGGATGACTTCGAAGAACAGCGGAATGAAGAAGATCCCCACCGTCGTGGCGATGAGCATGCCGGCGAACACGCCGGTGCCGATCGAATGGCGGCTGGCCGCGCCCGCACCCGTAGCGATCGCCAGCGGGAGCACGCCGAGGATGAAGGCGAACGACGTCATGAGAATGGGGCGCAGGCGCTCGCGCGCCGCTTCGCGGGCGGCGTCGCGGATCGACATGCCCGTCTGCCGCAGCTCGGCGGCGAATTCCACGATCAGAATCGCGTTCTTCGCCGCGAGGCCCACGACGGCGATCACGCCGACCTGGAAGTAGATGTCGTTCGGCTGCCCGCGCAGCCAGATGCCGAGCAGCGCGCCGAGCACGCCGAACGGCAGGCCGAGGAGCACGGCGAACGGCACCGACCAGCTCTCGTACTGCGCCGCAAGCACGAGGAACACGATCACCAGGCCGATGGCGAACACGATCGCCGCGTCGCCGGACGCCTCGCGCTCCTGATACGACTGCCCGGAGTACGCCACCCCTACCCCCGACTCCGCGAATCGTGCGCTCACCAGCGAGTCGATCTCGTCGAGCAGTTCGCCCGAGCTGAATCCCGGCTTGGGCGCGCCGGTGAACAGCGCCGACGGGAAGCCGTTGAACCGCGGAATCACCGTGGGGCCGCTGCGGAATTCCGTGGAGGTGAGCGACGACACCGGAATCATGGCGTCGTTGCGCCCCCGGACGTAGAAGCGGCCGATGTCCGCCGGCGTCTGGCGGAATTGCGGCTCGGCTTCGGCCTGCACGCGGAAGGTCTTGCCGTACAGGTTGAAGTCGTTGATGTAGAGCGACGACAGGAACGTCTGCAGCGTGCCGAAGAGATCGCTGAGGTTCACGCCGCGCGCTTTGGCCGCCGCGCGGTTCACGTGCACGTAGAGCTGCGGCACCGTGGCGCGGAAGCTCGTCGTGACGTTCTGCGCCGCCGGGAGCTGGTTCACCGCCGCCTGGAAGGCCTGCACCTGCTGGGCGAACGACCTCACGTCCTGGCCGTTCCGGTTCTGCAGGTTGAGCTCCACGCCGGCGCTGGTGCCCAGCCCGGGGATCTCGGGAAGGTTGAACCCGAACGCCACCGCGTCCTTGAGCGCGAACAGTCTGGCGTTGACCCGCGCCGCGATCGCGTCGGCCGACTCGCCGGGCCCGCGCTCGCTCCACGGCTTGAACTGCGCGAAGATCGTGGCGGCGTTGGTCTGCGACGAGAACCCGAGAATGCTGAACCCGGCCAGCGCCACGAAGTGGGCCACGCCCGGATCCTGCCGCAGCACCCCCTCCACCTGCTGCACGACGCCCACCGTGCGCTGCAGCGACGCGGCGTCGGGAAGCTGCACCGAGATCGCCATGTACCCCTTGTCCTCGGTGGGGATGAACGCCGTGGGCACGTGGCGCCAGAGCAGTCCCGTGAGGCCGACGAGGATGATGAACACGGCCAGCCACGGGCGCGGATGGTCGAGCACCGCGCCGACGGCGCCCGTGTAGCGGCCGCGGGCGCGGTCGAAGAAGCGGTTGAACCAGCCGAAGAACCCGGTGGTGTTCTCCTCGTTCGATTCCTTGAGGAGGAGCGAGCAGAGCGCGGGCGTCAGGCTCAGCGCCACCACGCCGGAGAGCACCACCGAGATCACGATCGTCACGGCGAACTGCCGGAACAGCGCGCCGGTCACGCCGCCGATGAACGCCACCGGGATGAACACCGCGCACAACGAGAGCACGATCGCCACGAGCGCGCTCGCCACCTGGCGGATGGCCCGGTCCGCGGCCAGCCGTGCCGGGAGCCCCTCGGTGGCCATGATGCGCTCCACGTTCTCGATCACCACGATCGCGTCGTCCACGACGATGCCGATGGCGAGCACGAGCCCGAACAGCGTGAGCACGTTGATCGACATGCCGAGCATCAGCAGGCCGCCGAAGGTGCCGATCACGCTCACCGGCACGGCGAGCATCGGGATCACGGTGGCGCGCCAGCTCTCGAGGAACAGGAACACCACGAGCGTCACGAGCACCAGCGCTTCGAGCAGCGTGATCGAGACTTCGCGGATGGACGCCGTGACGAACGGCGTCGTGTCGAAGGGAATCTCGTAGTGCACGCCGGCCGGGAAGCTCCGGGCCAGTTCGTCCATGCGGCGCGCCACGGCATCCTTCACGGCGAGGGCGTTGGCGCCCGGGCGCGAATACAGCAGCAGCACGGCGGTGGGCCGCCCGTCGAGCCGCCCCTGCAGGTCGTAGCTCTGCGCCCCGAGCACCGCCTGCCCGATGTCGCGGAGGCGCACGAGCCCGCCGTTCGACTCGGCGCGAATGATGATGTCGTCGAACTGCTGCGTGGTCTGCAAGCGCCCCTGCGCGATGACGGGGATCGTCAGCTCCGTGCCGGCGGGCGCCGGCTCGCGCCCGATGCGGCCCGCCGGATTGGTGGCGTTCTGCTCGCGCACGGCGTCGGCCACGTCGCCCACGGTGATCCCCAGCCGGGCCATCTTCTCGGGATCGAGCTGCAGCCGCATCGAGTAGTTGAGCCCGGCGAACGCCGTCGCATCGCCCACGCCCGGCACGCGCTTCAACTCGTCGATGACGTACAGGTTCATGTAGTTCGTCAGGTACGACGCGTCGTAGCGCGGATCGTCGGAGGTGAGGGCGACGAGCGCGAGGATGTCGGTGTTCGCCTTCACGATCGAGATGCCGTTCGTGACCACGGCCTGGGGGAGCTGCGGCTCCGCCTGCTTGACCGCGTTCTGCACGTCGACGGCGGCCAGATCCTGGTCGCGCGACACGTCGAACGTGATCGTCAGCGTCATCGTGCCGTCGCTCGAGTTCGACGACGAGTAGTAGAGCAGCCCCTGCAGCCCGGCGAGCTGCTCCTCGATCGGCGCCGCGACGGCCTGCTCCACGTCTTCCGCCGACGCGCCGGGATACACGGCGGTGACACGGATCGCGGGCGGCGTGATCTCGGGATAGCGCGACACGGGCAGCCGGAAGATCGCCACCAGTCCGACCAGCGTGATCACGATGGAGAGCACCGACGCCAGCACGGGGCGCCGGATGAAGAAATAGCGAACCTCGTCGGGCCGCTGGACGGGCGCGCCGCTCATGGCTTGCGGGCCGCGCCGGCGCTCGCCGCCGGCGCCGCGGCTCCCGCACTGTCGGACGCCGGCACCGGCTTCACCACCATTCCCGGTCCCACCTTCTGCACGCCGTCCACGATCACGCGGTCACCCGCCACGAGCCCGCTGTCGATCACCCACGCACTGCCCGTCCAGACGCCGGGCAGCACGTCGCGCGTGCGCACCGAATCGCCGGCGCCCACCACGTACACGAACTGGCGCCCGAGCCCCTGCTGCACCGCGCGCTGCGGCACGGTGAGCGCCTGCGGATCGACGAACCCGTCGAGCCGCACCTGCACGAAGGAGCCGGGCACGAGCGCGCCGTCGGCGTTGGCGAATCGCGCGCGGAATTCCTGCGTGCCGGTGGCCGAGTCGAGCATCGGCGATACGAAATCGAGGCGCCCCGTGACCGGGAAGAGCGACCCGTCGGGGCGCACCACGCGCACGGCGAGCCTGCTCCCCGGCGTGATCAGCGCCCGGTCGGCGGCCCGGCTCCGCCACGCCGCCACCTGCTCCGACGATGGGCGGAAGGTCACGTACACCGGATCGAGCTGGTCGATGGTGGTGAGCAGGTCGGCGGGCCCGGTGACGCGGCCGCCCACCTGCAGGCGCGTGCGCCCCACCCGCCCGCCGACCTCGGCGCGGATCTGCGTGTCGCTCAGGTCCTTCGTCGCCTGGTCGAGCGCCGCCTTCGCCGACTCCACCGCGGTGTGCGCGTTGTCGACGTCCTGCTGGGCCACGGCGTGGCGCGGCAGCAGCGCCTGGAGGCGCGCGAGCGTGCGCGTCGCGTTGTCGTAGGTCGCCAGC
>DASVWS010000160.1:0-3579 GCA_036393095.1 Gemmatimonadaceae bacterium | reverse complement strand
GGTCGCCGGGATCGTGCGTGAGGCGACGGGCGCGCGCGACGCGACGCGCCTGGTCTTCGTGGGCCGAGGCCTTGGCGCGTGGATGGCGGCGATGCTCGCCCTGGACGCACGGCTCCTCCAGGGCGCGGGCATGGACCCCGGGCGCGTCGACGGGGTGATCGCGATTCGCGGCACCTACGATCTCGGCCAGGCCGCACTCGCGGGGCATCCGGACGCGGCGTTCTTCCGCGCCTCGGTGCGGGACCGCAGGGAGTCCTCGCCGATCACCTTCGCGCGCGCCGACGCGCCGCCGTTCCTCATCCTCACCGGCGGTCAGGACGAACACAGCTGGGCACTCATGGCCCGCACGTTCACGCGCGCTCTACGGAACGCGGGTGCGCGCCAGGTCGACGACTTCGTCGTCCCCGACCGCGACGCGCACAGCCTCGTGCACTGGACGGGCCGAGGAAACGATCTCGGCGATCTCGTGCTCGGCTTCGTCGCGTCCGGCCCGCGGGAGCTCCCCGCCGACAACCCGTTCGCCGTGCGCCGACGCTGGGATGCGCGGCCGCCTCTCGACCTGTCCGAGTTCCGCAGCGACCCCGCGGCCATCGTCACCCACCCGGTCGACGACGAGATGCGCCGGACGCTGATGCTCCTCTTCGGCACGATGCCGTGGGAGCTCTACTCCCTGCCCGGCAAGACCTACCAGGCCATCGATCTGCTCGACTATCTCGCCCGTCGGCCCGAGTCCGAGATCGGGAGGGGAAACTGGCTCGTCGTCTCGAACCTGCGCGGCGAAGCGCAGTACTTCCCGCGCGACGTGCTGGAGAGAACGCGGCCGGTCATCGTGGTGGGACTCGACGACGAGGACAACCTCTATCGCGTCTCCACGTTCTATCGCTTGAGTCGCGCGTATTCGTGGATCGATGGCCAGCAGCCGATGCCGCTGATGGTCCGCCCGCTCGGCGCGTTCCTGCACTTCCCCACGGCGCCGCCCGAGGAGCTGCGCAACGCCACGTTCGCGCCCTTCGGGCTGGATGCCTCGAGCTTCCACTGGGTGGACCAGGACCCGCTCGCGCCGGTTCGCTCGCTGACGGGCGGGCTGCGCGAGACGATGATCGGCACGCAAGGGTGCCTCAAATGCCACGCGTTCCGGGGCGCGGGCGCGCGAGCGCATCACGCCCTCGCGGACACCGGCCAGCCGTACGGCGCGTTCGCGCTGCCGCTCGAGGAGTACCCACCGGAAGTGCTCCGACGCTTCCTGTTCGAGCAGGACAAGGTCGCGGAGAGCTTCGGCGTGGTTCCGCTCCCGGTGGAGCACGACGTGGCCGCGCAGCTCTTCGACACGGTCGAACGCGAGAGAACGCCGAAGACGAACTAGGGTTCTATCTGTCCGTAAAGCGCCGCCGCCCACTGCTCGTGGGACAGCGCCGAGGGGTGCAACCCGTCGCCCGCGAGCATCTTCGCCTCCGCCTGCTGCTGCATGAGCGGATAGATGTCCACGTAGCGCGCTCCGGCGGCTCGCGCCTCATCGCGCAGGATGCCGTTGAAGGCGGCGATGTCTGCTCCGATCTGCGCCGGTTCACCGAACCAGGCGGCAGCCGGAGAGAGCGCCCAGTCGGGCTGCGGCAGCGCCACGATCCGATTCGGGGCGACACCGGCGTCGATGATGGCCCGGAAGAGCGTCCTCACGTGGGACCGGTAGACGTCGGCGCTCGAGCCGTGCACCCGGTCGTTGGCGCCCACCGCGAGCGTCACCAGCGTGGGGTGGAACGGGGCCACTTGCGGGACCTCCTGGTCCAGCACGTCTTCGGTGGTGTAGCCGTTGACCGCGACGTTGTTCAGCGTGACCGCGCGTCCGTGCGCTCGCCAGAGCGCGGCGAGGCGCGAGGGAAACGCGGCCGATGGTGGGTTCCCGGTCCCGGCGGTGAAGGAATCGCCGAGCGCGAGGTAGCGGATCTCCGGCTCGCTCGCCGGGTGGGCGCAGCCCCCGAGCGCGGACACGGTGACCGCGAGCGCGACGGGCAGCCATCGGACGGAAGAACTCACGCAGAGGCTCCAGCATGCTCTGCGCCAAGGCTTTCGTCACGGCATCGCGGCAGGGTCCCGCAAGATGGCCGCCGTGAAGCGCGCGCGCAGATAGAAGCCCCGCGGGACCGTGGCGACGCTCGCGCCCTCGGCGGCGGGAACCAGGGTGCGCACGCGGCCGTGCGCCGCCTTGGGCCTGAGCTGGAGCCATCGCCCGAGCCGCGCCGTCACGCCCTCGACGTCGCCGACGCCCACGCGGCCCATGATCTCCTCGAAGTCGCCGGCGAGCACGCCGTCCTGCTCGGGCGTCGGCGACCAGAGCCGGGCTTCGCCGATGACGCCCGCGCCGTCGGCGTCCACGATCACGGGCACCCACAGCACGCGCGAGAGCTTCGAGCGCACCCACGACCCGGCCCACTCGGCGCGATCGGCGTCGGCGAGCGACACGGCGCAGACGAACGTCGACTCCCGCGGTCGCCCCGTGCGGGCGTCGACGGGGATCGTCTTCAGCTCCACGCGCAGCTCGGGGAAGTCCCACGTGGCGGCGCTCCCACCGGTCGCGCCGAGCGCGCGCTCCACGAGCGTGCCAATCTTGCCCTTTCGCCGCAAACCCGCCGCTCCCACCGGCCGACCGCGCAGGGCGAGCGCGCGCGAGAGCAGCTCGGCTTCTTCCGCCGCGAGCTGGCGCCCCCCAAGGATCGACGGCATGGAAGTGTCCCTAACATGGTGCCCGCCGCGCTTCTGCTCCTCGTCAGCCTGATGGCCACGCGCGAGGACGTGGCGGCGCGATTCGCAGGCGATCCCGCCGCGGCGAACATCGCGACGGATCTCTTCGACGCCGACGGCGACGAGGCCGACGTGCTGCCCGCGCAGCTGTTCGAGGGTGGTTACCGGGGCCGCATCCGGCTCGTGCCCGCCCTGCCCACCGGGCCGGATCGCAAGCACCTCGAGTGGGTTGCGGGAGCCATGCGCGACTTCGACGCGTTCTTCGCCGCGATCGCCACGCACGGCACGCCGCACTACCGCTGGCGCAACCTGACGTTCCGGTTCTTCCGCAGCGTCGGCAACACGACGCCGAACGCCTTCGCCGACGGCTGGACCATCGCGTACAACGTGAACGGCTCCATCGACCGCAGCGCCGACGCCGCGCGCGAGACGCTCTTTCACGAGATCTTCCACCTCGATGACGCCGACCACGGCGACTGGTCTCCCGCGCACCTCGCGACGATCCAGGACACCATCGAGCGCAGGTGCGGCGCGCGCACGGCCTGTCTCGCGCCGTACGCGCCCACGTCCACCATCGTGCGGCGCGGGACGTACTACGCGTTCCAGCCGGGCAACGACGCCCACGAGTACGCCGCGGAGGTGGCGCTTCGCTGGTACCGCGAACAGCGCGCCATCGTCCTCGGTTCGCCGCCGGTCCGACCCTCGTTCAAGTGCGGCCCACCGGAGAACCGCGCCGCATGGGACGCGATCGCCGCCGAGTTCTTCGGCGGCGTCGATCTGGTGCCCGCCTGCGACGGGCCGTAGCGCCGGTCAGGCGCGGTCGACGCGCTTCTCTCGCCGCTG
>DASVWS010000159.1:0-4144 GCA_036393095.1 Gemmatimonadaceae bacterium | reverse complement strand
GTGTTCGACTCGCCGGCCATCGAAGACGGGACGGCGGTGTTCAACGCCTACTCGTACATGCAGGGATTCAAGGACATGTACAAGGTGCAGGACGCCGACGTGAACGCGGTGATCGTGATGCGGCACATGGCCATCCCGATGATTCTCGACGACGAGATCTGGGCGCGGTACAAGCTGGGCGAATACACGAAGACGAAGGAAGCCACCAGCGACGCCTGGGCGGAGCGCAACCCGTTCTGGAAGGCGGCGCCGGGCGACACGGAGGGTGCCGACTACACGCTCGACGCGCTGCACCGGCGGGGCGTGGTGCTGCTGGGGTGCGCGCTCGCCACGCAGGGGTTCGCGGGCATTCTGGCCAGGCGGTCGGGCGATTCGTCGGCGGCGATGTTCGACGAGCTGCGCCGCCATCTCGTGCCCGGCGTGCAACTGCAGCCGTCGGGGATCTTCGCCGTGATGCGGGCCCAGGAAGCGGGGTGCCACTACATGCGGTCCACCTGACCGCCCCCCTTGACGTTCGACAAGGCGACGTCCAGTCTTTACCTGTCGAACGTCTAGGAGAAGCGCAACATGGCAGCGTCCAATGCCGACGTCCTGCAAGGGACGCTGGATCTGTTGATCCTCAAGGCCCTCTCGGTCGAGCCGATGCACGGCTGGGGCGTGGCGCAGCGCATACAACAGATCTCGCGCGACGTGCTGCAGGTGAACCAGGGATCCCTGTACCCGGCGCTGCACCGCCTGGAATACCGCGGCTGGATTGCCGCATCGTGGGGCGCCAGCGAGAACAACCGCCGCGCCAGGTTCTACCGCCTCACGGCCACCGGACGGAGGCAACTGCAATCCGAACTCGCCACGTGGCGGCGATTCTCCTCCGCCATCGAGCTGGTGCTGGCCACGCGGTAGCCGGAGGGGACGATGGACAGGATTCGTGGAATGGTGGCGCGCCTGCGCGGCCTCTGGCGGCGTTGCCACACGGAGCGGGAACTTGCCGACGAGCTGCGCTTTCACGTCGACATGGAGACGGAGGCGGGAAGGGCCCGCGGGCTCAGCGCCGACGAAGCCCGGCGCCGCGCGCTGGTACGGTTCGGGGGCGTCGAACGGTTTCGCGAAGAGACGCGCGACGCGCGCCGGATCAACTGGTGGGATGAGGTCCGGGGAGACCTGCGGCACGGCTGGCGCCTGCTGGTATCACATCCGGTGTTCGCGGGTGCCGCGATCCTCACGCTCGCGCTCGGCACCGGTGCCAACACCGCCATCTTCAGCGTGGTGGACACGGTGCTCCTGCAGCCGTCCCCATTCAACGCTCCCGACCGTCTGGTCATGGTGTGGGAGACCGACCGCGGCAGCGGCACCCACCACGAGCCGGCCTCATGGCCCGACGTGGCCGACTTTCGAACGCGCAGCCGGACGCTGTCGTCGATCGGCAGCGTGATGGGCGCCGACGTAACGATCACCGGCGACGGCGATCCCCTGCGCGTCGCCGCGCTCGACGTGACGCCGAATCTGCTGTCCATGCTGGGCGTCACGCCCGTCGCCGGCCGGCTGTTCCGTCCGGATGAAGGGGGAATGAACGACGGGCAGGTGGCGATTCTGGGTGAAGGGTTCTGGCGCTCCCACTACAATGGCGATCGCAGCGTCATCGGCCGAACGATCAACGTGGACGGCAAGCCGGTCACGATCGTGGGCGTAGCGCCCGCCGCCGCCGATCTTGGCATCCGCCAGGTGCACGAACAGGCAGATTACGCGTCCAACTTCAGCGGTGAACACGTCGACCTCTGGATCGCGCTCCAGCCGTCGCCGGCTGTGTACGGCCGGCAAACGCATCCCTTTCTCACCCTCGGGCGTCTGGCATCGGGCGCAACGCTGGCGTCGGCGCAGCAGGAACTGGCGTCGATCAGCGCCGATCTCGAGCATCGGTACCAGGTGAACGCGAACCGCGGCGTGAATCTCGAGCGGTACAGCGACGTGGTGTTCGGCGGAATCCGGCCGGCGCTGTTGATGCTGCTTGGCGCGGTCACGCTCGTGTTGCTGGTCACCTGCGCCAACGTCGCAAACCTCTTACTGGCGCGCACGGCCACGCGGGCGCGCGAAGTTGCGCTTCGCCGGGCCCTCGGTGCGGGCCCCGGTCGCCTGCACCGTCAGTTCCTGGCCGAGTCGTTGCTGTTGGTCGTGCTCGGCAGCGGAGCGGGGATCGCGCTGGCGTTCGTGGGGTTGTGCTCGCTGGTGGCGCTGGCGCCCCCCGACATTCCGCGTCTGGACCGCGTGGCGGTGAACGGGACCGTGCTGGCGTACGCCGTGGGAGTGGCCGCCGCGGTCGCGCTGGTGTTCGGCATGTTGCCGGCGCTGCAAACACGCCGGATCGACATCCAGCAGACGCTCAAGGCGCACGGGGCAGGGCGCGTATCAAGCAGCCGTGCAATGCGACGGTTCCGCGCCGGGTTGGTGGTGAGCGAAGTGGCGGCGGCGGTGCTGCTGGTCGTGGGCGCGGGGCTGCTGGTGCGAAGTCTGTGGCGACTGCAGGCGGTGAATCCGGGATTCGACGCCTCGCAGGTGCTCAAGGTTCAGTATCAACTGCCGGCGACGCGCTATCCGATCGATTTTCGCAAGTATCCGGACGCGCCGGAGATTCTGGCGTTCAACACGCGGTTGCTTGCCGCCGTGCGGGCGATTCCAGGGGTTCGGTCGGCGGCCATGGCGGCCGGGTCGCCGCTGGATCCGGGGTTCACGAATTCGTGGCAGATCATCGGTCGTGAAGCGGAGTCGGCGAAGTTTCCGGAGATCAGGACGAGATTTCTGACGCCGGGATATCTGAAAACGCTCGATGTGCCGCTGCTCGAAGGCCGGAGTATCGAGGCATCGGACGACGCGCACGCGCCTCAGGTCGTGGTGATCAACCATGCAGCGGCGCAGCGCTACTTTCCACATGGAGCGGTGGGTCAGGAAATCCGGTGGTGGGGGATCACGCGTCGCATCGTGGGTGTGATCGGCGACGAGAAGTTTCGCGGCATCGACGCTCCCAGCGATCCCGCAGCCTACGCGCCGTTCGCGCAGGCGCCGGTGCAGGCGGTGACGTTGCTGGCGCGGACCGCGGGTTCCGATCCCACGGCTGTCGCAAGCGCCATTCGCCAGGCCGTACGCGCCCTCGATCCGCAGATCGCCGTGTACGGGGTCGAGCCGCTGCAGCACACCGAGTCGGCGAGTATCGCCAGACCGCGGTTCAACGCCATGCTGCTGGCCGTATTCGCGGGGCTGGCGATCGCGCTCGCTGTGGTCGGCGTCCACGGCGTGTTGAGTTACGCGGTAACCGAGCGCGCGCCCGAGATGGGAATACGGATGGCGCTGGGCGCGAGCCGCGGGCGCGTGATGCGCACCGTGGTGGGCGAGGGCATGGCGCTGGCAGGGCTCGGCGTGGCCGCGGGGCTCGCCGCGGCCCTCGCCGGATCGCGCGTGCTGTCGTCGCTGCTGTTCGGCGTGACGACCACCGATCCGGTGACGTTCGTCGCGGTGCCGGTGATCGTGCTGCTCACGGCGGCGGGGGCCAGCGTGTTGCCGGCGCTGCGAGCCACGCGCGCGGATCCGATGCACGTGTTGCGGGCCGAGTAGGCCAGGAGGCCGTTGGGCCGACGCAAGCACGTGGTACGCTCGTGCAAGCGAGCGGAACGCACCGACCGCTGCGTGGTGCGCCGCGCCCGGTCGGCGCGCCGCCGCCGCCGCTCGTCGTTCCGGCGATGCGAGTCGTCGGTGCGCCGCGCGCGGTCGGTGCGCCGGCGATGCGAGTCGTCGGTGCGCTGCGCGCAGTCGGCGTTCCGGCGGCCCAGGTCGTCGTTCCGTCGAGCGCGGTGAGCGTTCCGCCGATGCAAGTCCGCGGTGCGTGACGAGCGGTTCGGGAACACGCCGTCCGGATGGCGGTGTGGGCGGAGCGATGAGCGGACCACGCGACGAATGGGCGTGTCGCGCCGTAATGCGCGCGTTTCCGCCGATCGAGTGAGCGGACGATCGTGCGCAATGGGCCTATCCGTTAGTCTGTGTGTGAGGCCGTGGCACTCGGATCTCACGTCTCGCCGGTGAACCGATCCCCGAACAGCACGGCCAGGTGGGGCATGGCGGCCGTCCACGCATGGCCCATGCGCGTCCACTTCCGCACGAC
>DASVWS010000158.1:0-3598 GCA_036393095.1 Gemmatimonadaceae bacterium | reverse complement strand
TGGGAGTGGCGCGTGTTCGAGCGCACCTTCGGCGCGCCGCCTGCCGAAGACGTGGTGGGGGGCGCGCCGGCCGTCGAACAGACCTACCTCCTGTCGTTGCTGTCGCCGCACAGCGTGAAGGTCCGCGACGGATTGCTGGACATCAAGCGCCTCGAGCAGGTGGACGACAGCGGGTTGCAGCTCTGGCGGCCGGTGCTGACGGCCGAATTCCCGATCGACGGCAGCGTGCTGGCCGCCGCGTGCCGCGCGTGGGGCGTGCCGGTGCCGGCCGTGGGGCCGGCGCCGCTCTCGCTCAGCGACCTGCTGTACCGCGTGGTGGTGCCGCACCGGCAGCTGCGCATCGTGACGCTCACCAAACGGCAGCTGCCGATCGGCATCGGCCCGTGCCAGGGCGAGCGCGCGCAGTTCACCATCGGACGCCACCGCTGGAACACGGTGTCGGTGGAGTGCACCGACCGCGAGCGGCTGCTCGCGGCGCTGGGCGAGCTCGGGCTCGACTCTTCCGACAACGAAGACTACCCGAGCGCGTTGAAGCGCATTCTGGGACTGCCCGACCACTCCTCCGAGCCGCGCGCGCTTCGCGTGCTCTGATCGCCTCGCGGGCGGCGCGGCGCGCTACATTACGCGCGTCGGGCTCACCCTCCGAGGCAGGCATGGCGACCGAGATCGAGCGCAAGTTCCTCGTGCAGCGCGACGCGTGGCGCGCCGGTGCGGGCCCGGGCGTGCGGTACCGCCAGGGGTACCTCGCCACCTATCCGCACCCCGTCGTGCGCGTGCGCGTGGCCGGAGAGCGCGGCTTCCTCACGATCAAGGGCCGCTCCACGGGGATCGCGCGGGCCGAATTCGAATTTCCCATTCCGCTCGCCGACGCCGAAGAAATGCTCGGCACGCTGTGCACGGGGCCAATCATCGAGAAAGTGCGATACCGCGTGCCGTACGCGGGCCGCACCTGGGAGGTGGACGAGTTCGCAGGCGCGAACGCGGGGCTGGTGCTGGCGGAAGTCGAGCTTCCGTCCGCGGACGCGCCGGTGGAGCTGCCCTCGTGGGCCGGGCGCGAAGTGTCGGGCGATCCGCGCTACTACAACGCCAGCCTCGCCGAGCACCCCTTTTCCGAATGGGGCGATCGGCCCTGAGGCACGACCGGCGCTACCGCTCCCGCGCGCGCCATGCGCCGGCCGCGACGAGCCCCGTGCCGACGGCGCCCCAGACGAGAAAGAGGTCGCCCGCGTAGCGATACCAGCTGCCGGCGACCACGAGCAGACTGCCGGCCACCAGCAGTGCGCCCGCCGCCACCGAGCCGGTGAGCCGTTCGATGCCGCGCGTGGCTCGGCGTTCCGTGCGCTCGAGCCCCGGCACCCGCACCTGGCCCAGTTCGCCTTCCGAAATGCGGCGCAGGGTGCGGCGGAGGTCGGCGGGCGCCGTGTCCGCCAGCCGCTCCATGTCGCGATGCAGCCGGCGCGCGTGCTCGAGCAGCCGCACCGGCGCGAACTGCCGCGACGCCACGCGCGTGAGCTCGTCCTGGAACGCCTCGGCCACGCTCATCGTGGGATCGAGGTCGCGCATCACGGCTTCGGCGAGCAGGAAGGCGCGCGTGAGCAGGAGAATCGGTCCGGGATTGCGGATGCGGTGGCTGCTTCCCAGCCGGAGCAGCGACTGCAGCGCGTCGCCCACCGACACCTGCGCCAGGTCCTGCTCGTGGATGTGGCGGAGCAGCGTGCTGAGATCGGCCTCGAGCGCCGGCCGGTCGACGTCGGCGCCCACGAGGCCGACATCGAGATACGCGTCGGCCGTGTCGCGCACGTCGCCGCGAACCACGGCGTCGAGCAGCGCCGTGAGACTCTCGCGCATCGTCGCGTCCAGCTCTCCCACCATGCCGAAGTCGTGCAGGCAGAGCCGCCCGTCCTCGAGCACGGCGATGTTGCCCGGATGCGGATCGGCCTGGAAGAGCCCGTTCTCGAAGATCTGGTGCAGGAGCAGCGTCGCGATGCCGCGGGCCAGGCGCGGCCGATCCTCCGGGTGGTCGACGGCGTAGCGGTCCACGCGGACGCCGCGGAAGTACTCCATGGCGATCACCGCAGGTCCGCAGCATTCGGGGACGATGTCGGGCGTCCAGACGCCGGGCACGTCGCGCAGTGCCTCCCGGAATCGCCGGATGGTGCGGGCCTCCAGCCGGAAGTCCATTTCCCGCTGCAGACTGTACCGGAATTCCTGAATGAGCCCAACCAGGTCGAACGCCTGCAGCCGCTGCACGTAGTGCTCGGTCACGGCGGCGAGGTAGGCAAGGATCGACACGTCTTCGGCCACGCGGCCTTCGAGCCCGGGGCGGCGCACCTTGAGCACGATCTCGCGGCCGTCGCGCAGGCGTGCGCGGTGCACCTGTGCGATCGTCGCGGCGGCAATCGGTTCCGGGTCCACCCAGGCGAAGCGTTCGCTCAACGGTCCGCCCAGGTCGTGCTCCACCGCGGTCGCGACCTCGGCGAACGGCATCGGCGGCAGGTCGTCGTGCAGCCGCTCCAGCTCGCGAATGTACTCGTCGGGCAGGATGTCGCGGCGCACGGCGAGCACCTGGCCGAACTTCAGGAACACGACGCCGAGCTCCTCGAGGGCCAGGCGCACCTGCACGGGGTCGGGCCAGTGGCGGCGGCCGCGCATCGCGCCGAGGATGCCGCGGCGGCGCAGGACGCGGAGGATGGCGAACATCCGAGGCGCGCGGCGCGCCACCGCTCCGGCGCCGAACGCGACGACGTGCCGCGGCGGCAGGGCCGGCACGGCGCTCGGGGCACCCTTGGGTCGCGGTGGGGTACTGGTCGTGGCTGGAGTCGACATGGCGCATCCCCGAATGACTGACGGCGTGCCCCGCGGGTGTGTATGCTCAGGGAGCGCCGCGCCCCCTGCGGGTCCTGTCCCAGGTTATCCGGCGCTTTCCGGCATGTCTATCCGAAAATCACCACGGGTGGGTAGGCGTTCTGCTCATCCTCCTGTGGGGCGTCTGCAGTTCGGCGTCGCGGTCACACCCGACCCGACCGCCGCAGTGTGTGTCCCGCATCCATACCAACGGAGAGTCCCATGAAATTCCGAACGCTCGGTCTGGCCGTGTCTCTCGTGGCGATCGGCGCCTGGAGCGCGCCGGCGCGTCGCGCTCCCGCGTCCGCGCAGGCGGTCCGCTACGAGGCGCAGATGAACGCCGCCAGCGAAACGCCGGCCAACACGTCCACCGCCACGGGCGTGGCGATGTTCACGCTCAGCGGCAACCACCTGAGCTACCACGTGACGGTGAAGGGGTTGTCGGGCCCGGCCACGATGGCCCACATCCACGTGGGCGCCAAGGGCGCGTCCGGCCCGCCGGTGTACAGCTTCGAGATCAAGAAGGTGGCCGCGGGCACGCTGGCCGAGGGCTCGATCGACCTGAGCAAGGAAGTGAGCAAGGGCGTTTCGGGCGATTCGCTCAAGACGCTGCTCGCCAACGGTGACGCATACGTGAACGTGCACACGGCGGCGCACCCGGGCGGCGAGATCCGGGGACAGATCGAGAAGCGAATGTAAGTCGGTCGGACAGATCGGCAGTCCGACAGTCGGTCAGCGGGAAATGGAATGGGGG
>DASVWS010000157.1:0-6953 GCA_036393095.1 Gemmatimonadaceae bacterium | reverse complement strand
CCGACTGTTAAGCTCCTGTACGGACTTCCCTGCCCATTCGCAGCACGGCTGGAATCGTGTAATCTTGTCTTGCACCCGCCCCCCCCCGCCGAGGCCGATTCCATGCGCCCCCTCCGCACCGCCGCCACCGCCGCGCTCGTTTCCGCCGCAACCCTCGCGACCGCCGTTCCGGCTGCCGCGCAGGTGGTGGACAGCGTGTATAAGGGATCGGTGCTGGCGCCGCTCGTCGCTCGGCGCGACTCCAGCTTCCGCTACGCGGCGTACATCCCGCGCCGCTACACCGGCAGCGCCCCCGCCCCGCTCCTGCTCGTGATGGATCCGCGCGGGCGCGCCGACGCGTCCGTCCGCATGGTGATGCCCGCCGCCGAGCGGCTGGGCTGGGTGGTGATGAGCAGCTACGACACGCGCGGCGACGGCGCGAGCGCGCGCAACGAACAGGCCGTGAACCTGATGCTCGACGACGCCTTCTCCACCGTCCGCATCGACACGTCGCGCATCTACCTGGCCGGATTCTCCGCCACCGCGCGCGACGCCTGGGTGTTCGCCTACGGCGCCAACGGTCACGTCGCGGGCATCATCTCGGCGGGCGCGACGATGCCGGGCGACACCGCATGGCGCCGCCAGTACGGGGGGAAGCCGCCCTTCGACGTCGCGCTCGCGGCGGGTGACAGCGGCCTCGAGTACGACGACGTGCTGCGCACCGCCGACACCCTGCGCGCCCTCGGCGCCCCCGTTCGCACCGACGAATTCCGCGGCGGGCACGACTGGCCGCCCGCGCAGCTGCTGACGCAGGCGATGGGATGGCTCGAGGCCCGTGCCATGGCACGGAAGCTGGCCCCGTTCGACTCGCTGCTCGTCGACTCCGTGTTCGCCGGCGACTCCGCGCGCGCGGTCGCGCTGGCGCATGCCGGCCGCACCGGCGACGCCGCGCTCCAGTGGGGCGCCATGCCGGCTGCGTGGGCCGGGCTGCACGACCTCGCGTACGCCCGCGCGCAGCTCGCGTCGCTCGACGCCACGCCGGCCGTGCGCGCCTGGCGCGCCGAACGCGACTCGTTGCAGCGCAGCACGCCTGCCGTGGTGGCCGCGATGCGCACCACGCTTCTCGCCGTCCGCCAGCACCCCGGTGTGCCCGACCTCCGGCGCCTGGCCGACGACCTGCGCATCGCGCAGTTCCAGCAGTGGGCCGCCGACCGGCAGGACTCGGTGCGGGCCGTCTGGGCGGCCGGCCGGCTGGGCGCGCTCTACGCACAGGTGTCATTCTACGAGCCCGAAGCGTACCTCGGGGCCGCCGACGCGTCGCGCGCCCTCTCCATGCTCTCCGTGGCCGAGATGATCCGCCCGCGCTCGCCGTCCGTGTGCCGCGAGCGCGCCCGGGCCTATGCGCTCCGGCACGACGCCGGGAGCACGCTCGACGAGCTCCGCTGTGCGCTCGCCGGCAAGGCGATCTCGATCCAGGAGATCGAGCGGGATCCGCGCTATCAGTTCATGCGGTCGCTCGACGCGTACA
Source organism: Gemmatimonadaceae bacterium (assembly GCA_036393095.1). Lineage (GTDB taxonomy): Bacteria > Gemmatimonadota > Gemmatimonadetes > Gemmatimonadales > Gemmatimonadaceae > JAGWRI01. The sequence continues at coordinate 5,446 of DASVWS010000157.1, read as the reverse complement.
CGGATCTGATCGACAAGGACGGCGGCTGATCCCGCGATCCGGTGGCGCCGGCCCCGCGGCCGGCCCGCGCGCGGATCGTCGTCCGTCGCCATGTTTCATGACATGGTGACATCCGCCGACGTACGCGCCGCCTATGACGATCGCGCCGCAGAGCTGCGCGCACGGCGCGGCCGCCAGTCAGCGGTCGTGGACCGGCTTGGCCATCTGCGGCTGCTCGTCTTCGTCGTGGCCGGCGTGCTCTTCGCCCGCTGGGCCACGGTGCACGCGCACCGCGCGCTCTGGCTGGCCGCCGCCGTTGCGGCGCTCGCGGCGTTCTTCGCGCTCGTGCACGCGAGCAACGGCGCCAAGGCGCGGCTGCAGCACGCCGGCGACCTGCTCACGCTCGCCGAGGAGGGCGCGCACCGCGTCGCCCGCGCCTGGGATCGGATTCCGGCGCGGCCGTGGGCCGCCGAGCCGGCCGGCCATCCGTACGCGGTGGACCTCGACCTGTTCGGCGACGCGTCGCTGGTGCAGCTGATGCCGGCGATGAGCCGCGCCCCCGGCCGCGCGACGCTCCGCGAATGGCTCGTGGCGCCCGCCGATCCCGACACGATCCGCCGGCGGCAACAGGCCGTCGCCGAGCTGCGCGAGCGCGTCGCCTTCCGCGAAGAGCTGGCCGTGGCCGGCATGCGCGTCACCGCCGACGGCGAATCGCTGCGCGAGCTCTCCCGCTGGGCCGCCGGCGAGCCGTGGCTGCTCGCCAAACCGTGGCTGATCGCGCTCACCGTGCTCATCCCCGTCGCGACGATCGCGCTGATCGCGGCGCAGGCGGCCGGCGCCACGCCGCATTCCTTCTGGGTCGTGCCCGTGTTCGCCGGCCTCCTGCTCATCGGCGACGATTCGCGGCGGCTCACCGCATCCTTCAAGCCAGTGGTCGGGCGGGCGAACATGCTGCGCCGCTACGCCGCGATGGCGCGCGTCGCGGCCGGTCAGCGCTTCGACGCGCCCCTGCTCGCCGCCATCCACGAGCGGCTCACCGCGCCGGCGCCCGCCGACCGCGCGATCCGGCATCTCACGGCGCTGGCCGACTGTACGGAGCTGCGCCTCTCACCGCTGCTGTACTTCATCGTCAACACGCTCACGCTCTGGGACTTTCACGTCGCCCATCTCATCGAGCGGTGGCAGCGGCGATCGGGCGCTCACGTGGCCGACTGGATGGCGGCGCTCGGCGAGTTGGAGAGCCTGTCCGCGCTCGCCACGCTGGCGCACGACAACCCCGGCTGGACCTTTCCCGAACTCACCCACGATGCGCCGCCGGTCATCGACGCCGAAGCGCTCGGCCACCCGCTGCTCGCGCCCGACGTCGCCGTGTGCAACGACGTGACCGTCGGGCCCGCCGGCACCATTCTCGTCGTCACCGGCTCGAACATGGCGGGCAAGAGCACGCTGCTCCGCGCCATCGGACTCAACCTCGTGCTGAGCCAGGCGGGGTCCGTCGTGTGCGCGCGCCGCTTCCGCCATCCGCCCGCGGTCCTGCATACGAGCATGCGCGTGCAGGACTCGCTGCAGCGCGGCGTGAGCTACTTCATGGCGGAGTTGGAGCGGCTCAAGGCGGTGGTGGACGCGGCGGACGCCGTGGCGCCGGGCGGCAGGCGCGCCTTCGTCTACCTGCTCGACGAGATCCTGCACGGCACCAACTCGGCGGAGCGCACGATCGCGGCGCGCCACGTGCTGCGCCATCTCGTCGGCACGGGAGCCATCGGCGCCGTCTCGACGCACGACCTGCAGCTCGTGGACGACGCCGAACTCGCGGCCGTGTCGCGGCACGTGCACTTCCGCGAGGAGTTCACGCGGGCCAACGGCGCCGCGTCGATGACCTTCGACTACCGGCTCCGCCCCGGCAAGGCGACGTCGACCAACGCGCTCAAGCTGCTCGAGCTGGTCGGGCTCGCCGAACCGGACGCCGTGTAGACGTCCTCGCCGAACGGCACCAACCCCTTCTGCCCCGCGTACCCGAGATGCGGCAGGCCGAAGATGTCCTCCACGCTGCGCAGCATCGAGTAGTGGTTGTACGGCACGTCCGACACCGTGCCCGGCCGGATGAACGGCGACAGCAGCACCGTGCCGGTACGCCCGCCCCCGGGCCCGCCAGCGCCCGGCGACGGCGTGTTCGGGCCGGTCGGCTCGTTGCAGCACGCTTCCTTGTGTCCGCTCTGCGCCTCGTCGAAGGTGATGATGATCAGTCCGCCGTCGCGGTACGCCGGCGACCGCATGATGCGCGGCACCCACTCGGCCAGGAACCGGTCGGCCGACACCAGGCCGCCCGGCTCGCCGTCGCGGCACGGACTGTCGTGGCCGTCGTGGCACAGGTTCGGCGCGATGAACGAGTAGCTCGGCGTCGTGGCCGCCGAGCGGAGGTCCGCCGTCAGCGCCGTGATCGGCACGACGTTCGTCTCGCACACCGGCGCGTCGATGATCGAATGGAAGTACACGAACGGATTGTGCTTGGCCGCGTACTGATCGTTCGGCGCCGCGCGCTCGGTGGCGTCCACCGTGCCGATCTGCGCGTGCGCGCAGGTCGCGGCCTCGCGCGATGGGTCCTTCCCCATGTCCTCCATGTACGCCTTCCAGCGCCGATGATGCGCCATGAGCTGGTTGGCGATATTCGGCACGCCGGCGGGATACACGCATCCGCTGCCGATCGGCTGGCCATCGGGCGCCGTGCCCGTCTGCACGAATTCGACGTACCGCTCGCAGTCGGCCTGCGTGTGCCGGTTGGGCGCGACGCCGGCCACCATCGCGATGTAGTTGTCGAGGCTGGCGTGGCCGATGCCGTAGTACTGGCGGAGGAAGGCGCCGGCCCGCACGAGCGTGTCGGCGAGATACGGCGCCGGCGATCCGGCGCCGAACGTCGATTCATACGCCTGGTTCTCGAGCACGATCACGAACACGTGCTTGATGGCCGGAGGCGCCGCGGGCGGCGCGGGACGCAAGGCAGGCGAGGCGGCGAGCATCAGCGCCGCAAAGTGACTCAGCATGACGTGATGGTTCAGGGTTTTCCGATTTGCTTCTGACGTTCCTGCACGGCGGCGATGAACCGCTCGGCGTCCGCCTGGGTGAACGGGGCGTTCGAGCGATCGCCGTTCACCCGTGTGTTCTTGAACATCGTGTCGTGGCCACCCGATTTCCAGTCGAAGATCACGCGTCCGCTGTCGAAGCGCACGTCGCGAATGTCCGACACGCGGTAGACGACGTGCGTGCCGATGGCGCCCGCCACCGAACTCTTCACCATCTTCGCGATGCTGCCTCCCAGCCCCGTGTCGGCGTGTTGCGACGTGTCCATGTCGCGGCGCACTTTCGCCACCATCCGCGGCGAGAGTCCGGCCCAGATGCGGTCGCCCACGAGCACGAGATCCACGGTGCTGTCGGCGTTCATGATCCGGATGTCACCCGGTCCGAGCGAATCGGGGGGCATCTCGAGTCCCGCCACGTGGCTGTCGTGGCGCGCCGAGTTGAAGTGCGAGCGGATCCAGTTGCCGGCGAAGGCGAGCGCGATCAGAACGACCGCGAACTGGAACGCGCGGCCGGCCCACTTTCTGGACGTGTCGGACATGAGACCCTCGAGCGGTGTGCGCCGGTGGATCGCGCGGGCCTCGACGGAGAGTCCGGGGCCGCCGGCAGCGGATGTCAAACGTACGCGGGCATGGCATACCCCGCCACGTGCGGGATGGGCCGCGCCCTGGCCTTCCCTACGGTGAACGGCGCCCGCTGGTTCCGGCGGCGCCTCAGCGGGGGTCGTCGCCCTCCGCCGGCGCGCCGGACGACGCCGCCTCGGCCTCCGCTTCGCGCGCCGAGCGCCGCTTCCATACCACCGTCGCGATGATGGCCGCGATCGCGAGCACCACCGCGACCACGACTGCGGCCGCGACTTCGGGATTGTGGGAGGCCCGCCCGGCGGCGCTCCGGATCATCTGCGTCACGCCCGCGCCGAGCGCGTAGCCCAGCCAGTAGTAGATGGCGGCCCACAGCACCGACGCGGCGGCCGCCCCCACGAGGAAGTTCACGCGTCCCATGCGCAGCGCGCCCGCCGCCACCGTGAGCACGATGCGAAAGCCCGGCACCAGCCGGCCGAGCGCCACCGTCACCGACCCGTGCGTCTTGAGCCAGACCTCCACGCGGTCCGCCCGCGCACCGTCGAACCCGAACCGGTGCCCCACACGCCGCAGCAGCGGATGCCCCACGCGGCGCGACAGCTCGAACAGCACGGCGCTGCCGCTGATCGTGGCGGTGAACACGACGAGCGTGGTCATCAGGTAGCTGGCGTGACCCGCGCGCCCCGAGGCGCCGAGCGCGGCGATGAACACGTCGCCCGGCACGGGCAGCGGCACGCCCGCCTCTTCCATGAAGATGCCGACGAACGCGCCCAGATACTGCCAGCGCGCCAGGAACGCCAGCACCGACGCGATCACGACGCGGCGGCCACGTCCGCCGGCCGCCCGGCGGGGAAGTCGCGCAGCGACGGACCGTCGTCGTCGAGCTGCAGGTATTCCAGCCGCGCGCGCCGTATCCGCCCGGCGTTCGCGTAGGGATCGCCTGCCGCGAGATGCCGGCGATGGTTGTGGCCGAAGATGCCGAACGCGCAGTGCTCGCGCGCCACGAGCCCCAGGCACTTGCGGCGGAACATCCGGTCCACCGGCGCCGCCATCGTGCCCGCCACGACCGTCTCCGCCACCCACGCCGCGCCGCGCACCAGCGACAGGTGGCCGAACCGGCGCGAGATCCCGTCGCCGAAGTTCCCCACCGGCGACACGTGCACCGGATCCGCCAGGTGCCCGTGCGCCACGAGCACGCGCCCCAGCCGCTGGTGCTCGAGCACGACGAGCGGCGCCCCACCCTCCGGATCGTGGTTGCCCTGCGTGCGCCGCAGCCGCCCGCGTCGCGCCATCTCGGCGATCAGCCCCGCAACCTCGGGGTGCGCGCGCTCGGCGCGATCCGGCGACTCGAACAGGCCCTCGAAGATGTCGCCGTTGAGCACGACGAGATCGGCGGCATCGTCGGCCCAGCGCAGGAAGTCCAGCGCCAGCGCACGGTGCGCCGGCGGGCTGTACGTGCCCAAATGCCAGTCACCGGTGACGAGCGTGCGCGTCATGCGCGCTCCCGTCCGCGCCGCCGTGCGAGCAGGCGGTCGTAGAGATCCTGCGTCGCCTGCCATACGTGTTCCTGCACCGGCTTCAGCACCGACACGTCGCGGGCCCGCGCGGGATCGTGCGGCACCGCGATCGGCTCGCCGATGGCGATGTCGAGCCGCACCGGCAGCGGCAGCGGACTCCAGAACGAAAGGCGGCCGAGCGTGAATCCCGGATACGCCGCGAATCCGCCCACCGTCGCGAGCGGCACCACCGGCACGCCCGTGCGCACCGCCAGCCGCGCGAAGCCGTAGCGGTCGTTCCACCGCAGGCGGTAGCGG
>DASVWS010000156.1:0-28395 GCA_036393095.1 Gemmatimonadaceae bacterium | reverse complement strand
TCGGCCCCGACATCCTCGACTTCCTCGACACGCTTGCGGCCGAAGGCGTGAAGAACGTGCTCCAGGTGCCGATCGGCTTCGTCAGCGATCACCTGGAAGTGCTCTACGACATCGACATCGAAGCCACGGACAAGGCGAAGGACCTCGGCATGACGCTGCACCGGACCCGGTTGCCGAACGCGCAGCCCGGGTTCATCGAAGTGATCGCAGGGTTAGTCGGACAGCCGGACAGATAGACAGTCGGACAGCACGACCGTCGGACAGCACGACAGGCGGGCAGCTCGATTTCGCCGCGCCTCAGCTCCCGATGCCGTACTTCTCCAGCCGGTACCGCAGTGTGTCGCGCGACAGACCCAGCAGCCGCGCGGCCTGCGTCTTGTTCCCATTCGTGCGCTCCAGCGCCTGGCTGATGAATTCCCGCTCCACGATCTCGAGATCGAAGCCGTCGGCCGGCAGCACGAAGGCCTTCTCCGGCGGGGCGGCCGCCGCCTGGAATTCCGGCGGCAGGTCCGACCGCCGGATGACCGGTCCGTCCTCGAGCAGCAGCACCCGCTCCAAGACGTTCTCCAGCTCGCGCGCATTTCCGGGCCAGCTGTACGCCTCCAGCGCGGCCAGCCCGTCGGGCGCGATCTCGCGGCGCGCCTGCCCCAGCTCCCGGCACAGCATGTCCACGAAGTGGGCGGCGAGCGGGGCCACGTCCTCGGGCCGCTCGCGCAACGGCGGAATGGTCACCGGGAGCACGTTCAGCCGGTAGAACAGATCCTCGCGGAAATCCCCCTTGGCCACCGCCTCTTCGAGATCGCGGTTGGTCGCGGTCAGGACGTGCACGTCCACCTCGAGGTTGCGCACGCCGCCCACGCGGCGGAACTCGTGCGTCTCCAGGAAGTGCAGCAGCTTCGCCTGCAGCGGCTTCGGCATGTCGCCGACCTCGTCCAGGAAGATCGTCCCGTTGTGCGCGATCTCCACCAGCCCGCGCTTCATCTCGCGGGCATCGGTGTACGCCCCCGCCTCGTGCCCGAACAGCTCGCTCTCCACCAGGTGTTCGGGGAGCGCCGCGCAGTTCACGCTGAGAAATGGCTGCGTGCGCCGCGGCCCGCGCGCGTGAAGCGCGCGCGCCACGAGCCCCTTGCCGGTGCCGCTCTCCCCGCGAATGAGCACGTTCACCGCGCTCCCCTTGGCCGCCACCCGCGTGATCAGGTCGGCGATCCGCCGCATCGCCGCCGAGCGCCCGATCAGCGTCACGTCCGCAAACTGCCACCGGCAGCCGTCGCGGTACCGCTCGGCGTCGACGCGGAGCTGCCGCGTCTCGAGCGCCTGCTGGATGAGCAGGATCAGCTCCGCGAGCACGATCGGCTTCTCCAGGAAGTGGTGCGCGCCCGCCCGCACCGCCGCCACCGCGGTCTCCACTTCGCCGTACGCCGTCATCATGATCACCGGCAGCGTCGGATCGAGCGCCTTCACCCGGGCCAGGAAATCCATCCCCGATCCGTCGGGAAGCTTGAGATCGAGCAGCAGCAGATCGGCGGGCTCGCGCTCGAGCGCGGCCAGCAGACTCGTCCCGTCGGCCACCGCCTCCGTTTGCATGCCGGCGTCGGCGAGATGCTCCGACAGCCAGAGGCGAATCAGCATTTCGTCGTCGCACACGACGACCCGTGGCTTCTTCATGTCCCGTGGACCTCCGGCGGCTGCCCGACCCACCCCTCGACGGCGCGGATGGGCAGACGCAGTGTGATCGTGGTCCCGACGTTCACGCGGCTCGTGAGACTCACGGTGCCGCCGTGTCGCTGGATGATTTCACGGGTGATGGGCAGGCCAAGCCCGGTGCCCGTATGGCGCGTGGTGTAGAACGGCCGGAACACGAACGGCAGGTGCTCGGGCGCGATTCCGCACCCGGTGTCGGCGATCTCGATCTCGAGGTGGCCGTCGGCGTGGCGCGTGGTCACGGCCACGTGGCCGCCGGCCGGCGTGGCCTGCAGCGCATTCATGATCACGTTCACGAGTGCCTGATGCAGCATCTCCTCGTCCGCCGGAATGCGCGGCAGCGTGGCGTCGAGATTCAGCTCCACCCGCACCGCGCTGCGCGCCGCGGCCGGTCCCGCCAGCCGGATGGCGCGCTCGACGATGTCGTTGACGTTGAGGGGCGCGAAGGTCGGCGTCGCCGGCCGGGCGAAGGCCAGCAGCTCCTGCAGCGTCTGCTGGATGCGCGTGAGCTGCCGCCCCATCTCGTCGATGATCGGCTCCAGGATCGGGTCGGCGCCGACGCGCCGCCGCACGAGATCGAGCCCGTTGGACACCCCCACCACGGGATTCCGAATCTCGTGCGCCACACCGCTGGCCAGCTCGCCCACCGTGGCCAGCTGCGATGCCCGCTCGATTTCCCGGCGGTGCAGCTCCTCCACACGCGCCGTCGTGCCGGCCAGCGCCGCCGTCATCTCGTTGAACGACTGCCCCAGCTCGCCGATTTCGTTGTGCTGCGGGATCGCCACCCGCACGCTCAGGTCCCCCCGGCCCACCCGTCGCGTGGCGCTCACCAGGCGCTCGAGCGGCGCCACGATATCCCACGCCACGACCCATGCCGCGGCGACGAGCACCGCCACGAACACCGTCTCGAACACCAGCGACAGCCACCCCAGCCGGCGCAGCTCGCCGAACGCCTCGGTCTCCGGCACCTCCGCCAGGAATCGCCAGGGATATCCGGGAACCGCGAGCATCGTCCCGATCACCGGTACGCCCTCGCGATTGGGATAGTTGGACACCGTCCCCGGTGCATTGGCGAGCAGCGGGGTCGCCAGCGGCTTCGTGTAGTCCACCGGCGATTGCGTGTGGGACACGAACAACGGCCGCCCCGCGGAATCGACGATGAAGCTTTCCACGCGCCCCGCGACGTGCTCCGGCACCTCGAGGAATTCCCGCTCGCGGGCCAGCGACACCGAGGCGCCGAGGTACGCGACCGGCGTCGGATCACGCCCTGACGTGACCGGGACGGCCAGTTCGAACTCCGGCTCCGGGCCGTGCGGACCCTTGCGCAGCGCGGTCCAGAGCGCACCCCCCGGAGACCAGTCGGGCAGGGGCGTGTTGACGACCATCGACGGATCGCCCGCCGACGCGATCACGCGTCCGTCCGTCGTGTAGAGGTCGATCGCGTCGAAGCCCGACATCTCCTGCTGATTGCGGCGCAGCATTTCGCGGATCGCCTGCACCGTGGCAACGGATTTCATGTCGCCTGCCGGCTTCCCTTCGAATCGCAGGGCGCCCGCGGCGAGAAACTGATTGCCGGTCACGATCGCCTGCAGGAGCAGGAGGTGATGGTCGATCCGGTCGCGGACGTGCTGCACCTGCACCTGCGTCACCGCCGAGAGGTAGCGGTCCACGAGCTGCTCGAGAATCGTCTTCGAGCGCTGATAGCCCACCGCGTTCGTGATGAGCAGCGGGACCAGCGAGAACAGCAGGAACCAGAGCAGCAGGCGCCGGCTCAACCGTCCGCCGCGCTGCCGTCCGAGCTCCCGCACTTTCGCTGCGACCCGCTGCGACATCGCCATTGAGTCCCGCGCCCCGGTGGCGTTCGCCTTCAATGGGAAGGCAAAAGAAGCGCCGGAACGGTGAATGGCTCCAAGGCGCGAGGCGCCAACGGGTTGGCGATTTCACCCCGGCCGGAGCACTGGGTTACCTGCCCCAGTATTACCGGACCGATTCGGCCCGGCACGGGGGATTTCACCCAATTCCTGTCGGGCGTTTCGCTCGATGTTTTGGGCGTAACCCCTCGCCCCGCAACGCGTTGGTCAACCGGCCGCCCTACGGACCCGGAATTGCTCTTCCGGTGGCCGGACGCGGTACGGCCAGGCGTGCTTTCCGGCCGCCTGCGCGAAATCAGGATGCGCCGCTGAGGTGCGCGGGACGGAGGAGTGCTTGATGAACGGGCGACATCGGGTGGTTCGTTTCTCGGTTCTTGCAGCCATGGCTGTCCTGGCGGCCGCGTGCGTCGACAACCAGCAGGTGGCGGCGCCGAAGAACTCGTCGTTCACCACGCCCCCGTCGGCGGCGCAGGGGTTCCTGGGCTACTCCGACACCGTCACGCGAACGCCCATTTGCGGCAACTGCCACGTGGGCAAGCTTGCCGAGTGGAAGGGCACGGCGCACTCGCACGCCTGGGCCGATCTCCAGGCCAGCGGCCACGCCGCGGCGTCGTGCGAGCCGTGCCACACCGTGAACGCCAACGGCAACTTCGTGGCCGACACGAACGTCGGGTGGCTGGCCACGCACAACACCCGCTACCAGGACGTGCAGTGCGAGTCCTGCCACGGCCCCGGAATGACGCACGTGACGAACCCCGACGCGTCGCAGCCGCTGGCATCCATGGTCGTCGGCGTTGGCCTCACGAACGGGTGCGGCGAATGCCACCAGGGCACGCACAACCCGTTCCTCGAAGAATGGTCGCAATCGGCGCACGGGCTGGTGCCGCATCAGGCGACCGCGACCAACGGCGGCGCCGTCTGCCTGAGTTGCCACTCGGGTGACGGCGCGCTCGCCGCCTGGGGCATCAATGTGGACTACCTGGAGAAGGACAGCTTGGCGGCCAACGGCAAGCATCTCGCCATCAGCTGCCCGATCTGCCACGACCCGCACGACGCGACCAACGACAAGCAACTCCGCTTCCCGATCGACGTGGCGAGCGTGAGCGACAATCTCTGCATGAAGTGCCACCACTACCGGCCGGTGCCCGATCCGACGTCGTCGCGGGGACCGATGTCGCCGCAGGGTCCGCTCCTCCTCGGCTCCGCCGGGTGGCGCTCCCCGGACTTCGGACCCACGGACACCACGATCCACGGCACGCACGGCTCGTCGGTGAACAAGGACCTGTGTGCCACCTGCCACGTCGCCAGGCTGGACGTCACCGACGCGGGCGGCACCGTGACCTTCAACTCGACCGGCCACCTGTTCGTGGCGATTCCGTGTCTCGACTCCATCGGCCGGCCGACGGCCGACGATTCGTGCGCCGAAACGCAGCGCAGCTTTGCGGCATGCGCGACCGGCGGGTGCCACGGCACCCCCGACGCGGCGCGTTCGGCCTACGACGTGGCCAGCCAGCGCATCGCGGCGCTCGTGGCCGAGGTCAACGCGATGGTGGCGCAGGTTCCGGCGACGGAGTTCAACACCACGGACGGCAAGATCACCACGGGAGAGGGCGCGAAGTTCAACGCGGCGCTCGGAGCGTTCACCGGGTCGGCGATTCACAACCCGTTCCTCATGGAGCAGCTGCTCACCGCCAGCGTGAAGCAGCTTCAGAAGGACTACGGCATCAGTCCGACGGCCAACATCACGCTGGACAACATCCTGCCCGCGGAGGTGGGCGGACGGTGAGCACCGGCCGCCCCCTGCTTCGGATTCGGATCGAGGACTCGTGATGCTCGCGCGGATGAATTGGTGGTTGACGGCGGCCGTTGCGGTAGCGGCATGTGGGGGACCGCAGCGGCCCGCCGCCGACACCACCGGGCCCGCGGCGGCGGAGTCTGCCGCCGCCGCCCCCGACACGACCGCGGTGGACACCGCCGCAGGGCCCGCGCGTCCGGCGTTCGTCGAGGCGGCCACGGGCCCCAACGCCTTCCGCCACGAGAAGCACCGCGAACTCGAGTGCCGGCGCTGCCATGCGGCGGTGCCCGGGCACTCGATGCACGCCAACATCGCCTGCACGTCGTGCCACGCTCCGGTGCCCGTCACGGGTCCCGTCCCCAAGTCCGAGCAGTGTGCGGCGTGCCACCACGCCACCACGCAGACGTACGCGTGCACGGCCTGCCACGACTCGACGTCGCACGGCGCGCTCGACCTCACCGTCACCTGGCAGCTGTCGGTGTGGCCGGCGCCGCGGCAGCGCGAGGTGCACTTCGACCACGCCTGGCACACGAGCCAGGCGTGCACCAACTGCCACACGAACCGGCCGGCCATGGTGCCCACCCGCGAATGCGGCTCGTGCCATGAACACCACGACGGCAAGGCCGACTGCCGGATCTGCCACCGCTCGCCGCCGCCGGGCGTGCACACGGTTGCAGCGCACGCCGGGTGCGCGGGCTCGGGATGCCATCAGAGCCCGCCGGTTCGCGTCGCCACGCTGTCGCGCAACGAATGTCTGCTCTGCCACGCCGACCGGGTGAACCACGAGCCGGGCCGGATGTGCGCCGAGTGCCACATGCTCCAACCGGGCGGCGCGAGCGGCGCCGGCAAGGAGCCGGAGCCCCGATGACCCGCCGATACTCGTTCGCCGCTACGCTGGCCGCCGCATGCGCGGGGCTCGCCCTCACCGCGGCGCGGCCGCTGCGCGCGCAGGACGTGCGCGTGAGCGGAACGACCACCGTGAATTATGTGGAGCTGCGCCCGTTGCAGATGGACAGCGTCCTCGCGGCCACGACCACGGGCGACGGCGTGATCCGACTCGCGCCCGACGGGCGCACGGTGCAGTGCGTGGATCCGTCGGCCTACTGCTACCTGTACAGCAACGGTTCGGCGATTTCGTCGGCGCCGGCGCTGCAGGATCTGCAGGTGAGCGCGTGGGGGTTCGGGCAGGGCATGCGCTTCTACGCCGACCTGCGCGGCCGCGCCGTGGTGAACGGAAGCAACACGCTCTGGCCGCAGGCCAACGATCACTTCGACGCGCTCGAGGCGTACCTCGAGTTCGAGCGGCCCCGGGTGCGCGTGCGGGCCGGCCGGCAGTGGGACGTGAGCGGGCTGGCATTCAACAACTATGATGGCGCGTCGGTGCAGGTGCGGCCGATGAGCACGTTGAGCGTCGAGGCGTACGGGGGCTGGACGCTGCAGACGGGGCTCGACGAGCCGGTGACGAGCGGCGCCCTGGCGGCCGTGGAACCGTACGCGCCCGACTCGCGCGGGCTCCTGTTCGGGCTGCGCGCGCAGGCGCGTCCGGCGCCCCCCGTCTGGGTGTCGGCCGTGTACGAACGGAGCACGCCGCAGAGCGGCTCCGGGCTCTACTCCGAGCGCATGGCCGCCGACGGGATGTTCCGTTCGGGCCGCCTGACGATGGACCTGGCGGCCCAGATCGATCTGGCGTCCGCCGATCTGAACGAGCTGCGCACGCAGCTGCTGTACGTCCCCGATTCGCGGTGGACGGTGCGCGCGTTCGTGCGGCGCCACCAACCGTACTTCGATCTCTGGACGATCTGGGGCGCGTTCGGCGCCGTCGGGTTCGTCGAGGGCGGGGCCGGGGCGAGTTGGCGCAGCACCGACGGCGCGCTGAGCGTGGATGGCCAGGCGTCGCGCCGGCACTATCTGAACACCGACGCCGAGGTCGGCTTCGCGCCGATCCGCTCGAACGGCTGGTCGCTGAGCGGCTCGGGTGCGATGCGGCTGTCGCCGGTGTGGGCACTCAATGCGCAGTACGGGCTCGATCTCGGGTTCGGCGCCGCGAAGAGCCAGGGCGGGCTGACGCTCCGCCGCGCCCTCCGCGGCGGCAACTCGGTCGGCCTCACCGCCACGGCGTTCCAGACCGCCGACGAGCTGCGCGTGAACAGCGGCACGGTGGTCGGGCTCGGGGTGAACGGCGTGTGGCGGCTCGGCGAGCGGAGCACGATCACCGGCTCCGTGGCCGATTACCAGCACGCCGGGCGCGTGCCCGACAGCGGTCCCAATTGGAGCCAGCTCCGGGCGAGCCTGACGTACAACTGGACCGTGGGCGCCGAGCCGGGTCTGCCGGCCCCGGGAGGCCGGTGATGCGCGCCGCCGCCGCCGTCTCCTCGCTCCTGCTCGGGCTCGTGGCCGCCGTGGCCGCGCGCACCGTGACGCCGGCGTCGGCCGCACCGCCGCAGACGCCGGTCCAGGACACGACCCTGCGCTTCCCGCACCGCCGGCACGCCGGGCTCTTTCCGCAGTGCACGGTGTGCCACCGCGGGATTCCGACCGGCGACTCGGCGACGATCTATCCGTCGCCCGCCGCGTGCGCCAACTGCCACGACGGACAGGTGGAGCCGCGGGTGGGCTGGCAGCGGCCGACGCCGCTCGTCACGAACCTCGCCTTCTCGCACGCGCGCCATCAGCAGTCGGTGGATTCGGCGGGCGGGACCATCGCCTGCCTCAGCTGCCACCGCACGCCGGGCGACACGAGCTCCATGGCGGTGAGCCCGCCGCAGCCGCAGCTCTGCATCCAGTGCCACGCGCATTCGGCGCCGGCGCACATGGACGCCGCGCAGGTCTGCGCCACCTGCCACGTGCCGCTGGTGCGCGCGCCGCTCTCCCTTTCGCAGGTCGCGGCGCTGCCCAAGCCCGCCGACCACGACGCGCCCGACTGGGTGCAGCGCCATGCGCCGCCGAGCCCGGCGGCGGCCGCGGCGCGTTGCGCGGTCTGCCACGCGCGCGAGAGCTGCGAGCGCTGCCACTTCAACGCGGCGCGCATTCCGGCCATCCAGGCGCTGCAGCCCGATCCCCGGGTGGCCAGTCTGGTGCGTGGCCGCGCGCCCGTGTATCCGAAGCCGGCGAGCCACGACAGCCTGAACTGGCAGTGGAAGCACGGCACCGTGGCCGGTGGCGCCGACGGACGGGGTATCGCCGTGACGACGTGCAGCGACTGCCACGCGCAGGCCAGCTGCCGCACCTGCCACCGCGACGGCACGACGCCGGCGATCCAGGCGCTGCCCGCGCTCCGGCCCGATACCGCGTACGGCGTCCGGATTCCGCCGCGCACGATCCACGCGGCGGGCTGGCTCAAGGACCATCCGACGCAGGCCGCGGCCGGCGTGAACTGCGCCGCCTGCCACTCCCGCACCTTCTGCGTCGACTGCCACCAGGGACAGAAGGCACAGTACCATCCGCCGGATTTCGTGGCGCAGCACGCGTCGGAGGCGTACAACAACGACACGCAGTGCACCGCGTGCCACAGCACCGAGGCCTTCTGCCGCGCCTGCCATCTGCAGACGGGACGCGGGACGCGCACGAAGACGAGCGCGCTCTTCCACAGTTCGCAGCCGCTCTGGCTGCTGAACCACGGACAGGCGGCGCGCCAGAACCTCGAGGCGTGCGCCGCGTGCCACACCCAGGCGAGCTGCACGCAGTGCCACTCCGCCACCGGCGGGTGGGGCGTCGATCCGCACCCGCCGGGATTCGATGCGAAACGCGCGGCGGCGAACAATCCGCGGAGCTGTCTGGCGTGCCACGCCAAGGTGCCCGGTGAATAGCGCATGCCCGCAGGGCCCGGCCCGCGGCGCGCGGCGGCGCGCCGCCGCACTGGTGCTGGCGACGGTCGCGGCGCTGTTCGCGCTGCCCGCCGCGGCGCGGTCGCAGGAACCGCCCACGGCGCAGGCCTGCATCGCCTGCCACCTGAAGCAGAAGGACCCGCAGCTGTCGGCGCCGGCCAGGACGTTCAGGAGCGACATCCACGCGCAGAAGGGGTTCACCTGCCTCGATTGCCACGGCACCGTGACGCACAACGGCGGCGACCCGCGCAACATCACGCCGGGCGTCGGGTTCCTGACCAGGCCCGCCCGGCGCGACATCCCGGCAATGTGCGGACGCTGCCACTCCGACGCCGCGTTCATGAAGAAGTACAACCCGATGCTGCGCGTGGACGAGGTGGCGGAGTACAAGACGTCGGTGCACGGCAAGCGGCTGCTCGAGCTGGGCGACACCGCCGTCGCCACTTGCATCGACTGTCATCCGGCGCACCGCATCCTCCCGCCGTCCGATCCCGCGTCGTCGGTCTATCCGACGCATGTCGCGGCGACGTGCGGCCGTTGCCACGCGGATTCCGCGCGCATGGCGCCGTACCACATTCCCACCAACCAGGTGAAGCTGTGGACGGCCAGCGTGCACGGCGTGCAGATGCTGCAGAAGGGCGACGTCTCGGCCCCGACCTGCAACGACTGCCACGGCAACCACGGCGCCACGCCGCCGGGCGCGGCCGACGTGCCGCACGTCTGCGGCCAGTGCCACGCGCAGGTGGCCACGATCTTCGCCGGCAACGGGCATGACAGCATCTTCACGGCCAACAAGCTGCCTGGCTGCGTCACCTGCCACAGCAATCACGACATCATCCTCCCCACCGACACGCTGCTCACCAACCGCGCGCACACGGTGTGCGAACGCTGCCACGACCCGGGAAGTCCGGCCGCGAGGCAGTTCATCGCCATGCGGTCGCTCATCGACTCGCTCAGCGACGCCCAAGCCAGGAGCCAGGAGATCCTCAACCAGGCGACGGTACTGGGAATGGACGTCAGCCAGGCCGAGTTCGACCTGAGCAACGTGACCACGGCGCTGACCACGGCGCGCACCGCCATCCACTCCTTCCGCGTCGATTCGGTGGCCAAGCAGATCGAGCTGGGAATGAAGACCGCCAACACCGCGGCCACGCAGGGCCAGGCCGCGCTGGCCGAGCACAGCTATCGGCGCCTCGGCCTCGCCATCTCCGTGCCCATCATCCTGCTCCTGGCCGGCGGCCTCTGGCTCCGGCTGCGGATGATCGAGGCCGTGCAGGAAGAGGACGAGGGCGACGAGAGCGCCACCGACCATGGGAGGCACCATTGATGTCAGAGTCTCGATCCGTCTCCCCGCTGAGCGGGGAACCCATCTCCCGAAAGCGGTTCATCGACTGGCTGCTCGGCACCACCATCGGCGGCCTGATCATCGCCGTGCTGTATCCGGTGGCCAGCTACCTGGTGCCGCCGCCGGCCGGGGAGTCGTCGGTGAACTCCGTGACGCTCGACGTCAAGCTCGCCGACCTGAAGCCGAATTCCGGCCAGATCTTCAAGTTCGGCAACGAGCCGGGCCTGCTGATCCGCACGCCGGGCGGTGACGTGCGCGCCTTCAGCGCCGTCTGCACGCACCTCGGGTGCATCGTGCAATACGATCCGGCGCACCAGGGCATCTGGTGCCCGTGCCACAACGGGCGGTACAGCCTCCAGGGCGCGAACATCTCCGGGCCCCCGCCCAAACCGCTCACTCCGTACGCCGTGAACGTGCGCGGCGGCGAGATCGTGGTGAGCAAGGCGTGACGATGACCGCTCCGCCCGTCGGTCGTGGAGAGCGCCTCTGGGCGTGGGTCGATGCCCGCCTCGGCCTGAGCGCCATCACGCCGCTCATCCGCAAGAAGCGCGTGCCCGTCCATCGCCACAGCATCTGGTACTTCCTGGGCGGGATGGTGCTGTTCCTGTTCATCCTGCAGGTGTGCACCGGCGTGCTGATGCTGTTCTACTACCGGCCGAGCGCCAACGAGGCGTTCGACTCGGTGCAGTTCATGATGACACAGGTGAAGTTCGGCTGGCTGATCCGCTCCATCCACGTGTGGGGCGCCAACCTGATGATCTTCGTGCTGTTCATCCACCTGTTCAGCGTGTGGATCCTCAAGGCATATCGCGCGCCGCGCGAGTTCACCTGGTTCAGCGGCCTGGGACTGCTCGGCCTCACGCTGGGGCTGGGGTTCACCGGCTATCTGCTGCCGTGGAACACGCTGTCGTACTTCGCCACGCGCGTCGGCACCTCGATGGCGACCGTGATTCCGGGAATCGGTCCCTTCGTGGGACGGGTGCTGCGGAGCGGGAACGACGTGACCGGCGCGACGCTCACCCGCTTCTACGCCCTCCACACGTCGGTGCTGCCGGGGCTCGTGTTCCTGTTCCTCGCGCTGCACGTCCTGCTCGTGCAGCAGCATGGGATGAGCATCCCGCCCGGCGTCGAGCGGAAGAGCAAGGGGAAGGTGCGCTCGGTGCCGTTCGTGCCGAACTTCCTGCTGCACGACCTCATCGGCTGGCTGATCGCGCTGGCCACGATTGCCGCGCTGGCGGTGTTCATTCCCGCCGAACTGGGCAAGAAAGCCGACATGTTCGCCTCGGCGCCCGCCGGCATCAAGCCCGAATGGTACTTCATGGCGCCCTACCAGACGCTCAAGTACCTGCCGGCCACCCTGCTCGGCATCCCGGGCGACGCCTTCGGCGTCATCGTTGGAGGCGTGCTCGGGGTGGTGTTCCTGCTGATTCCCTTCCTCGACAAGCCGCGCCCCGACGGCACGCATCGCCCGGTCTGGCGCACCGTGGCGTTCGCCACGCTGGCGTATTTGATAGTGTTTACGTATCTCGGGTTGAGGTCGTGAGGGGAGGGGACAGAAGGACAGTCGGACAGGAGGACAGCAGAACAGTCTGAAAGTCGGACAGTAAAACGAAACGGCGGACGAGAGTCCGCCGTTTCGCGTTGCTGCACCTGTCAGAGCCGATTGTTTCGGGCCGATGCCGCGGCTGGGGCCGCTGTCGTCCTCGTCAGTGCTGTTCCTGCTGCGACTCTTCCGGCGCTGGTCCGTTTGCGCTCCAGCGCTTCACCGCGACGTAGATCACGCCCAGTCCGATGACCAGCAGCACGTACGGCGCCGCGTACAGCACGAGGTTGAAGCCGTGCGCCCGCGGATCCAGCAGGATCCATTCGCCGTACTTCGACACGAAGTATGCCTTCACTTCCGCGGGTGTCTTGCCCTGGGCGAGCTGCGTCTTCACCAGGTTCCGCATCTCGCCGGCCAATTCCGACGGCGAGTCCTGCAGCGACTCTCCCTGGCAGATCGGGCAGCGGAGCTGCGAGGCCACGCCCCGCGTCTCGGCGTCGAGCGCCGAATCCGACAGCGTCGCCGAGTGAATGGACATGCCCGCCGTGTCGGCGGTCTGCGGCGGCGACCCCTGCGCGCGGAGCGGCATGGCCGCGAGCGAGAGGAGCACCAGCGGAGCGGCGATGGCCCAGCGCGAGCGGCGCCTCATGGCGCGCCCTTCGGGGACGTCCGCGCCGGCGTCAGCGCGGGCAGCGCCGAATCGGCGGCCGCGCCGCTCTTCGCCGCCGCCGGCAGCGCGGCGATGAGCGAATCGACCTTCGCCGTGAGGATGGAATCGGTCACCGGGCCCGTCTGCTTGTACGCCACGCGCCCGTTGCCGTCGATGAAATAGGTCTCCGGCACGCCGTACAGCCCGTAGTCGATGGAGGTGTGTGCGGTCGCGTCGTTCACCGACGGGTACTGCTGGCCTCCCATTTCCTGGATCCAGTTGATGGCCGGCGCCGGAAAGTCGTTGTACAGCACGCCGAGGAAGCGCACCGGCTTCCCGGCGTAGCGACGCGCGAACGCGCTCAGCTCCCGGTGCTCGTCGCGGCACGACAGGCACCACGACGCCCAGAAGTTGAGGACCACCACCTGGCCGCGCAGGCTCGCGAGATGCACGGTGTCGCCCACCGGCAGCGTGGTCGGCGGTTCGCCCGACGCGAACACCGGCAGCCGGAAGTCCGGCGCCATCCGCCCCGGCAGCGGCGAGGGAATGTTGTTCGGATCCTTGGTGAATCCGTACGCGAACAGCAGGATCAGCGGCACCGCGAACAACGCCGCGATGATCGAACGCTTCCAGTTCATGCTTCGCCTCCTCCAGTGGTCGGCAGCGGCAACGGCACTGCCGGCACCGGCTGTCGAGCCGTTGCGGGCACGGTGCGGCGCTTGCGCTTCGGGAACACCCCGATGATCGCGCCCAGCACCACCACGCCCCCGCCGAACCAGATCCACGGCACGAGCGGCTGCACGATCAACTTCACCGTCGCGTGCGAGCCGTTCTGGTCGAACGCCATCAGGTTGAAGTACAGGTCGCCGCTGATCGAGCTGATCACCTGCGGCGTGGGCACCGGCGCGGACTGCGTGGGATAGAAGTTCATCCGCGGATCCGCGGTCGCCACCACCTTGCCGTTCTCCACCACTTCCATCGTGGCGCCGATGACCGCTCGCTGCGGCTCCTGCCGGCCCCACACTTCCTTGAGTCGCGCCGTGTGTCCCGACACCGTGATCGACTGGCCCGGCTCGAGCGTCGCCTCGCGCTCGCGGCGGAAGCTCTGCGACGCCGCGATGCCGAGCGCCACCAGCAGCACGCCGAGGTGCGCCACGTAGCCGCCGTACCGGCGGCGGTTGCCGCCCACGAGCCGCGTGAGCGCGAGCCCCCAGTTCTCGCCGTGCGCCGCGTGGCGCGCCTTCATGCCGATCCAGTACTCGCGGAGGTTGGCGAAGGCAGAATAGCCCACGAACGCGAAGATCAACACCGCGTACGGATTGCGCGCGCCGACCGCGAGGCCGATCGCGCCCATCACCACCGCGCCCGCGATGGGGGGCAGCAGCTTGCGCTTGAGCACGTCGCGCGACGCCGAGCCCCACGGCAGCGCCGGCCCGACGCCGACCAGGAAGATCAGCGCCGAGATCAGCGGCAGCGTCATCTTGTCGAAGAACGGCTGTCCCACCGTGACCTTCACGCCCCGCAGCGCCTCGGCCACCAGCGGGAACAGCGTGCCCACCAGCACCGTGAACATGAAGGCGGTGAGGAACAGGTTGTTGAACAGGAAGACGGTCTCGCGCGATGTCACCGATTCGAGGTGGCCGCGCGTCTTGAGCTTGTCGGACACGCCGCCCACCATCGCCAGCGCCCACACCAGCACGATCCCGATGAAGGTCAGGAAGTAGTAGCCGATGGTGCCCGTGGTGAACGCGTGCACCGAGCTCAGAATGCCCGACCGCGTGAGGAAAGTGCCGAGGATGGTGAGCACGAAGGTGCCGACCATCAGGTTGAGGTTCCAGAGCTTCAGCATGCCGCGCCGCTCCTGAACCATCACGGAATGCAGATAGGCCGTCGCCGTGAGCCAGGGCAGGAACGACGCGTTCTCGACCGGGTCCCAGGCCCAGTAGCCGCCCCACCCGAGCACCTCGTACGACCACCACATGCCGGCGATGATCGCCGCCGACAGGAAGCCCCAGGCGATCATCGTCCAGGTGCGCGAGATCCTGATCCAGTCGTCCGACGCTACCTCGCCGGAGAACATGGCGCCGGCCGCGAACGCGAACGGCACCGACATGCCGACGTAGCCGAGGTAGAGCAGCGGCGGATGCACCGCCATCAGGATGTGGTTCTGCAGCAGCGGGTTCGGCCCGGGGCCGTCGGACGGCACCGGGAACACCGAGTGGAACGGGTTCGCCGGCCACACGAGCAGGATGGCGAAGAAGAGCGCCACCACGAGCAGCGTGACCGCCGCCCACGGCACGAGATTGCCGGCGCGCTTGCGATTGATCCAGATGACCGCCGTCGAGTAGGCGCCGAGCACCCAGGCCCAGAACAGGATCGAGCCCTCGAGGGCGCCCCACAGGGAGATCACCGTGTAGAAGAGCGGCGTCTCGTTGCTGCCCACCTGCGCCACGTACGACACCGAGTAGTCGTGCGTGACGAGGGCGTAGATCATCGCCAGCGTCGCGATCGTGACGAGCACGAAGTTGGCGTACACCGAGCCGAAGGCGAGCTGCACCCAATCCTGCCGGTGCCCGCGAATGCCCAGCGTGCCGATGACGGCGCCGAAGAGGACGGCGAACAGCGAGACCAGCAGCGCGTCGTGCGCGAACATGCCCGTCATGGCGTGGACCCCTTGATCAGCGTCTTGTACATCTCCTCGGGCTTCTCGCCCGGCTTGGGCGGGTGATACTCGTTGGAGTGCTTCACCATCAGGTTCGTGGCCTGGAACACGTTGTCGCGGCCGAACTTTCCCTCGACCACGACGCCCATGCCCGGCTGGAACATCTGCGGCGGGGCCCCGGTTTCGTGCACGAGCACGGTACCCGAGTCGTCGGTCACCTTGAACTGCAGGTGCAGGGTCTTCTCATCCCACTGCACGGTGCCCGGCACGACCATGCCGCCGAGACGCACCGGCACGTCGTAGCCGTCGGCGCCCTTGGCGAGGAGCTCCTTGGGGGTGAGGAAGAAGACCACGTTCTTGTTGAGGCCGCCGTAGAGCAGCCACCCGAAGGTCGCGACCAGCACCACCGCGACGAGAATCGCCCAATTGCGCTTGCTCATACGCCGTCTCCTTCACCGGGCGCGCGGCCCGCGACTCGCTCGTATTCGGCGCGCGCGCGGTTGAGCGCGCGCTGCCCGTACGCCAGATAGCCCACGATCAGCACCCACGTGATCACGTAGGCGGCGGTGACGAAGGCCCAGTTGGATGCTTCCATTACTCGCTCCCTTCCAGCGCCGCCGCCTGCGCGGCATGCTCCGCCGCGCGCGTGATGGCCGCCGCTTCGTACCGGCGCCGGATGAAATACACCATGAGCAGCACCATGGCGCCGAAATTCGCGAACATCCCCACCCAGTAGATCTTGGCCATCGACTGCATGCTCGACGGCATCTGGTGGAGCGTCCGCCACCACGTCACCGACATCCAGACGATCGGCACGTTGAGCGCGCCAAGAATTCCCACCGCGGCGCTCCACTGCCCGCGCCGCTGCGGATCTTCCACGAAGGCGCGCAGCGCGAGATACCCCACGAACACCAGGAAGAGCACCAGCGTGGACGTCAGCCGGGCGTCCCACACCCACCACACCCCCCAGGCGGGCTTGCCCCAGATCATCCCGAGGATCAGGGTGAGCCCATTGAAGATAGCGCCCACTTCGGCGGCTGCCGCCGCCAGCAGATCGTCCTCTTCACGCCCCTTCCACAGGAAGCGCAGGCTGTACACCAGGACGACGGCGAAACAGATAAACATCACCCAGGCCGCCGGGACGTGGACGTACAGGATCTTCTCCAACTGCCCCATGTTGACGTCCGGCGGCGAGGTGAGGAACGCGAACACCTGCGTGGCGACGACCGCCGCCACGCTCACCACGCCGAACGCCCCCCAGCCGCCCGATCGGGGGACCTGCAACGTGTGCACGTCATTGGTCATGGAAAGGGCCTCAGACTTCGATGACATATTCGAATGCCCACAGGGTGGCCACGAGGAAGATCAGGTCGTAGGCGGCGAGCAGTTTGATCCACGCCCCGGCCTCGTGCATGATGTCGCCCACGAGCAGTGCCTTGCTCGCCGAGATCGCCGCCAGCAGCACCGGCACCAGCATCGGGAACAGCAGCAGCGGCAGCAGCACCTCGCGGGCCCGGCTCCGGCTCGCCATCGCGGCGTAGAAGGTGCCCAGCACCACCAGCCCCACCGCGCCCAGCGCGAACACGCCGATCAGCGACGGCCACGCCTTCGGGATCCGCACCTGGAAGAGCGCGATCCCCACCGCCACCACGATGACCAGCATCAGGCCGACGAACAGCGAATTCGCGATCAGCTTTCCCACATAGATCACCCACCGCGGCCCGGGATACTGGAGCAGCTGGTCCAGCGCGCCGCTCTCCAGCTCCACCTGATAGCTGCGGTTGAATGCCAGCACGCCGGCAAAGAGCGCCGAGAGCCACAGCGCGCCGGCTGCCGCGTCGCGCAGGGCCTGCGCGTCGGGCCCGAGCGCGAAGCCGAACAGTACGAGAATGGTGATGCCCAGCGCCGCGACGCTGTTGAATCCGGCCTTGGAGCGGCGCTCCGTGGTCAGATCCTTCCACGCGATCGCGTGAATGCGGCGCACGTCGTCGCGGAACGCCATCAGCGGCTCCCTCCCGCCGTGGCCGCGGCCCGTGTCCCGGGCACGATGCGGACGCGGGGAATCGGGGCCGGCTTCGACTCGGCGACGCGCCCGTTCACGATCGTGATCGTGCGGTCCAGCACGCCCGCCGCCGGCGCCAGCTCGTGCAACACCACGAGCGCCGCGCCGCCGGCCGCGCCCGCTTCGGTGATGATCTCGTTCATGAGCGCGATGCCCGCCGTGTCGAGATTGGCGTACGGCTCGTCCAGCAGCAGCACGCGTGCGTGGCGCAGCAGCAGCCGCGCCATCGCCAGCCGGCGCTGCATGCCGGCGGAGAATCCGCGCACCCGCTCGTTGATCACGTGCCCGAGCCCCACGCGCTCGAGCGCCGCGTCGAGATTGTTCCCCTCGGGGAGCCCGAGCATCATCGCGCTGAACCGGAGGTTCTCCCGCGCCGTGAGATCGTCGTACAGTCCCGGCGTGTGCGCCATGAATCCGAGCTCCGAGCGCACGGCGTCCGTCTCCCGGGTCACGTCGTGTCCGTAGATGCGGGCGGCGCCCGCCGTCGGCTTGAGCAGCGTGCCGAAGATGCGGAGGAGCGTGGTCTTGCCGCTGCCGTTGGCGCCCAGCAGTCCAACGATTTCACCGGGCCCGAGCTCGATCGATACCCCCCGGAGCACCCACCGCGCGCCGAACCGCCGCGCGACACCCTGGGCCTCGATCGCCAACTCAGATTTTGCAGTCACCATGGGTCCGGGATGTGTGGAAAGCCCCGCAAACACAAGCTGATGCTAAGGCTCGGCATTCTGCATCGCCATCGGCAACCGCCCGAGCGCATGTCGGGCAAAGCCTGACAAAATCAGAGGGGTGGCCATTCCGCAATCCAACGGAATGGCCACCCCCGAATTCTATAGAAACCGCAGCCCCACCCCTACCCCTCGGGCACAAGGACTCCGTTGATGACGTGAATGACCCCGTTCGATCCCTGAATATCAGCCTCGACCACCTCGACACCGTTCACCATCACCTTCCCGTCCTGGCTCTCGATGCGAAGCGTATCGCCGCTGAACGTGGTCGCGGCCATGGCGCCCTGGTCCATGAACTCGGAGGCCAGCAACCGTCCCGGGACCACGTGATGGGTGATCACCTCGGCCAGCCGGTCGCGGTTCGTGATCATGGATCCCATCGGGCTGTTACGGAGGCGCGCGAAGGCGTCGTCCGTCGGCGCAAACACCGTGAACGGCCCCCGTCCCTCGAGCGTGTTCACGAGATCGGCTTGCTTCAGGGCACCGACGAAGGTTCTCAGCGTACCGGCATGAATTGCGGTGCTCACGAGGTCCCGTCCAGGGCTGGTGTTGATCGCGCTGACGACATGGAACTCCGACAGCGTCCTTCTGTCCATGCCGTGTCCAATAAATTGGGCTGATAGTGCTGATTTGTCAAGATTATGTCCAATTTATAGCATTGACATAGCATAGACAAACAGGCAGAATTGCCCCATGCCGGATTCCAGAAAGTCGACCGATCCCAAGCACCCGATCGGGGTAGCCGCGGAACGCACCGGGCTCACCCCCGACGTCCTTCGCGTCTGGGAGCGCCGGTACCGTGCCGTCGCGCCGGACCGCTCCGAGGGGCGCCAGCGCCTCTATTCCGACGACGACATCGAACGCCTCCGGCTCCTCCGACTGGCCACGATCCCCGGCCGCGGCATTTCTCAGGTCGTGGGACTGTCCACCGATGAGCTCGCGCGGATGGTCGAGGAAGACGCAGCCGCGCGCGCGCGCCTGGAGGTCGGCGAATCGGCCGACGTGGCATCGGGAAGCGAAGCGGTGACGCGCGCGCTCGCCCATGTGCGGGCGTTCGACGGTGCGGGGCTCGAGTGGCAGCTCAGGCGCGCGCTCGCCGAGTTGGGGCTCGTGAATCTCATCGCCGCGATCGGCGCGCCGCTGCTCCGCCGCGTCGGTGACGAATGGCACGCGGGGCGGATCACGGTGGCGCAGGAGCACCTGGCGACCTCCACGGTGCGCCGCGTGATCATCGGTGCGATGGGCATGGGAACGGCGCCGGCCGATGCGCCGGCGATGGTCGTGGCCACGCTGGCCGGCGAGCGGCACGAAGTGGGCGCGCTGTTCGCGGCCGCGGTGGCGCTCGCGCACGGATGGGCGGTGACCTACCTCGGCGCCGATCTTCCAGCAGCCGACATCAGCGAGGCGGCGGTCGCGGTGAGCGCGCGGGTCGTGGCGCTGAGCGTCGTCGCGCCGGCGGATCGCCGGCAGCTCGTCGCCGACCTCGAAACCGTTCGCGGGCGCCTTCCGGCCGGCGTCGACGTCGTCGTGGGCGGATCGGGCGCCGCCGGCCTGGCCAGGGAACTGGCGCCGGCCGGCGTCCGCGTGCTCGATCGGTTGTCCGAGCTGGCGCCACCAACTCCGGCCTGACCGGCGGCGCCCCCGCAGCGCCGGGCGGTTGCGCGGGCTGGTGCGCAGGGCGACGATTGGCAGCGCACGCTCCCAACCCCTGCCTTCGGAGTCCAGCGATGTTCGTTCGTTCATTCCGCTCGTGGCGCACGGCGGCCGTCATGGCCGTTCTCGCGTTCGCGGCGTCCACGGCGCGCGCGCAGGCGGCGCGCGGCGGCTTCACGCTGCGCCAGGTCAAGAGCTATCCCTTCCCCACGCAGCTCACCGCGGCGCCGGCGGGAACCCGCATCGCGTGGGCGCTCGACGAGCAGGGACTCCGCAACCTGTTCGTGGCGGAAGGGCCGGCGTTCGCCGCCCGGCCGCTCACGCACTACGGTCGTGACGACGGACAGGAGCTGACGAGCGTATCGATCTCTCCCGACGGACAGTACGTCGTCTACGTGCGCGGGGGCGATCACGGCGGCAACTGGACCGGCGCTTCGCCCAATCCGCTCTCGGATCCGAAGGCGCACAAGATTCAGATCTGGAGCGTGCCGTTCGCCGGCGGCACGCCGGTGCTCATCGCCGAAGGCGACCGGCCGACGATCTCACCGGCCGGCGGCGTGATCGCGTTCGAACGCAACCACGAAATCTGGACCGCGCCCATCGACGGCTCGGCGCCCGCCCGGCAGATGTTCAGCGTCGATGCCGGCGCATCCGATCCCACCTGGTCGCCGGACGGCTCGCGCCTTGCGTTCGTGTCGAACCGCGGCGATCACGCGCTCGTCGGCGTCTTCACCAACGACTCCACGTCCATTCGCTGGATGGCGCCGTCGACCTCGCGCGATGCCAGCCCGGTGTGGTCGCCCGATGGGACGCACATCGCGTTCGTGCGCCGGCCCGGCGCCGGCGGTCCCCCCGACTCGGTGCTGGTGCCGCACCCCGAACCGTGGGCGATCTGGATCGCCGACGCGAACACGGGCGTGGGCCACGCCCTGTGGACCGCGCCGCATACGCTGCGCGGCTCGCCCGCCCGCACGCAGGGCGGCGCGAATCTGCACTGGGCGGCGGGCGACCGCATCGTGTTCCTCGCCGAGCTGGACGGGTGGCCGCATCTGTATTCGATCCCCGCCGCCGGCGGCGAACCGATGCTGCTCACGCCGGGCCGTTGGATGGCCGAGTACATCACGATGAGTCCCGACCGACGCTATCTCGTGTTCTGCGCGAACGACGGTCCCGATGCCAACGACGACGACCGGCGCCACCTCGTGAAGGTGCCGGTAGACCGCGCCGCACCCGACGTGCTGACTCCGGGCGCCGGCCTCGAGTGGACACCCGTGGTGACGGGCGACGGCTCGACGATCGCGTTCATCTCGGCCACGGCGAAGCGGCCGCCGGTGCCGGCGGTCATGCCGGCGGCGGGCGGCGCGCCGCAGCTCGTGGGCGCCGAACGCATTCCGGCCGACTTCCCGGCGGCGCAGCTCGTGATCCCGAAGAAAGTCGTGTTCGTCTCCGCCGGTGGATTCCGGATTCACGGGCAGCTCTTCGACGCCGGTTCCGCCTCCGGGGCGCGCGCCGGGCGCCGGCCGGCGATCGTCTATCTGCACGGCGGACCGCCGCGGCAGATGCTGCTCGGCTGGCACTACAGCGACTACTACGCGAACGGGTACGCGCTCAACCAGTACCTGGCGAGCCGCGGCTACATCGTGCTCTCCGTGAACTATCGCCTGGGCATCGGGTACGGCCGGGAGTTCCAGCATCCGGCGCACGCGGGTCCCCAGGGGGCGTCGGAGTATCAGGACGTGAAGGCCGCGGCGCTCTATCTGCGCTCGCTGCCGCAGGTCGACCCGGCGCGCATCGGCATATACGGCGGCTCGTATGGCGGATTCCTCACCGCGATGGCGTTGTCGCACAACTCCGATCTGTTCGCGGCGGGCGTGGACATCAGCGGTGTGCACGACTGGACGGCGGAGCGCGCCCGCGGGCTGCTGTCGAACGACCGCTACGAGAAGGCCCCCGACGCCGCGCGGGCGCTCCGCATCGCGTGGGCGTCGTCGCCGGTGTCGGCGATCGCCACCTGGAAGTCGCCGGTGCTGGTGATCCAGGCCGACGACGACCGCAACGTGCGGTTCAGCCAGATGGTCGATCTCATCCAGCGCCTCCGCCTGGCGCACGTGCCGTTCGAGGAGTTCGTGATTCCCGACGACACGCACCACATGCTGGGCGGGCACGACTGGGTGCGGGTGGACTCGGCGGCGGCGGAGTTCTTCGCGAGGAAGCTCGGGGGCGGGAAGTAGAGAGTCGCGGGTGAAGAGCAGAGGGTCGAGAGCAGAGGGCACCGCCCCTCAACCACCACCGCTCGTCCTCCGGCCCCGACGCGTCCGCAGCCGCTGCACGGCCTTGTCCGCTTCGCCGCCCGCGATCACCGCCAACCCCACGAGGAGGATCGTGCCCCACTGCGCCCCCGTGAGCGGCGCGGTGCGGAGCATGCGCTGGAGCGCCGGCGTGTAGACGGCCGCCACCTGTGCCGCGGCCACGGCGATCGTGCTCACGAGCAGGAACGGGTTCGTCCACGCCGGCATGCGGAACACCGAGCGGTGCAGCGAGCGGCAGTTGAAGACGTGATAGAACTGGAACACCACCATCTGGGTGAGCGCGGCGGTGCGGGCCAGCGCCAGGTCACCCGTGGAGTCCAGCGTCCACCAGAACGTCCCGAAGGTGCCCGCGGTGAGCACCGCGCCCACGCCCAGCAGCCGCAGGTACAGCACTCCGGTGAGCGCGCCCTCTTCCCGTCGACGCGGGGGCTGGGTGAGCAGCTCCGGCTCGCCTGTCTCGAACGCCAGCGCCATCACCTCGAGACTGTCGGTGACGAGGTTGATCCAGAGGATCTGCGCGGCCAGCAAGGGCAGCGGCCAGCCCGCCGCGAGCGCCCCGAGGATCACGGCGATCTCGGCGACGGCGGTCGAGAGGAGAAAGAAGGTCGCCTTGCGGACGTTCGCGAACACGACGCGCCCCTGTTCGATGGCTGCGGTGATCGTGGCGAAGTTGTCGTCGGCGAGCACCATGTCCGCGGCTTCGCGCGCCACGTCCGATCCGCGCGCGCCCATGGCGATGCCCAGGTGCGCGGCCCGCAGCGCCGGGGCGTCGTTGGCGCCGTCGCCCGTAACCGCCACCACCTCGCCGCGCGCCTTGAGCTGCTCGACGATCCGCAGCTTGTGTTCGGGTGCCACGCGGGCGTAGACGTTCACGCTGCCGAGGGCGTGCGCCAGCGCGTCGGCGGTCATGCCGTCGAGTTCACGGCCGGACAACACGTCGTCGCCGAGTCCGAGCCGCCGGCCGATCACACGCGCCGTGTCGGCGTGGTCGCCGGTGATCATGAGAACGCGAATGCCCGCGTCCCGCGCGCTCTGCACCGCCGCGGCCGCTTCGGCGCGCAGCGGATCCTCGAGGCCGACGAGTCCCGCGAACACGAAGCCTTCGTGCAGCGACGCGAGCGATATGCGGTCGTCCGGGGCCGGCCGATAGGCCATGGCCAGCACGCGCAGCCCCTCGACGGCGAGGTCCTTCGCCGCTGCCTCGGCGGCTTCGCGATCGAGCGGCTCCTCGAGCGCGGCCCCGCGCCGCCGCGTGCATCGGGCCAGCACCACTTCGGGAGCGCCCTTGAGGTGCTCGATCAGGCCGTCGTCCGTCTCACGCAACGACACCATGAACCGCCGCTCCGGCTCGAACGGCAGCACGTCGCGCTCCGGGTACGCCTGCTGCAGCAGCGCCGGTGACACGCCGTGCCGCTCGGCCACCGCGAGCAGCGCCAGCTCCATCGGGTCGGCGGTGATTCCGCCGCCGGCATCGACTTCACTGGCGAGCACGCCGATGCGCAGGGTGGCCAGCAGCGCCGGCTCGTCGGCGCAGTTCGCCGGGCCGTCGGGCCCCTGGAACGGCGCGTCGTCGGGGGCGCCGGCAGGGACGTCGTAGCGCCGTCCGCCGGCCCAGATGCTGCGCACGGTCATCTCGTTCTTCGTCAGCGTGCCCGTCTTGTCGGATCCGATCACCGTGGTGCTGCCGAGCGTCTCCACGGCGGGGAGCGCGCGAATGATGGCGCGGCGGCGCGCCATCCGGCGCGCGCCGATGGCGAACGTCACCGTGAGCACCACGGGGAGTCCTTCCGGAATCGCCGACACCGCCATGGCGACGGCGGTGAGGAAGACGTCGGCCGGCGCCATGTCCCGGGCGAGGCCTACAACCATGACCACGGCCGCGAGCGCGACGATGCCCAGTCCCACCCGGCGTCCGAACCGGGCGAAGGACTCCTGCAGAGGGGTCGCCTCGTGCCGCGTGGTGCGCACGGCTTCGGCCAACCGGCCCAACTGGGTGGCGGCGCCGGTGCGGACCACGATGCCGTGCCCCCCACCATGGGCCACCGCGGTGCCGGCAAACGCCATGTTGATCCGGTCGCCCGGCATCAGCGAGACGTCGTCCAGCGCGTCGGTGATCTTCTCCACCGGTGCCGACTCGCCCGTGAGCAGCGACTCGTCGATCGCCAGATGGCGCACGCGCACGAGACGCAGGTCGGCGGGAACGCGGGCGCCCGCCGCGAGGACGACGAGGTCGCCGATCACCAGCTCGGCGCTCGGCACGGCCAGTTGGCGGCCGCCGCGCACCACCACGGCCGCCGGCGACGCGAGCTGCATGAGGGCGCGCATCGCCTTGCGGGCCCGGTACTCCTGGACGAACCCGATGAGCGAGTTGAGCACGACGACGGCGAGGATCACCGCCGTGTCGTTGAAGTCGCGGAGCACGGCGCTCACCGCGGCCGCGGCGAGCAGAATGTAGATCAGCGGATCGCGGAACTGGCCGAGCAGCAGGCGCCACCAGGGTGCTTCGGGCTCGGCCTCGATGGCATTCGGTCCATACGCGGCGAGCCGCGCGGCGGCGGCCGCGCCGGCGAGTCCTTCGGCGCCGGACTCGAGCGCGCGCAGGACGTCGGCGACGGGACGCGTGTGCCACGGTCGTTCCGCGGTGGCGGCGCCGGCGGCCCCGTGGACGCCGGTCATGGCGCGGCCTCGCGCAGCCCGCCGCGCGCCGCCGGGGGTGTCGGCGTTACAACTCGATGGGTCGTCGCGGTTCGAATTCGCGCTCGTGAATCTCGACGTTCACGATGTGCTTCAGCGGCACCGTGCGGAATTCGTTGCGGAAGTACGAGAACACGACGGCGTGGCCGTCGCGGATGGCGTAGGGTTCCCAGTGGCGCTCGACTTCTCGCACGCCGGATTCGCCGTGGAACCGGTAGGTGGCCCGGACGCGACGCCGCTCGCGGCCGGCTTTGCGGAGCACGGATTCGACGTGCTCGTTCGTGCTGGGGGTGCTCATGGGGTGGTCCTCCCGAAAAGAAACCTCCGAAGACGGGACGCGACGGCAGAGGTCCGGACGGTGAAGGGACGTGTCGTCGCATGGGCGC
The DNA here is from genome assembly GCA_036393095.1 of Gemmatimonadaceae bacterium. GTDB lineage: Bacteria > Gemmatimonadota > Gemmatimonadetes > Gemmatimonadales > Gemmatimonadaceae > JAGWRI01. The sequence goes on along the minus strand of DASVWS010000156.1, from coordinate 3,176 downwards.
TGCGCGGGCCTCGCGGGGATTCGTTTCCCAGAGTGAGGTGCAGACGCTTATACAATATAGCGCACATCGCCACCAATCGGAACCGCAGACGCGCGATTCGTGTGGGAACGTTCGCTCGCGCCCGCGCGGGTCTTCGCTCAGATTCCATCGGAGACCCGCCGCCCGCGTCACCCGGTTCCGTCGAGGCCCCCATGCCCGCTCGCACGCGCGATCTCCGCGCCGAGGCCGAACGGCTGCGTGAGCAGATCCGCCGCCACGACTACCTGTACTACGTGCGCGACCGGCCCGCCATCTCGGACGACGCCTACGACCGGCTCATCGCGCGGCTGCGAACGCTCGAGGCCGCCCATCCCGAACTCGTCACCCCCGACTCGCCCACGCAGCGGGTGGCCGGGCGGCCCAGCAGCGAATTCGAAACCCTGCGCCATGCGGCGCCGATGATCAGCCTCGATTCGACGCGCGAACCCGGCGACGTCGCGCGCTGGGACGAGCGCATGCGCCAGGCGCTGGGCACGGGGCTGCGCTACCTGCTGGAACCGAAGCTCGATGGCGCCTCCATGGAACTCGTATACGAACGGGGGCGCCTCGTCCGCGGCGTGACCCGGGGCAACGGCATCGAGGGCGAGGGCGTGACGGCGAACGTGCGGACGATCCCGTCCGTGCCGCTCACGCTGCGCTCCGGCAGCCGGCCGGTGCCGCGCTATCTCTCGCTGCGCGGCGAGATCATGATGGGGCTGCACGGCTTCGAGCGGCTCAACCGGCAGCTCGTGCAGCGGGACGAGGAGCCGTTCGCCAATCCGCGCAACGCCGCGGCGGGATCGCTCCGCCAGCTCGACCCGCGGATCACGGCCGAGCGTCCCCTGCGGTTCATCGCCTACGAGATCCTCGCCGTGGACGGCGCCGAGTTCGACGACGACGAGGCGGCGCTCGCGGCGCTGCGCGATTGGGGACTGCGCACCACCGATTACACGGAAACGGGGCGCAGCGTGCGCGCCATCGAGCGGTATCACGCGGCGATGGCCGGACGCCGCGACCGGATGGGCTACGAGATCGACGGCATCGTGATCAAGGTGACCGATCTGGCGGCGCGCCGCCGGCTCGGCTCCACCGGGCACCACCCGCGCTGGGCGCTGGCCTACAAGTTCCCGCCGCGCGTCGAGGTCACCCGCGTCGAGGACATCACCGTGCAGGTGGGACGCACGGGGCTGCTCACGCCGGTGGCGCTGCTGCGGCCGGTGGAAGTCGGCGGCGTGACCGTCTCACGCGCCACGCTGCACAATGCGTCGGAGGTGAAGAAGCGCGACATCCGCGTGGGCGACACGGTGCGCGTCTATCGCGCGGGCGACGTGATCCCTGAAATCGTCGAGGTGCTGCGCCGGAAGGGCGGGGCTCGGCGTGCGCCCTTCCGGATGCCGGCACGGTGTCCTGCTTGCGGCACGCGCGTGGTGGCCGAGGGGCCGATGACGTCGTGCCCCAACCGGTTCGGGTGCCCCGCGCAGCTCAAGCGATCGCTGCAGCACTTCGCGTCGGAGGGAGCGCTCGACGTCCAGGGAATCGGCGAGGAGACGGCCAACGCGCTGGTGGACCACGGGCTGGTGCACGAGCCGGCCGACCTGTTTGCGCTCACGGCGGACGATCTCCGGAAACTCGAGGGGTTCGCCGAGAAGTCCGCCGAGAAGCTCGTGCGGCAGATCGCGGCGGCGCGCACGCTGGAGCTGCACCGGTTCCTGTACGCGCTCGGCATTCCCGGCATCGGCATCACCGTGGCCCGCGACCTCGCCGACGAGTTCGGCACGCTCGACGCGCTCCGCCGCGCCGGGCAGGAGGCGCTGGCGAAGACGCCGCGGCTGGGCGAGAAGCGCGCCGCCGACGTATATGCGTTCTTTCACGACCCGCGCACGAAACGGGTGATCGATGCGTTGCTGAAGGCCGGCGTCGTGGTGACGGGCGAGGCGAAGCAGCGCGGGCCGCTGTCGGGCCAGCGGCTGGTGTTCACGGGAGCGCTCTCGTCGCTGACGCGCCCCGAGGCGAGAAAGCTGGCGGAGTCGATCGGCGGCCGGGTAGGCGAGCGCGTGGGCCCCGGCATCGATTTCGTGGTCGTCGGCGAGTCGCCGGGCGAGAAGCTCGATCAGGCGCGTACGTACGGAGTCCGCGAGATGAGCGAGCGCGAATTCCTGGCGCTCTTGCGCAAGGCGGGCATCAAGAAGTGAGAACGGCAGATGAGACGGACACTGCCGGACGAAACGGATTGCCAGTAGCGGGCTTCAGGGCGAGCGCCGACGCGCCTGACCGACAGATCTCCTCCGTGAAACCTCAGGGGTCAGATCCGTCTCATCCGGACCATCCGTATCATTTGCCGTTCCCTCTGCTCCTGATGCCTGTCGGGCGCGAAGTCAGCGCGCGGCGTGGAGGAACTTCAGGAAGCGCGACAGGGGGCGCGTGTTCGCGACGTCGGCGTTCGCGGCCCAACCGCGCCGCGCCTGGTCCACGCCCCAGCGCATGAACCGCAGCTCGGCCGGCGCGTGTGCGTCGGTGTCGACGACGATGCGCGCGCCGGCGGCGATCGCGGCGCGCACCGAGACGTCGTCGAGGTCCAGCCGCTCCGGCTGCGCATCGACTTCGAGCATCACCCCGTGGTCCACCGCCGCCTTGACGACGCGGTCGAAGTCGAACTGCGCGCCACGGCGGCCGTTGATCAGGCGGCCGGTGGGATGCGCGAACACGTCCACGTGCGGATGCGAGAGCGCCTTCAGCACGCGCTCCGTCTGCTTGTCCGGCGCCAGGTCGAGTTTGGCGTGCAGCGCGACGAACACGATGTCCAGCGCCGCGAGCGTGTCGTCCCTGAGATCGAGCGTCCCATCGGGGTGAACGTCCACCTCGGCGCCGGCGAGCACGGTGAGCTTGCGCAGCCGCGCGTTGAGCCTGTCGATCTTCTTGCGCTGGCGCCGGAACCCCGCGTCGTCGAGTCCCTGCACCATGCGCAGCATCGGGCCGTGGTCGGTGATCGCGATGTACTCGTATCCCATCGCCTCGGCGGCCTCGGCCATTTCCTCCAGCGACGCGCGCCCGTCGCTGTCGGTGCTGTGCATCTGCAGGTCGCCGCGAATGTCGTCCAGGGTCACCAGCGCGGGCAGCGCCTTCCCGCGCGCGGCTTCGATCTCGCCGCGGTCCTCGCG